>DAOUAB010000063.1:0-41884 GCA_034434015.1 Anaerolineales bacterium
CGGTCTGGCCGGCCTCGTTGGCCGGGCCGACGCTGATGTTGCTGGCCCAGCCGGCCACGGTCTGCGGGCCGGCGTCCTCGTTCACGGCCTGGTTCGGGCCGGGGGTGAAGGCGGGCGGGTCGTTGACCGGGTTGACCGTGAGGGTGAAGGTCGCGGTGTTGCCGGTGTCGTCGCCGCCGTTGGCGGTGCCGCCATCGTCGCGGATGGTGACCGTGACTGTGGCCGAGCCGAAGGCGTTCGCGGCCGGCGTGAAGGTCAGCGTGCCGTTCGGCGCCACCGCCGGTTGAGCGCTGAACAGGGCGTTGTTGGTGTTCGTGACCACGAAGGTCACGGTCTGGCCGGCCTCGTTGGCCGGGCCGACGCTGATGTTGCTGGCCCAGCCGGCCACGGTCTGCGGGCCGGCGTCCTCGTTCACGGCCTGGTCCGGGCCGGGGGTGAAGGCGGGCGGGTCGTTGACCGGGTTGATGACGAGGTAGGCCGGATAGAGCCGGAAGTTCACGCCGCCGTTGTCCGCGCCGCCGGTGTCGACGGCGGTCACGGTGATGACGGCGACGCCAAAGAGGTTATTGGTCTGGATCTGGTAGGTCAGCGTGCCGGCGGCGTCCACGCTGGGGGGTATGACAAACAACTCCGGGTTGGAGTAGCCGCTGGACCAGGTGACGGTCTGGCCGGCGGCGATCTCGTCGGCCGGGCCGGGCGAGGGGTTGCTCACCCAGCCGGTCACGGTCTGGAGCCCGCCGGTGTCCTCGTTGATGACCGGGTCCGGGCCGAGGCTGAGGCTGGGCGGGTCGTTGACGGGTTGCACGGTCACGGTGACGCGCGCCGTGTCGGTGAGGGCGCCGGTGTCCTGGACCGTGTAGGTGAAACCGGCCGCGCCGTTGAAGTCGGCCGCCGGCGTGAAGAGGACGCTCTGGCCGTCGGGCGTGGTGGCCGTCCCGTTGGAAAGCCCGCTGAAGGCGATGACGCTGAGCGCGTCGCCGGGATTGGGGTCCGTGTCGTTGGTCAGGACGGCGATGGTCACAGCGGTGTCTTCCCGGACGGTCGCGGTGTCGTCGGCCGCGCTGGGGGCGGCATTGGCGGGGATGGCGGGGGCGACCTCCCAGCGCGCGATCCGGTCGGCGTTGGCCAGCCCGCCGGCGTCCGTGAAGCGCCCGCCGACGTAGACCTGCGCGCCTGTGACGCCCAGAGCGTACACCGCGTCGTTGACGGTCGGGCTGAGGGCCAGCCAGCCGAGGCCGTTCCAGCGGGCGACGCGCCGGGCCAGGCCGTTGCCGCCGGCTGAGGTAAAACTTCCGCCGACGAACAGGTCGGTCGTCCCCATCGCGGCCAGGGCGCGCACCTCGCCGGTCACGCCGCTGCCGAGCGCGCGCCATTGTGCGCCGTCCCAGCGCGCCACGTAGTCGGCGTTCGGGTCGCCGCCGGCGTCCGTGAAGCTGCCGCCGACGTACACGTCCGCGCCGACGACGGCGATGGCCCGCACCGGACCGTTAAGGGGCGTGGCGCCCAGCGCGCTCCAGGCGCTGCCGTCCCAGCGGGCGATAAAGTCGCCGTTCGCGCCGCCGAGGTCCAGGAAATCGCCGCCCGCGTAGAGGCTGGCGCCGGTGACGGCCAGGGCGTGGACCGGGGCATTGAGCGGCGTGCTTCCCAGGGCGCTCCAGGCGCTGCCGTTCCAGCGGGCGATAAAATCGCCGTTCGCGCCGCCGAGGTCCAGGAAATCGCCGCCCGCATAGACGCTGGTGCCGGTGACGGCGATAGCGTAGACCGCCGGGGCGGTCCCGCTCAGCACCGGGGCGCCGAGCGACTGCCACTGGGCGCCGTCCCAGCGGGCGATGAAATCGGCGTTCGAGTTGCCGCCGGCGTCCTCGAAGGCTCCCCCGGCGTAGACATTAGTGCCCGAGACCGCCAGGGCATTCACCTCCCCGTCCAGGGGCGTGGTCCCCAGAGCCCGCCAGGCGGCCCCGTCCCAGACGGCCACGTTGTCGGCGTCGGCGTCGCCGCCCGCGTTCTGGAACTCCCCGCCGATGTAGACGCTGGCGCCGGACAACGCCAGCGCATAGACTTCGCCGTCCGGGTCGGCAATGCCGCTGCCGACGGCGCTCCAGGTGTTGGTCGCCAGGGCGACGCCGACGCCGGCGAGCAGAAGGGCGGCCAGGCTGAGGGGGATGACGGCGCGGGCGGACGAGTGTCGCATGGTGTCCAATCGATCGATTCCGGTTTTAAGTATAGGCGGCCGGGCCGGGAGACAGGCGTAGGGTCTTGGTACTAGACCTCACCTCCCTCCCCGGCGCCGCGCGCCGCCCCTCTCCACCGACACAGCTGGCGGAGAGGGGCGGGGGGGTGAGGTGAGGTACAATCCCGTTATCTCACAGCGCGAGCGAAACCTATGACCCTGGACGAGCAAGTCGCCCTGCTGATGCAGGGCACCGAGTATGGCGATGAGCAGCTCAAACAGACCATGGCGCGCGAACTGCGCGAGCGCCTGGCGGAATCGGCGGCCTCCGGCCGCCCGCTGCGCGTCTATTGCGGTTACGACCCCACCTCCACCGACCTGCACCTGGGCCACACCATCACCATGCGCAAGCTGCGCCAGTTCCAGGACCTGGGGCACGAGGTGACTTTCCTGATCGGCAGCTACACGGCCCTGGTCGGCGATCCCTCCGACAAGAACAAGGCGCGGCCGGTCCTCACCCAGGAGCAGGTGGCCGAGAACGCCCGGACCTACGCCGAGCAGGCCTACCGCGTGCTCGACCGCGAGAAGACCCTGGTCCGCTACAACGGCCAATGGTTATCCGAGCTGTCGCTGCTCGACATGATCCGGCTGGGCCAGCACTTCACGGTCCAGCAGTTCCTGGTGCGCGAGAACTTCGCCCGGCGCCTGGAGGCCGGCGAGCCGATCTACCTGCACGAGACGTTCTACGCCCTGATGCAGGGCTACGACGCCGTGGCCATGCAGACCGATGTGCAGGTGGGCGGCACCGACCAGCTGTTCAACATCATCGTCGCCGGGCGCAAGCTGCAGGAGGCCCTGGGCCAGCGGCCGCTGGTCGGCGTGATCACGGGCATCCTGCCCGGCACCGACGGCGTCAAGCGCATGTCCAAGTCCACGGGCAACGTTATCCCGATTAACAGCGGCCCGGACGACATGTACGGCAAGGTGATGTCGATCCCGGACGCCGCCATGCCGATCTACTTCCGGCTGGTGACGCGCCTGACGCCGGACGAGATTGCGGCGATCGAGGCCGGCTTGGCCGACGGCGCGCGCCATCCGCGCGACGTGAAGATGGCGCTGGCGCGCGAGATCGTGAGCATCTTCTACGGCGACGACCTGGCGGCGGCGGCCGAGGCGCATTTCCAGACCATCTTCCAGAAGGGCGCGCTGCCGGACGAGATGGAGACCCTGACCGTGGCCGGCGCGCCGCTGGTGGTGGATTTCCTGGCCGCTCACAAACTCGCCGCCTCCAAGAGCGAGGCGCGCCGTCTCATCGAGCAAAAGGGCGTCAAAGTCGCCGGCCGGCCGGTGGTGGATGTGGCCGCCCGGCTGGAGTTCGATGGCGAGACGGTCGTCCAGGTCGGCAAGCGCCGGTTCGTGCGCCTGGTGCGCGGCGAACCCACTTAGCCGACGCGAGCGGCCGCTGGCCGCGCCCGTTAATTCGCGACGCCAGTGTCTGAGACCCCGGTCGAGCTATATCTCCTCATTCTGGCCGTGGTGCTGGGCGCGGCCGGCTATCTGCTCTACCGCCGCTGGCAGTCGCGCCGGGCGCTGGAAGCGCGCCTGGCCGAGCTCACCCACTTGGCCGAATTCGGCCGCGCCATCCTCAACGCCCGCCTGGACACCACGCGCCTGGCCGAGCTGATCTACCAGCAGGCCGGCCGGATCGTTGACACGACCCTCTTCCAGCTCGGCCTGTTCGAGAGCGACCGCTACCGGATGCTGATCTGGGTGGTCGATGGCGAGCCCCGGCCGCCGATGGATGTGCGCCTCACACCCGGCTCGCTCGGCATCGTCGGCTGGATGCGCGAGAGCCGCCAGCCGCTGCTTGTGCGGGATTTCGAGGCCGAGATGAGCCGTCTGCCCGCCCGGCCGCGTTACCTGGCGCCGGACCCGCCGCGCTCGGCCGTGTTCGTGCCCATGCTGGCCGGCGACCGGGTCCTCGGGGCGCTGGCGATCCAGAGCCGGCGCCCGGCCGCCTTTTCAGAAAGCGACCTGCGCCTGTTGACCATCGTCGCCAACAACGCCGCCGCCGCCCTGGAGGCCGCGCGCCTGTTCGAGCAGACCCAGCGCCGCGCCGCGCAGCTCCAGCTCCTGGCCGAGATCGCCCGCCGCATCAACGTCCTTCAGCCGCTGCCGGCCTTCTACCGCCAGGCCGTGGACTTGGTCAGCGAGCAGTTCGGCGAGTACCTGGTGAACCTGTTTGTCCTGGAAGATCAGGAGCTGCGCCTGGCGGCCACCACCCGCTCTGACTGGAAAGGCCAGCCCCGCGTGGTGCCGGTGGGCGCCGGCCTGGTGGGCCAGGCGGCCCAGACGCAGCAGACCGTGATTCGCGAGGAACTGCCCGGCGACGAGGCCGAGCCGCGCGCCGGCGGCCAGCTGAACGAGATCGCCGTGCCGCTGCGGATCGAGGACCAGGTGCTGGGCGTCCTCAACGTCCAGAGCCAGAAAGCGGTTTTTGACGAGGCCGTCCAGTCGCTGTTCGAGTCGCTGGCGGCCCAGATCGCGTTTGCGACCCTGGAGGCGCAGGTGTACGCGGCCGAGCAGCGCCGCGCCGAGCAGCTGGCGGCCCTGGCCCAGGCCTCGCGTTCCGTCGTCTCCACCCTGGAACTGGACGACGTCCTCGAAGATGTGCTGGACCTGGTGGAGGAGCGCTTCGGCTACACCCGGGCGCGCGTCTTTCTGCTGCAGGAGGGCCGGCTGGTGTTCCGCGCCGGCTCCGAGGCCTGGCAGGCGCGCTACGGCCATCAGCCGCTGGCCTATGACCTGGACGGCGAGGGCCTGATCGCGTCAGTCGCGCGCACCCAGAAACCGGCGCTGGTGCGCGATGTGCTGGAGCACGCCGGCTATTTCCCCGGGCCCGGCCTGGGCGACACGCGCACCGAGATGGCGGCGCCGCTGGTGATGGCCGGGCACCTGCTCGGCGTCTTCGACGTGCAATCGGAACAGCCGGGCGCGTTCACCGCCGACGATCTTCAGACTCTCCAGACGCTGGCGGACACCCTCGCCGTGGCGGTGCGCAACGCCCGCCTGTTCGAGTCCGAGCGCCGCCGCCGCCGCCTGGCCGAGACCCTGCGCGAGGTCTCGTCGGCGCTCACCTCCACGCTGAGCCTGGACGGGGTGCTGGACCTGATCCTGAGCGGCCTGGCGCGCGTCGTCGGCTACGACGTCGCCTCGATCCTGCTGGTGAACGACCTGGGCGAGCTGTGCCTGCGGGCGGTGCGCGCCCCGCGCGGCCTGCCGTTCGACGCCCAGCTCGGCCAGCCCGTGGACATCCCGCTCTTCCCGCGCGGCGCGGCGCCGACCACGGCCGTCGCCTTCGCCGAGCTGGACCAGCAGCGCGCCTACCACGCCCTGTTCGACCTGCCCGACCCGCACGCCTGCGTGGCGGTGGCGCTGGTGCTCCAGGAGGAGCACCTCGGCTATCTGGTCGTCGACCGGATCGGGGCCGAGCGCTTCCCGACCGAGGAGGCCGAGCTCATCACGGCCTTCGCGGCGCAGGCCTCGGTGGCTATCGAGAACGCCCGGCTGTACACGGCCCAGCGGGAGCAGGCCTGGGTGAGCACGGCCCTGCTGCAGGTGGCCGAGGCGATGGCCCAGGCGACGGGCCTGGAGGAGGCGCTGACGACCGTGGTGCGCGTGACCCCGATGCTGGTGGGCGTGAACTGGTGCCTGGTGTTGCTGGCCGACGAGGACCGTTACACCCTGCGCGCCTATCATCATTCCGGCGACGTGCCCGCCCCGGTTCTGCCGGCCGGCGTCGGCCCCGCCGACTGGCCCCGGCTGGCCGAGATGATCGCCAGCCAGGAGCCGGTCGTCGTCGATCCGGACGATGCCGCGCCGGAGCCGTTGCGGGTGCTGCTCGACGGGGTCGCCATCCTGCTGCCGCTGTGGGTCCGCGGCCAGGTGCACGGCGCGCTGGTGGTGGGGCAGGCGGCGGGCGAGATGCCCTTCACCACGCACCGCATCCGCCTGATCGGCGGCATCGCCAATCAGGCCTCGCTGGCGCTGGAGAGCGCCCTGCTGGACGAGGCCCAGCAGGAGGAGGCCTGGGTGAACGCCGCCCTGCTGCAGGTGGCCGAGGCGGTCGCCGGGCAGGCGACGCTGGACGAATCGCTGGAGACCGTGGTGCGGTTGACGCCGATGCTCGTGGGGGTGGACCGGGTGGCGATCTTCCACTGGGACCACGCCGCCGACCGGTTCCGGCTCGGCCATTCGGTCGGCCTGGCCCGGGTGGACGGCGGCGTCCAGGCGGCCACCGCCGCCGACCTGGGGGTGGACCCGGTGGTGCCGGCCAGCGGCTCGACGCTGTGCTGGCTGCCGCCGGCGCTGGCGGAGGCGTTTGGGGTGGAGCTGACGATGGTCTGGCCGCTGTGGGCGCGCCAGGACCTGCGCGGCGCGCTGGTGGTGGCGCACCTGCCCGGGCTGGGCCGGCGCCTGAATATCCTGAACGGCATCGCCCACCAGCTGGCCATGGCGATGGAGAGCGCGGCGCTGGCGCACGAGGTGGCCCAACAGCAGCGGCTGGAGCAGGAGATGGCGCTGGGCCGCGACATCCAGGCCAGCTTCCTGCCGGAGGCCTGCCCGCAGGCGCCGGGCTGGGAACTGGCCGCCTTCTATCGTTCCGCGCGGCTGGTAGGCGGGGATTTCTATGACTTCATCCGGCTGCGCTCGCCGGACGGCGTCGAGCGCTGGGGCATCGCCATCGCCGACGTCGCCGACAAGGGCGTGCCGGCGGCCCTGTTCATGGCGCTCTCCCGCACGCTGCTGCGCTCGGCGGCCATGAGCCGCATCTCGCCGGCGGCGACGCTGACGCGCGTCAACGAGCTGATCCTGGCGGACGCCCGGTCCCAGCAGTTTGTGACGGTGTTCTATGGGGTATGGGAGCCGGCCAGCGGGCGCTTTGTGTTCGCCAACGCCGGCCACAACCCGCCGCTGATGGTGCGCTCCGCCGGCGGCGAGCCGTTTGCGCTGCCGGCGCGCGGCGCGGCGCTGGGCGTCTTCGCCGAGTACCTGTACCAGGAGCACGAGGTGGTCTTTGAGCCGGGCGACGTCGTGCTCCTGTACACCGACGGCCTGACCGACGCCATCGACCTCGACCGGCGCGAGTTCGGGCTGGCGCGCGTCCGCGAGATCATGGACCAGACGCGGCAACAGTCCGCGCACGTGGTGATGGCCGTGGTGGAGGCCGCCGTCCAGGCGCACGTCGGCAGCGTCGAGGCGTTCGACGATATGACGATGGTGGTTATTAAGAGGCTGGCGGATGAAACCGGCGGCGGGTGACGGGTGGGCGGCCGCCGCCGTCGCCCGTCACCCACTGCCGCTCACGATCATTTCTTGAAGGCGTTCCGCCCGGCATACACGGCGCGCGGGCCCAGTTCTTCCTCGATCCGCAGCAACTGATTGTATTTCTCCACCCGGTCGCTGCGGCACGGCGCGCCGGTTTTGATCTGGCCGGTGTTCAGGGCCACGGCCAGGTCGGCGATGAAGGTATCGCCGGTCTCGCCGGAGCGGTGCGAGATGATGGCCGTGTAGCCGGCGGCGTGCGCCATCTTGATGGCGGCGAGGGTCTCGGTGACCGAGCCGATCTGGTTGAGCTTGATCAGGATCGAGTTGCCGATGCCCTCTTTGATCCCGCGGCCCAGGCGCTCGACGTTGGTGACGAACAGGTCGTCGCCCACCAGCTGCGTGTGGCTGCCGAGGGCGTCGGTGAGCTGCTTCCAGCCGGCCCAGTCGTCCTCGGCCATGCCGTCCTCGATCGAGACGATGGGGTAGAACTTGCGCCAGCGCGCCCACAGCTCCACCATCTCGCCGCTGGTGAGCGCCTGATCCTGGCCCAGGTGATACTTGCCGTCCTCCTTGTGAAGCTCGCTGACGGCCGGGTCGAGCGTCAGGACGATGTCATCGCCGGGCTTGTAGCCGGCTTTCTCGATGGCCGCGATCAGCACTTTGATCACCTCTTCCAGGTCGGTGATGGCCGGCGCGAAGCCGCCCTCGTCGCCGACGCCGGTGGCCAGGCCCTTCTCCTTGAGCACGCTCTTCAGGGCGTGGTAGCACTCGGCCCCCCAGCGCAGCGCCTCGCGGAAGGAGGCGGCGCCGACCGGGGCGAGCATGAATTCCTGGAACGGAAAGGTGCTCCAGCCCGTGTGCGCGCCGCCGTTGAGGACATTCATCATCGGCACCGGCAACACGCGGGCGTCGTCGCCGCCCAGGTATTGATAGAGCGGCCTGGGGCCGGCCGCCGCGCGCGCCGCCGCCATGGAGACGGCCAGGATGGCGTTGGCGCCCAGCCGGGACTTGTTGGGCGTGCCGTCCAGCTCCAGCATCTTCTTGTCCAGCCCCGCCTGGTCGGCGGCGTCGAACCCGAGCAGGGCGGGGGCGATGTGCTGGTGCACATTGCGGACAGCCTGCGTGGTGCCCTTGCCCAGATAGCGCTTCTTATCGCCGTCGCGCAGTTCCAGGGCCTCGTGCTGGCCGGTGGAGGCGCCGGACGGCACGGCCGCGCGGCCGACGGCGCCGTTCTCCAGGACGACGTCCGCTTCCACGGTCGGGTTGCCGCGCGAATCCAGGATTTCCCGCGCGCGGATGGCTGTGATCTTCGTGCTCATGGTTTCTCCTGCGTTGGAACGAGAGGCTCGGCGGGGCCGCCGGCCCGTGCGTTGGCTTCAGACTGAGACGCGCTCTATTTTAGCACCAAGCCCGCGCAGCTTTTCGTCGATGCGCTCGTAGCCGCGCTCGATCTGGCCGATGTTGCGGATGACGGACGTGCCGCGCGCGCACAGGGCCGCCAGCAGCAGCGCCATGCCGGCGCGGATGTCCGGCGACTCGAGCTTCTCGCCCTGCAGGCGGTTGGGGCCCTGCACCAGGCAGCGGTGCGGGTCGGCCAGGATGATGCGCGCCCCCATCTGCACCAGTTTGTCGGTGAAGTACATGCGCCCGGAGTGCATCCAGTCGTGGAACAGCACCGAGCCGGCGGCCTGGGTGGCGATGGCGATGGCGATGCTGGTCAGGTCGGTGGGGAAGGCGGGCCAGACGTTGGTTTTGATCTCGGGGATGGCGCCGCCGTGGTCGGGGACGATGGTCAGCGATTGGTCGGCCGGCACGAGCAGGTCGTCGCCGTCCACTTCCCAGCGCACGCCCAGCCGGCCGAAGACCAGGCCGATCATGTCCAGGTGCTGGGCGCCGGCGCGCTGGATGCGGATCTCGCCGCCGGTGACGGCCGCCGCTCCCACCAGCGACATCACCTCCAGGTAATCGGCGCCGATAGTGTGCTCGCCGCCGTGCAGGCGGTCGACGCCCTGGATGGTGAGCGTGTTGGAGCCGATGGCGTCGATGCGGGCGCCCAGCCGGTTGAGGAAGTGGCACAGCTCCTGGACGTGCGGCTCGGAGGCGGCGTTGCGCAGGACGGTGACGCCGCGCGCCAGCACGGCGGCCATGATGGCGTTCTCGGTGCCGGTGACGCTGGCTTCGTCGAGCAGCACGGTGCGGCCCTGCAGGGAGCGGGCGCGCATGACGAACTGCGCCTCGTCGTGGGTGATCTCGGCGCCCAGCGCCTCGAGCGCCAGCAGGTGCGTGTCCACGCGGCGCCGGCCGATGACATCGCCGCCCGGCGGCGGCAGTTCGATCTCGCCGTAACGCGCCAGCATCGGCCCGGCCAGCAGAATAGAGGCGCGGATGCGGCGGCACAGGTCCGGGTCCAGCCGGGCCTTGCGGATGGCGGCCGCCTGGACGCGCCAGGTGTGGGGCGCCAGCTCGTCGACGGTCGCGCCCAGGTCGCCGATCAGCTGGCGCATCGTCTCGACGTCGCGGATGCCGGGCAGGTTGTGGAGCACCACGGGCTCTTCGGTCAGCAGGCAGGCGGCCAGCAGGGGCAGGGCGGCGTTCTTGTTGCCGGAGGGGACGACGGCGCCGCGCAGGGGGCGGCCGCCTTCGATGACAAATTGTTCCATCGGGTTGCTCGTCTCAAAGTCGTGAGTTGCCCCCTCCTGGCGCGTCGGTTTGGCGGACGACGACCGCGCCTGATTGTAGCCAGGCGGCCGGTCAGGGTCAACCTCCGCCTGGCCTACGGCGCGCGTCACCCGCGTTGGGGGGACGCGCCAAAAGCCCCAGAATCAGCCAAAAAATCGCGTTTTTCCGGCTCCATGACCTAGAACAGGTGTGGTAAAATTAAAGGCTGTGACTGCTCCCGCACGCCGTTCGCGGCCCCCCGAGCCGCCGCTCGGGGTCGTGGCTTCTTTGACTGCCGGGTTTGAGACCGTCAACGCGCAGTTGGGCCTGATCCTGCTGCCGTTGGCGCTGGACCTGTTATTGTGGCTCGGCCCGCACGTGTCGGCGCAACCGAGGCAGCTCCTGGAGGACACGCTGCGCTGGCTGGGCGGTTCGCTCTCGCCGGCGGACGCGGAGATCTTCCAGGCCCTGGTGGACAGCCTGCAGCAATCCCTGGCGTCGCAGACGGAACCCATCAACCTGCTCGCGGCGCTCAGCACCACGCCGCTCGGCGTCCCGGCCCTGCTGGCCGCGCAGCGGCCCAACGTCACCCCGTGGGGCGCCGCCCCGACCTGGCTGGTGGAGAGCTACCTGGCCTACCTGGTCCTCTTCGGGGCGTTGACGCTCATCGGTTTGTTGCTGGGGGCGCTGTACTTCGGCGGCGTCGCGCAGCAGGTGCGCGACGCGCGCATCGACCTGGGATTGCTGCTGCGCCAGGTGTGGGGGGACTGGGCGCGGATCACGGCGCTGGCGCTGCTGGCCGTCCTGGCCACGTTCCTGGTCGGCGCGCCGACGACGGTGATGGCGCTCACGCTGGGCGCGTTCAGCCCGCTGCTGCGCGATCTGGTCGGCCTCCTGGGCGCCACGCTGGTGTTGTGGGTGATGCTGTTCGGCGCCTTCGCGCTGCCCGGCATCGTGCTTCAGCGCCGGGGCCTGCTCGGCGCGGTGTGGGACAGCGTGCGCCTGGCGCAGGCCAGCCTGCCGCAGACCACCGGGCTGTTCGTCGCGGTGACGCTGGTGAACCTCGGCCTGGGCTTCGTCTGGAGCCTGCCGCGCGCCGACTCGTGGTGGCTGCTGATCGGCCTGGCCGGCCACGCGCTGGTCTCCACGGCCCTGATCGCGGCGACCTTTGTCTTCTACAAAGACCGGTACCGCTGGTGGGTGGAGATGCAGCAGGCGCTGCGCGACCAGCGGGCCGCCGCCTGAAGCGCTGCGCCCGCGCGCTCGCCCTGTAACCCAATTCGGTGTACATTTCGGACTTAAGAGCTTATCTCTAAACCCGCCCGATAGCCGACGGCAGTGCCGTCGGCGACGCCTCGGCTGAGGTTTAGAGACAGGTTCTAAGCCGTTGCTCCGGGAGTTGTGAATGGCCGACCAATCCGTGACGTATGATGTCAGTTCTATCCAGGCGCTCGAGGGCATCGAGCACGTCCGCAAGCGCCCCGGTATGTACGTGGGCGGCACGGACATCAAAGCCCTGCACCACCTGGTCTATGAGGTGGTGGACAACGCCATCGACGAGGCCCTGGCCGGGTACTGCACCACGATCAAGGTGACGATCCACGCGGACAGCAGCGTGACCGTGGAGGACAACGGCCGCGGCATCCCGATCGGCCCGCACCCGACCAAGAAAGACGCCAAGGGCCGGCCGATGGAGACCCTGGACGTGGTGATGACCGTCATCGGCGCCGGCGGCAAGTTCGGCGGCGGCGGCTACAAGGTCTCCGGCGGCCTGCACGGGGTAGGCGTCTCGGCCGTCAACGCGCTCTCGGAGTGGATGGAGACGCAGGTCAAGCGCGACGGCAAAGTCTGGCAGCAGCGCTACGAGCGCGGCGTCCCGGTCGGCGCCATCCGGCCGGTCGGCAAGGTCAAGGCCGACGACACCGGCACGACGCAGACCTTCAAGTTCGACCGGACGATCTTTAAAGAGGCGGACCTCGACTACAAGTTCGAGACGCTGGTGACGCGCTTCCGCGAGATGGCCTTCGTCACCCGCGGCGTGTGGATCGAGTTCAGGGACGAGCGCGACGGGCGCGAGATGACGTTCCACTTCGAGGGCGGCATCAAGTCGTTCGTGCGCTATCTCAACCGCAACCGCGCGACGCTGCACCCGGTGGTCCACATCGAGAAAGAGATCGAGGATGTGGGGATCGAGGTGGCCGTGCAGTACACGGACGCCTACAATGAGTCGGTCTACTCCTTCGCCAACACCATCAACACGGTTGACGGCGGCACGCACATGACGGGCCTGCGCTCGGCGCTGACCCGCGTGATCAACGACTATGGCCGCAAGAGCGGCCAGCTCAAGGACGCCGACCCGAACTTCTCGGGCGAGGACACGCGCGAGGGCCTGACGGCCATCGTCAGCATCAAGCACCGCGAGCCGCAGTTCGAGAGCCAGACCAAGGTCAAGCTCATGAACCCGGAGGTGCAGACCTACGTCCAGCAGGTGGTGGGCGAGGCCTTCGGGGCTTTTCTGGAAGAGAACCCGCGCGAGGCCAAGGCCATCATCGAGAAATGTCTGACTTCGGCCCGGGCGCGCGAGGCGGCCAAGAAGGCGCGCGACCTGGTGATCCGCAAGAGCGCGCTGGAGAGCCTGACGCTGCCCGGCAAGCTGGCCGACTGCTCGGAGCGCGACCCGGCCAAGTGCGAGATTTACATCGTCGAGGGCGACAGCGCCGGCGGCTCGGCCAAACAGGGCCGCGACCGGCACTTCCAGGCCATCCTGCCGCTGCGCGGCAAGATCCTCAACACCGAGCGCGCGCGGCTGGACAAGATCCTGAGCAACAACGAGGTCAAGGCCCTGATCTCGGCCCTGGGCACCGGCATCGGCGACAACTTCTCGCTGGACGGCCTGCGCTACGGGCGCGTGATCGTCATGACCGACGCCGACGTGGACGGCAGCCATATCCGCACGCTGCTGCTGACCTTCTTCTTCCGCTACATGCAGCCGCTGATCGAGAGCGGCCACCTGTACATCGCCCAGCCGCCGCTGTACCGGATCGAATACAAGAAGAATGTACAGTACGTCTACTCGGATGCGGACAAGGACCGGGTGATCAAGGGTCTGGGCAAGGACGGCGAGCGGGCCGGGATTCAGCGCTTCAAGGGCCTGGGCGAGATGAACGCCGAGCAGTTGTGGGAGACCACCATGAACCCGGCCAACCGCACGCTGCTGCTGGTGGACATCGAGGACGCCGCCGAGGCCGACCGGACCTTCGACATGCTCATGGGCGAGGCCGTGGACCCGCGCCGCCGCTTCATCCAGACGCACGCCAAGAACGTCAAAAACCTGGATGTCTAGCTGTCGAAACTCAAAGATAATGGCACTGGCGTCACAGTTCCTGGCAGTGGACGCCAAAGATAGTGGCACTGGACGGGCCGAAGTTAATGGCACTGGCCGACTTCGGCCCGTTTTTCATAGATAGTGGCACTGGCCGACGGGGCGCGAACAGAATGCCATCTGCAAGGATAATGGCACTGTCCGTCTGGTGTAGCACTGACTATTGGCTTGTGGGCGAAGACTGAGGGCGGTCAGGTCGTGCCGTCGTGCTGCTCGGCGCGGATGAGCTGGCGCACGGCGTTGGTTGTAGGTGTAGCTGATAACGGGCTCAGGCCCGCCGACCGTCTGGCTGCCGGCCAGGACGTTGCCCACCGAGTCGCACTCACACTCGAAGGCCGTGAGCACTAAGCCAGTACACTTGGCAAGGCAACGTTGACAGCCTATCGACGGAGGTCCCTATGTATCGCGCTTGCCTGATGATCGGTCTGTTGTTTGCCCTGGCGCTGACGGCCTGCGCGGCCGAGCCGCCGACGGCCGGGCAGCTCCTGGCCTTCGGCCAGGTGTGCGACAAGGCCAATGACGGCCAGCGGGTGGCGGTGGAGGGCTATCTGCTGCTGCCGGATGAGTTCACCGAGAGCAGCAGCGTGGTGCTTCGGTTGTACGAAGTCCTGGCCGTGGACAGCGCCAGGATCGGCGTCACCGTGCAGTTCGGCACAGACGCCAACCAGCTGGAGAATGTGCCCACCCAGTACACCGACGACGACCTGAAGGTCCACACGGCCGGCGGGCAGGTGGTGGGCTACCAGGACAAGGTGCGCGTCTCCGGCAAGGTCTATTTCCCGCTCGTTGACCAGGACTTCGCCTGCGGGCTGGAGAACCCGCTGATCGAGCTGGCCGCCGGCGAATAGCGCCCGGCGGGCGCTCGCAGCGGCGGCCGGGTGCCTTCGCCGCTGGGGGTCAATCGCCAGGCCGCCGCGCCTGGGCGCAACCATTGCCACCGTCGCCCCGGCGAAGGCCGGGGCCCAGAAGCTCCCGCTCGTCTGCGCGCGTCTGCTCCTGGAGGCCGGCTTTCGCCGGCATGCCGTGGGTGATGGGTGTCTGACAGGCGGACGGGTCAGCCCAAAAGCCCGAATGCACCCCGGCGGCCGGTTTCCTTTTGCCCGGTTTCACGGCGCCCCGCGTCCCTGCCCCATGACGACGCCTGGGGCCTGGGGAAGCGCGGGGCGCCGCGTTTTGTCTCAGAATGTCGCCCGGATGCGGCCGCCGTCCACCGGGATCGAGACGCCGGTGATGTAGCTGGCCCGCTCCGAGGCCAGGAAGGCCACCAGCGCCGCCAGCTCCTCCGGCTGGCCGACGCGCCCCAGCGGGATCGGCTTGCCCAGCTCAGCCAGGTATGCCTCAACCGGTTGGCCCGTTTTCGCGGCGTTGGCCGCCGCCAGCTCGTTGATCCGGTCGGTCTGAGTGTAGCCAGGCAGGACGTTGTTGACGGTGACGCCGTCCCGGGCGACCTGGTTGGACAGGGTCTTGGCCAGGCCGTGCACGGCGGCGCGGATGGAATTGGACAGCACCAGGTTGTCCAGCGGCTCCTTCACCGACACGCTGGTGATGTTGATGATGCGGCCCCAGCGCGCCTGGCGCAGGTGGGGCAGGGCGGCCCGGATCAGGCGCACGGCGCTCATCAACGTCAGGTTCACGGCCGACTGCCAGGTCGCGTCGTCGAAGTCCATGAAGTAGCCGGTCGGCGGCCCGCCGGCGTTGGTCACCAGGATGTGCAGGCCGCCGAAATGGCGGACGGTCTCGGCCACCACGCGCTCGATGTCGGCGGCGACGGTCATGTCAGCCGGCACCGCCAACACCTCGGCGCCGGTCTCCGCGGCGATGGCGTCGCGGGCCGCGTTCAGAGCGCCGGGGTCGCGGGCGCAGACAGTGACCCGCGCGCCCTCGCGGGCCAGCTCGCGGGCGCAGGCGCGGCCCAACCCCTTCGACGACGCGGCGACCAGCGCAATTTTGCCTTTCAAACCCAGGTCCATATTGAGAAATCCTTTCTGTCGGGACGCCCCGGCGGGCGTGGTGTAGTCGTAGACGTCCCGTCGGGACGTCTACGACGCGCGCACGTAAATCGGGTTGCTGTAGATCCAGCCGCGCGGCCGGCCTTTGAACATCAGATGCGCCTCCACCCGGTAGACGCCGGTCTCGCCGGGCGGCAGGACGTGCGTGATCGATTGGGTCTCGCGGCGCAGCACCTCGCGCCCGTCGCGCAGCACGCGCAGCGCCGCCGGGCGGGGCGCTGTGATCTGAAGCGTCACGCCGCCGCGATTGGTCGTCTCGTCGCCCATCAGCAGCGCGCCCCGGTCCCCGCTGGCCGTGAACCGGAAGCCGCGCGTCGGCGCAATGCCGTCATAGCCAATAAAACAGTGCCCGCGCGCCAGAGCCTCCATCAGCCGGTCCCGGTCGGGGCGGTGTTCGCCCGTCAGCGCCTCGCGCGTCAGGAGGTGCGTGTTCACCTGTCGAAACAGGAACTCGTACGGGAAGAGACAGCGCGTCAGCCCCCAGCGGGAGTAGACGTTGGCGTGGGCGTCCGCGTTGCCGATGCCCACCACGCGCTGGCCGGCCGCCGTCAGCGCGTCCCAGCGCGCCAGCGTCTCCGGGGCTGGACCGCTGACGCCCAGTTCCGGGTTGAGCGCGTAGCGGATGGCGGCCGACCGCGAGGTGAGCAGCCGCGCCCAATCGGACATGTAGTTCCAGATCTCCAGGCCCGTATAGCCGGAGACGCCCCAATCCACCCACGAGATATCTTCATAGCCGATCAGGGGCACGGAGCCGTCAAACGGGTGCGCCAGAAACGCCAGCCCGCCCGCCGCCCGGACGGCGTCGATCAGGGCCTGAGGCCTGGGCGCCAGGCGCGCCAGCTCCCGGTTGTGGTTGTAGGCCAGCAGATGGTTCTTCTGCGGCCGGCGGGAGACGTCGTGGATTTCCTCGCCCACCAGGAGCAGGACGCGCCGGCCGTCTTTTTCATAATAGCGCTCCGGCCCGTCCACCCAGATGTTGTGGTCCGTGACGCAGACCAGGTCCAGGCCGGCGGCCAGGGCCGCGTCGGCGACCTGGGCGTGATACCACTCGCCATCCGAGTAAGGGGTGTGGACGTGCAGGTTGGCCGTGTGCTCGAAGAGTTGCACGGAGAGCCTCGGCGTTGAGAGGCGCAGGGCCGCTCAGAAGAGCGCCGGCTGCTCGGCGTCGGCGTCCTCATCCCAGCCAAACTTCTTCAGGTCCACCCGCTCCCGGGCGTCGAAGACCACCCCTTCCTGCTCGAGCAACTGGCGCTGGGCGGCCGGCCCCAGCCCGGGACGCTGGCTGATCTTGCCCTGGCTGTTGATCACGCGTTGCCAGGGGACGTCGTCCGGGGCGTTGGCCATAGCGCCCCCCACCCAGATGGCGCCGACCCGCCGGTACTCGTCGGCGTTGACGCCGGCCGGCGGCGGGATCAGCCAGGCGACTTGCCCGTAGGTCGCCACTTTGCCGGCCGGGATGCGCCGGACGATGGCGTACACCTGGTCGGCGTACTCCTTGGGGTTGGGAGGCGATGAGTAGCGCACGGGGCCCTCACGAGCGCGAAAGGTGGGCCCAGTATAGCACGCGCCTGCGTTAGAATCCCTGTATAATCCCGGCGTGAAGCGGCTGTGGCCCAATCTGATCGGGCTGGCGGTGCTGACGGCCTGCACCGTCCACCCCCTCACCCCGACGCCCGTCGCCACCAGTACGCTCCCGGCGGTGGCTGTCGTCGTAGCAACCTACACGCCTACCGTCACACCGCCGCCGACCGAAGCGCCCGTTCTTGCGGCGACGCCGTCGGCGTCGCCGTCGGCGACGATTACGTCGAGTCCGACGCCGACGGCTGCGCCCCTTATCGCCGTGGCGCGCCCGACGGCGGCCGAGGCCGTGGCCGTCAGCGTGGCCCCGAGCGCGACGGCGCCGCCGGTCCCGGCGCTGCCGGAGCCGACCTGGACGAGCGCGGCGCCGCCGGCCGCCGATATCGCGGCGGCGGAGCAGTACACAATTGACCTGATCAACGCCCAGCGCGCGGCCGCCGGGGTCGCGCCGCTGGTCCGCGACGAGACCCTGATGAGCGTCGCGCGGGCGCGGGTGGCCGACATGGTGGCCCGCGGCTATACCGGCCACAATGACCCGGTGACGGGCGCGCCGTTGGCGCGGGACATGATGCGGGCCGCCGGCTACACCAGCGCCTACCTGGGCGAGAACTGGTATGGGTCGATCAGGCCGCCGCCGGCGATCGTGGAGATCGCGATGAACTGGTTTATGACCGATCCGCCGCACGCCCGGAACATTCTGAGCCCGAACTACACGGGCGTGGGAGTCGGGATCGGCTACAACGGCCGCCAGTGGTTGTTGATCCAGAATTTCGCCGGACCGAATTGATAATGACCAACAAAGAGCTCGCCCAAATCTTCGCCACCATCGCTGATCTGCTGGAGATCAAGGGCGAGGTCATTTACAAGATTCTGGCCTACCGGCGCGCGGCCGAAACGTTCCGTGAGTACACGCGGCCGGTGCGCGACGTCTGGCGCGAGGGCAAGCTACGCGAGATCGCGGGCGTCGGGCCGGCCATCGCCGAGAAGGTGGACGAGCTGCTGCGGACCGGCCAGCTGGCGTTCTTCGAGCGCCTCAAGCAGGAAGTGCCGCTCAGCCTGGCCGATCTGCTGACCGTGCCGGACCTGGGCCCCAAGCGCGTGGCCCAGATCTGGAAGAGCCTGGGCGTCACCACGCTGCAGGAGCTGGAGCTGGCGGCCCGCACCGGCAAGCTGCGCAACCTGGCCGGCCTGGGCGAGAAGTCGGAGGCCAAGATCCTGGCCGGGATCGAGGCCCGCCGCCACGCCACCGGCCGCATGCCGCTCGGCCAGGCCTGGCCCGTGGCTCAGGACATCCTCAAATACCTGCGCGGCATCCCGGGCGTCAAGGTGGCCGAGGTGGCCGGCAGCCTGCGGCGCATGCGCGCCACCATCGGCGACCTGGATTTCCTGGCCGGCGCCGACGACGCCCGGCCGGTGATGGCGGCTTTCGTCACCCATCCTCAGGTGGCGCGCGTCATCGCCCAGGGGCCCACCAAAACCTCGGTGGAGCTGGACCTCGGGCTGCAGGCCGACCTGCGCGTCCTGGCGCCGGAGCGCTTCGGCACGCTGTTGCAGTATTTCACCGGCAGCAAGGACCACAACGTGCGCGTGCGCGAGCTGGCCCTGGAGCGGGGGCTGTCGCTCAACGAGCACGCCTTCGTGCGCAAGGATGGGCGCGAGATCATCTGCGCCACCGAGGCCGAGGTCTACCGCAACGTGGGCCTGGCCTACATCCCGCCCGAGCTGCGCGAGGACCGCGGCGAGATCCAGGCCGCGCAGGCGGGCCGGCTGCCGCGGCTGGTGGAGCTGCGCGATTTGCAGAGCGACCTGCACGCCCACACCACCTGGAGCGACGGGCAGGTGGGCGTGCGCGAGATGGCGCTGGCGGCGCGCGCGCGCGGCCTGCGCTGCCTGGCCATCACCGACCACTCGCAGAGCCTGGGGGTCACCGGCGGGCTGACCGTCGAGCGCCTGCGCCAGCAGCGCCGCGAGATCGACGCGGTCCAGGCCGAGCTGGGCACCGGCTTCAGCCTGCTCCAGGGGGCCGAGGTGGAGATCCGCGCCGACGGGCACCTGGACTACAACGACGACGTCCTGGAAGACCTGGACATCGTCGTCGCCTCGCTGCACACGTCGCTGCGCCAGGACCGCGCCCGCATCACCGAGCGGCTGCTCAACGCCATCCGCAACCGGCACGTGGATATCATCGGCCACCCCACCGGCCGCCTGCTGCCGGACCGCGACGGCGCCGACCTGGATATGGAGGCCATCCTCAAGGCGGCGGCCGAGAACGGCGTGGCGCTGGAGATCAACGCCAACCCGCAGCGCCTGGACCTGGACGACGTCCACACCAAGCGGGCGGTGGAGTTGGGCTGCTATCTGGCGCTCAACACCGACGCCCATCACCCCGACCACTTCGGCCTGGCGCACTATGGCGTCGGCACCGCCCGGCGCGGCTGGGCGACGTCCGAGCACGTGATCAACGCCTGGCCGGTGGAGCGCCTGCTGCAATGGCTGGACGAACGCGGCCATCGCCGGCCCCGGGCCGTGCGCCCGGCCGAGATCGGCGCCGCGCCCGCCCCGGCGGAACAGAAGCCGGCGGCCCGGGCCGGGAAACCGACGGCCAGGACACCGGCACCGGCCGCGGCCTCAAAAGCCGGGAAATCCGCCCCGGCCGCAAAATCCAGGAAACCGGCCGCCCGCCGCCCGAAGACATCCCGGCCGAAGGCCGCCAACGCCAGAACCGCCCGCCGTCGGCGCTGACCGGAACCCGATCATGCTTGCGCCCACCTCCGCTGAAAGCGCCGCCCGCGGCGCGCCCGATATCCCCGCCATTCTGCGCCAGGCCTTCCCCGGCGTCAGCGACGCCGACGTGGAGGCCCTGTCCCTGGCGGCGGTGGCGCAGACGTATCCGGCCGAGCACACCCTGTGCCACGAGGGCGAGATCGAGCACACGTTTTACATCGTCGCCGACGGTCAGGTGGAGATCACCCAGAAGGTCGGCACGGACGACAAGCGGGTGCTGGCTCGCTACGGCCCCGGCCAGTTCTTCGGCGAGATGGCCCTGATCGAGAAGAAGCCGCGCTCGGCCACGATCACGACGCTGACCAAATCCACTATGCTGGAAATCTCCGAGGACGAGTTCCAGCAGTTGCTGACCAACCACCCGCCGCTGGCGCTGGCCATGATCCGGCGCTTCGTCTCCAACGTGCGCGCCACCGGCGAGGCGAACGTGGCCGACCTGCGCCGCAAGAACGACGAGCTGCGCAAGGCGTACGACGACTTGAAGGCCGCCCAGGCCGAGCTGGTGAAGCGGGAGAAGCTCGAGCACGAGATGCAGATCGCGGGCGAGGTGCAGCGCAGCCTGCTGCCGTCCAAGTTTCCGCCCGTCAAAGGCTACAGCTTCTTCGGCCGCAATGTCCCGGCCCGCCACGTGGGCGGCGACCTGTACGACGTCATCCGGGTGGACGACGAGCACCTCGGCCTGCTCATGGCCGACGTCTCCGACAAGAGCGTGCACGCCGCCCTGATCATGGCCGTGACGCGCACGCTCTTCCTGGCCCATGCCCGGCGCAGCCTCTCGCCCAGCGAGGTGGCGCTGGCCGTCCACAACGGCCTGCTGGAAGTCTCGACCAACGACGACATGTTCGTCACGGTCTTCTACGGGGTGCTGGAGACGGCGACCGGCCGGCTGGTGTACGTGCGGGCGGGCCAGGACAAGCCGCTGCTGTACCGCGCCGCCGGCGGCCCGCCGGAGGAACTGGACGCCGACGGCCGTTTCCTGGGGATGTGGCCCAACCTGACGCTCGCGGAGCGCGCCGTGGACCTGCACCCCGGCGACCTGTTGGTGGCTTTCTCGGACGGGGTGCCGGACGCGGTGGACGCCGAGAACAACGCCTACGGGCTGGAGCGCCTGATCGCGCTGGTGGACCGACACCGCCATGCCGCGCCCAAGCTCGTCTGCTCGGCCATCTTTAACGACGTGTTCGAGTTCCGCGGCGACGCGCCGGCGTTCGACGACATCACCGTGCTGGTGACGCGCTGCGAGAGCGGGGGGGCGGCCGGATGAGGCCGCCCGCCGTCGCGCCGCGCGACTCGGCCGGCTACATTCCCTGGTGGCTGCTGGCCGTGGTCGCCGGCGCTTTCCTGCTGGCCGCCGCCGTTTTGCTCCTGATCGCCCTGGCGACGCGCACCGCTGACCAGCCTCTGCCGACGGCCACGGTCAACCTGGTCACGGCGGCGCCGGCCGGCCTGACGGCCACGCCGACGCCGGGCGCGCCCCCGCCGTCGCCCGTCGTCGAGCCGCCCACGGCCACGGTCCCGCCGCCGCCGCCCGGCGAAGTGCGGGTCGGCGCCACCGTCCAGGTGACGGGCACCGGCTCGGATGGCTTCCTGAACCTGCGTTCCGAGCCGAGCCTGCAGGCGGCGGTCAACTACCTGGCCCTCGAACGCGAAGTCTTCCAGGTGCAGGCCGGCCCGTCTGAAGCCGACGGCTTCGTATGGTGGTACCTGGTGGACCCGGCCTCCGGCACCCGCTTCGGCTGGGCGGTGCAGAATTACCTGCAGGTGGTGTCCGGTCCGTAATCGCCCATCACCCATCACCACTCTCGGCTGCTCAATGCCTCGACCAACTGCCATCACCCTCGACCGCTCGCGCCAGATGTTGCTCATCCCCTGGGACGACGGTCACAAAAGCGAATACCCGCTCAGCTTTCTGCGTGAGGCGTGCCCGTGCGTGGAATGCCGCGGCGGCCACGCCAATATGGGCCAGGCCCCGGACGTTGATAACCTGCTGCTGACGATCCCGCTGGCGCGGGCCAAGAGTTACGCCATTGAACGCCTGGCGCCCGTGGGGAATTACGCCCTGCAGCCCGAATGGACCGACGGCCACAAGACCGGCATCTACACCTGGGCCTACCTGCGCGACCTGTGTCCGTGCCCGGAGTGCCGCGCGCGGGCCAAGGATCAGCCCGCCTACAGGCCGCTGGGGGAATGACACTGGCCTCCAGCCCTCAGCCCCCAGCCTCTACCCGCTTTACCCAGGAGTTACACTTGCCTCCCAAACAACCCTTTTCCGCCGAGGACCTGTACGACCTCAAGTTCGCCGAGGATGCGCAGATCAGCCCCGATGGCCGTCACCTGGCGTTTGTCCGGGTGGACATCGACCGGATCGCGAACAAGTACCGGCGCCATATCTGGCTGGCGCGGCTGGACGCGCGCGCGCCGGCCCCGCGCCAGTTCACGTTCGGCGAGGCCGGGTCCGATTTTTCGCCGCGCTGGAGCCCGGATGGGAAGAGCCTGGCCTTTATCTCGACGCGGGCCGATAAGCCGCAGCTCTATGTGATCGCGGTGGACGGCGGCGAGGCGCGCCCGTTGACGACGCGCCAGACCACGCCGAACGGCGCCGGCAACCCGGTCTGGAGCCCGGACGGCCGGTGGATCGCGTTCGTCTCGCACGTGGACGCCGACGAGCGCGCCCGCGAGGACGCGGCGGAGCCCCCGGCGCCGCCCGCCGACGCCTTGGAGGCCAGGCACCGCCAGGAACGGCAGGAGGAAGACGAGAAGAAGAAAGCGGACCCGCGCCTCATCACCCGGCTGCCGTACCGGACCGGCACCGAATACCTGGGCGACCGGCGGGCGCACCTGTACGTCGTGGACGTGGCCGAGACGCCGGGCCGGCCGCGCCGGATCACGGACGGCGACCTGGACTTCAACGACATCAGCTGGACGCAGGATGGCCAGGCCATCATCTCCACCCAATCGCGCGAGCCGGAGCACGACCCCTGGCAGTACCGGGCGGTGGTCCGCGTGCCGGTCGCGGCCCGCGGGCGCAAACCCTATCGCTTCCTGTCCAACCCGGGTTTCGAGTACTTCAGCCCGCAGGTCTCGCCGGATGGGAAGTGGATCGCGGCGACCCGCGTGCCGGACGAGGGCTCGTGGGGCCAGCGGACCCGGCTGGCGCTGCTGCCGGTGAGCGGGGGCGCGGCGCGCGAGCTGACCTTCGAGTTCGACCGCGGCCTGGGCGAGTTCCAGTGGTCGGCCGACTCGCGCTGGGTCTATGCCCTGGTCAACGACCGGGGCGACACGCACCTGTACCGGATCAGCGTCAAGGGCGACGTGATCGAGCCCGTGCTCAAGGGCCGGCGCATGTTGCAGGGCTTCAGCCTGGACCGCGCCGGCCGCGTCGCTTTCGTCGCCAACACCCCGGAGCGGCCCGGCGACGTTTACGTGACCGACGCCGCCGGCAGGGCGGAGAAGCGCCTGACGGCGCTCAACGACGCATTGCTGGCGCGGCGCACCGTGGTCCCCATCGAGGCAGTCTGGCACACCGCCCCCGATGGGCGCCGCATCCAGGGCTGGCTGCTGAAGCCGCCGGGCCTGCGCGCCGGGCAGAAGTGCCCGCTGGTGGTCAGCATGCATGGCGGGCCGTGGGTGATGTGGGGGCCGGGCATGCCCGGGATGTGGCTGGAGTGGCAGTTCCAGGCGTCGCGCGGCTACGCCGTGTACTTCTGCAATCCGCGCGGCTCGGACGGCTACGGCGAGGCGTTCTCGCTGATCATCCGCAACGATTGGGGCGACCACGTGATGCACGACATCCTGGCCGGGGTGGACGCGGTCGTGGCGCGCGGCTTTGTGGACACGCGGCGGATGGCCCTGACCGGCGGGAGCTACGCCGGCTACATGACGGCCTGGATCATCAGCCGCGACCGGCGTTTTGCCTGCGCCTGGGCGCAGCGCGGCCTGTACAGCCTGATCTCGTTCTTCGGCACCAGCGACATCCCGCAACTGGTGGAGCGCGAGTTCGAGTCGTTAGGCTTCGATAATCTGGAGAAGCTCTGGAAGCAGTCGCCGCTGGCCTATGTGCGCGGCATCCGCACGCCGCTGGCCATCGAGCACCAGGACAACGACTGGCGCTGCCCGCCGTCCGAGGCCGAGCAGCTCTACGCGGCGCTCAAGCGCCTGAAGCGCGAGGTGATCTTCATCCGCTACCCGCGCGAGGGGCACGAGATGTCGCGCTCCGGCGAGCCGCAGCACCGCGTGGACCGGCTCAACCGGATGCTGGCCTGGTTCGACCGGTATTGCCAGAAGAAGAAGCGGTAGGCCTGGTTAACCGCCGAGAGCGCCGAGAGCACGGAGAAGGCTTCGTGCTCTCGGCCGTTAATCGGCGGCCGATCCCTTTTTGATCTGTGCTCGCCCCGCGCTGTCCACGGCGAATCGGGCGGCCGTATCCCGATTTCTGTAGAGACGCGTTGGGGCGCACGGCCGCGCGCCCCTCCCGGCGGGGGATTACACCAGGTTCGAAAAGCGGCCAGGCGGGCGGCGTTTACTCCGGCGTGACGTCGGTGGTGGACGTGATGCCAGGGCCGGGCACGATGATGGTGGGCGTGGTGCCGACCGGCGTAAAGATGATCTTGTCGGTGGCCTGCAGGGCGTTGGCGTTGGCCTGGGCGATCTGCACCTGGGCGTACGCCGGGTTCTGGGCGTAGAGCTCGGCCAGCGCCACCTGCGCCGCCAGGTCGGCCTTGGCCTTCTCGACCGCGGCCAGGGCCAGCGCCCGGTTGATCTCCAGGTCCTGCTGGGCCGCAAACAGGTCGTTGGACTTCTGCGCCTCGATCACGCTGCGGTCCGCCTCGACCTTGGCCAGCTCGTTGGCCTTCTCGGCTGCGATCACGGCCTGCTGGGCCTTGATCTTCTCCTGCTCGAGCTGCGCCAGGATGGTCTGCTGTTTGGTCTCCTCCTGGATGCGGCTCTGCTCGACGCGGATCTCGCCTTCCTGGCGGGCCTGCTCGGCCTGGGCCTGCGCCTCGGCGCGCAGCTTGTCCTGCGCGGCCTTCTCGGTCTCCAGCCGGCTCTGGACGATGGCGTCCAGCGCGGCCTGCACCTCGGGCGAGAGCACCACCTCCGGCACGACCACGTTCTGGATCACGAAACCGTACGTGTCGGCCAGCTTGCTAAGCTCTTCGTCAATGCACGTCCGCAGCTCGTCGCGGGCCGTGCCGATGATGGCGTCGTCGAAGGTCCGCTCGCCCACGCACACCTTCATGGCCTGCTGCGCCAGCGCCTTCACCCGTTCCTGGGCCACCGTGTCGTCCAGGTAGAGCTGGCTGTAGACCGCCCAGTTAGCCAGCAAGACGTCTTTGCGCGCAATGCCGGGCCGCAGCGCGTCGCCGGTGACCACCAGGCCGATGCGCTGCTTGTCCTTGGTGATGATCTCCTCGTCGCGGACGTTGAACGGGATGGCCTGGCTGGAGACCTTCTTGAGCTCCACATACAGGCCGAAGTCGCTGTACACGCCCGGCCCGACGATGTCCTTGATCTGGCCGCCCTGGAAGCGCACGCCGACCTCCTGCTGCTCGACGCGCACCAGGAGATAGGCGAACGAGCTGGTCAGCGCCAGCAGCACGGGGACGCCGATGACGACGAGGACGAGGACGGCCAGCAGCATACGGACGATCGACGACGAAAACACCGATTGCATGAGATTGGGTCCTTGTGGGGGGCGGTTGGAACGCATCGTGATCCTTTACTTCTTTTTGAAATCGACAAACCGGTAGCCTACGCCCCGTTCGGTCAGGATATATTTGGGGTTGGCGGGATCCCGCTCGAGCTTCTGGCGCAGGTAGTTGATGTACAGCCGCAGGTAGTGCGTCTCCTCGCGGTACTCGTAACCCCAGACCTTGGCCAGCAGCTGGTCGTGCGGCACCACCCACCCGGCGTTCTGCACCAGGTGGTAAAGCAGGCGGTATTCGGTGGGCCGGAGCTTGACGGGCCGGCCGTCCACCAGCACCTCGCGCCGGTCGAAGTTCAGGCTCAGCCGCTCGTCCACGTGCAGCGTGGACTTGTCGGCCGGGGCCAGGGCTTCCGTCCGGCGCAGCACGGCGCGCACCCGGCTGACCAGCTCGCGCGGGCTGAACGGTTTGGTCACGTAGTCGTCGGCGCCCAGCTCCAGGCCGCGCACCCGGTCGTCCTCCTCTCCGCGCGCGGTGAGCATGATGACCGGGATCGACGAGATCTCGCGCAGCAGGCGCAAAGTTTCAAAGCCGTCCAGCTCGGGCATGGCGACATCGAGCAGCACCAGGTCGGGCAGGGTGTCGCGGACCTGCCGGAGCGCGGCCAGGCCGTCGGCGGCTTCGACGACGTCGAAGCCGTCGTGCTCCAGGTTCAGGCGGATGAACTTGATCATCCGCGGTTCGTCATCCACCACCAGGATGCGGTGGCGTTCACGGGTCTCGGCCATGGCCGTCACTCGCGCACGAAGCCGACGATCTTCTCCTCGTCCGCGGCCGGCATGATCTCGATGAACGTGATGCGGCTCATCGGCCAGATCACCTGGGTGACGTTCTGGGCCAGGTAGCGCAGGTCCTTGTTGTCGCGCTGGCGCGGGTTGAGGGCCAGGATGGAGACATCGGTCGGCGCCGGCAGCCGCTCGAGCTCGGCCAGGATGGGGTCCTCGTTGGCGACGTGGATGATCACTTGGATAGCCATAGTATTCTCCAATTCAGGCGGGCGGGCGCCCCGCGGGGGTCACAGGTTGAAGTGGACTTTGATGGTCAGGCGGCCGAGGCGGATCTCGTCGCCGCTCTCCAGCCGGATCGGCTCGTGCGGCGAGAGCTGCGCGCCGTTCAGCCAGGTGCCGTTGGAGCTGCCCAGGTCGGTCAGCAGCAACTGGCGCCGGTCGACGCGCAGGGTGGCGTGCCGGCGGGAGACGCCCTTCTCGCGCGCCCCGTGCGGACCCAGGTTGACCTCCGGCATCTCGTTCTCCTGGCCCTCCCGACCGATGACGTATTCCGGCTTGCCCTCCAGCATCAGGCTCTGTCCGGTCCCGCTGATCGAGATCGAGATCTGGCCGGGCTTGAGGTCGAGCTTGATCGGCGCCGTCGTCGCCGCCACCGGCCGCGTCATCTCGCGCAGGCGGCTGGTGTCGAACGTGATGGTGGGCAGGGTTTCGCCGGGCGCGCCCCACAGCCGCGCGCCGCAGTTCGAGCAGAACAGCTCGCCTTCGTATTCCTGGTTCCGGCAGGCCAGGCACGTAATCATGAGCGCAGCCTGCCTGAGCCGGAGACCGGCGGGGCCGGCAGCATCAGGGCCCGCGTCCCGTACTTGATGCGCTTCTTGGCGTCTTCCGAGAGCACATGCGAGCGTTCCAGACGCTTGGCCTCGGCGATGGTCATCTTGGCCAGGTCGGCCTGGCCGGAGGAGAGCAGGCGCGTGCCGAGCGTGGAGAGCAGGCGGGTGGCCCCGCCGATGTCGCCCGCCGCCGCCTTCTGCCAGGCTTTCTCCTGCAGGGAATACTGCGAGAGCTTGCTGAGCGCGTCCACCAGGGCCGGCGGCGGCGCCGCCGCCTGGAAATTGGCCTGGGCCGTCACGGCCAGGTCCTCGGTGGCGCGCTCCCCCCGCCGGTTGAGGCTGAGGACGTCGCCGGTGAGCGCCAGCCGCGCAATCGGGCGCGCGCCTTCGGTGATCGGCGGCAGGAGGAACTTGAGCACCAGGCTGAGCGCCTGATCCTTCGGCAGGCTGCCGAGCCGCAGCGGCATCTCCTCCACCGGGAGCGGGCCGGGCTCCGGCGCCACCTTGTAGGCGGTCAGCAGCCTGACGCCCTGGTCGGGCAGCACGCGCAACGACAGCCGCTCGCTGAACGCGGCGCCCAGGCCGCGCACCTTGTCTTGCATGAACTTTGTCAACTGGTCGGGCGCGCCGATGAAGGCCGTGGACCCGCCCGTGGCGGCGGTCAGCTCGTCCAGGAACTTATCGTTCCACTCGTCGCCCAGGCCCAGGCCGCTGATCGAGATGCCGTCCACCGCGGCCAGGGCCGCCAGCAGCAGACAGTCGCCCTCGTCGCCGTAGGTCTGGCCGTCGGTCAGCAGCATCAGGTGGTTGACGGACGCCGGGCTGAGGTTCTGGTGCAGCTCCATCATGCCGCGCAGCAGGCCGCGCAGGATCTCGGTGCCGCCGCTGGCATGCAGGGTGCTGGCCTTGGCCTTGGCCGTGATCTTGTGGTCGCCGGCGGTGCGCTGGGCCGGGACGAGGACGTCGGCTTTGTCGCTGAACGTGACGATGGCGAGCGTGTCGTTCTCGCGCAGGCTGTCGATCAGTTGCGCGACGGCGGCCTTCACCTGGTCCAGCCGCTCGCCCTGCATCGACGTGGATCGGTCGATGACCAGCGCCAGATTGACCGGCGGGGTGGGCAGCTCGGCCGGCGGGAGGGCCGGGCGGACCTCCACCAGGGCGTACACCACCTGGGGCTCGTTGAGCACGGGCACCTTGTCGCGGCTGAGGAGCGACCGGAGCGCGAGCACCGGGGCGGCGTTCTTGTGTTTGAGGCTGGCGTCGTACTGGCTGCGCTGGCCGGGGTCGTTGAGGACGGCGTAGGCCTCGGCGATCAACTTGAACTCGTCGGTCGCGCCGGGGCTGGAGTTGACGTCCGGGTGGAAGCGGCGCGCGGCGCCGCGGTAGGCCAGCCGGATGTCGTCCGCGCTGGCCGAAGGGGGAACACCCAGCAGCCCGTACAGGTCGCCGGTGGGCATCGCCGCTAACCCGGCATCTGCACCATGATCGCCGAGATGTTATCCGGCCCGCCGGCGTCGTTGGCGGCCTTCACCAGCGCATCGCACGCGGCCTGGAGGCTGGTGGATTGCCGGACGATCTCCAGGATCAGGGTGTCTGGCACCAGGCTCCACAACCCGTCTGAGCACAGGAGCAGCAGCGCGCCGGGCGGCAGACGCCGGGAGATCACGTCGACCTCCAGGCCGTCGCCCTGGCCGACGGCGCGGTACAGGACGCTGCGTTGAGGGTGGACGGCGGCCTCGTCGTCGGTGATCTGGCCGAGCTCCTTCAGGCGCTGGACGAGCGAGTGATCGCGCGTCAGTTGTTCGAACTGGCCTTCGGCTATCAGGTAGGCGCGCGTGTCGCCGACATGGGTGAGGACCAGCTGGTCGCCGATGATCAGGGCGCCGGTCAGGGTCGTGCCGCCCTCCGGCACGCCGGCCACCACGGCCCGGTTGGCGGCGACCATCGCGTTCTCCAGGACCTCGGTGAGCAGCGGGCGTTCGATGTCAGCGTCGGGCGGCGCCAGCAGGGAGGGCAGGATCTGGTCCAGCGTCACCTGGGCGATGCGGCGCGCGGCCAGGCCGCTGGCGCGCTCGCCCAGCGAATGGCCGCCCATGCCGTCGGCGACGATAAACAGGCCGAAGTTGGGCATCGGCTCCAGGCCGCCCAGTTCACCGGTGAACACCAGCAGCACGTCTTCGTTGTGCGGCCGCACCTGGCCGACGTCCTGGGCGATGCCGATGGTGAAGCGCGTCTTCGACGGCGGCGCGAGCTTGCTTTTCAGGGAGTCAGGGGAGGGCCGGCTGCTGACCAGCTCCGGCAGAGGCACGGTGGCGTCCGGATCGCCCTTGAGGGGCAGGGTGGGGCTGGTCGGTGAGGGCGTGGCCGGGCCGTTGGGCGGCTCCGTTTTTGGGCCGAAGAGTTTCTTCAGGAAAGCAAACACGAGCTTCTCCCGCGTTATGCCGTCAGAGCGTAGAGATAATGATCGAATGATCCCACGTAGACGACATCGTTGACGACCGTCGGGGATGACGTGATCGGACCGCCGGCCTTGAAACGCCAGCGCAGCTTGCCGCTGGCGGCCTCCAGGGCGTGCAGGCAGCCGTCCACCGAGCCCACATACACGACCCCTTTATTCACCGCCGGCGACGAGTTGACCTGGCCCTCGGCCTGGAACCGCCAGGCCTCGCGGCCGGTGCGGATGTCGATGGCGTACAGGTGGTTGTCCGCCGAGCCGATGAACAGCAAGTTGCCGTCGATGGCGGGCGAGGACAGGATCGGTTTGTTGGTGCGGAAGCGCCAGATCGTCCAGCCGGAGCTGGCGTCCAGCGCGTAGACCATGCCGTCCAGCGAGCCGACGTAGAGCGTGTTGTTGGCCAGCAAGGGGGAGGAGGTCAGGCCGCGCTTGGCCTTGAAGTGCCACTTGCGCTCGCCGCGCATGTCGATGGCGTAGAACTCGCCGCTCTCGCAGCCGAAGAAGATGCGGTCGTTGGCGATGGCCGGGCGGCAGCGCACCGCGTCGGTGGCCTGGAAGCGCCAGGCGCGCCGGCCGGTCACCACGTTGACGGCGTGCAGGTAGTGGTCGTCGGCGCCGATGAAGACATGGCTGTCGGCGGCGCGCGGCGACGACCGGATGGGGGCGTCGGCGTAATAGGTCCACTGCAGCCGGCCGGATTTGGCCGAGACGGCATGCAGGCGCCGGTCCTCCGAGCCGATATAGACGATGTCCTGGTGGACCGCCGGGGAGCCGGGCAGGCCGCCGTCGGTGGCGTATTTCCAGAGCAGCTGACCGTCGGCGGCCGTGACCGCGTACAGGTTGTTGTCGTACGCGCCGACGTAGACCACGCCGTTGGCCGCCGTCGGGCTGCCGCGCACTTCGTCTTCGCACTTGAACGCCCACAGCGGCGTCACCTCGGAGCGCGCCGGCGCGGCGGCGACGCCGGCCGCCTGGCTCTCGACCGGCCGGCCCTGCCCCAGGCTGCCCAGGTCCAGGCGGCCGGTGCCCAGCGGATGGCCGAGCATCCCGGAGCTGCGCCGGCGCAGGGCCACCAGCGCGTCCTTCATCGCCTGGGCGCTGGGGAAGCGGTCGGCCGGGTTGTAGTTGAGGGCCGTGTTGATGATGGCCTCCAGTTCCATGCTGACGCCCGGGTTGGCCTTGCGGATGGGGCGCTCGGAAAAGGAGAACGGCGGCTCGATGCGCGGGTCCTGCTTGGTCAGCAGATGATGCAGGGTGGCGGCCAGGGCGTAGATGTCGCCGGCCGGGCTGGACTCGCCGCGGTACTGCTCGGGCGGCGAGTAGCCCTCCGTGCCGATCATCGTGCCCTTCTGGCCGGCCTGGTAGTTGCGCGCAATGCCGAAGTCGATCAGCCGGATGCTGCCGTGCTGGTCCAGCATCAGGTTGGACGGCTTGAGGTCGCGGAAAATGATCGGCTCGGGCTGGTTGTCTTTGTTCTTGTGGTTGTGCAGGTAAGAGAGCACATCACACAGTTCGATGGCCCACTCGACCACTTTCTCCTCGCCCAGCAGCCCAGGCGTGTCGTTCAGGTAGGTCTCCAGGTCCTTGCCGTCGATGTACTCCATGACCAGGAACGAGCGGTCGCCCTGGTTGAAGTAGTCGTAGATCTTGGGGATGGCCGGGTGGTCCAGGGAGGCCAGCGTGTTGGCCTCGCGCTCGAAGATCTTGATGACCATCTCGCGCATGCTGGGGTCGGCGATGTTGATGATCTCTTTGACGGCGACGTACTTGGTGGCGTTGGGGAAGCGCAGGTCGCGGGCCTGGTAGACCGAGCCCATGCCGCCGACGCCCAGGACGCGCTGGATCGAGTAGCGGTTCTGCAGCACGGCGCCCGGCTTCAGGCTGGTGTCGCCCTGGCCTTGCATGCGCGTGGTCATGGACCGTGTGATTTTGTGGGTATCGAACACAGCGCCGGCGACTCCCTCAGTGAGTTGGACCATTATAGCGATGTCGCCCGCGCGACGCAATGCGCATGCGTAAGAAATGGGTCTGGAGAAGCGCCCGCTGGCGCGTGATCGGACGCCTGGGCCGGGGCGGGGCGGCCGGGCCTCCTTCTGCCGACGACAGGGTTGAGCGTAGGCGTGGCCGCCGCGTTTGGCTGGCCCGCGTTGTCGGTGTTGGCGAACCGACTCGCGGTCTGGGCGGCGCTGCGGCGGGATCATCATCCAGCGCCGGAAGCCGAGGCGGGCGCTGAAGCCCATAAGTGATAGGACCTTTGGTTGATTTAATCGCTTTTCCAACCCTCTCATAATTGGGTTGGTGTAGAATAATCCTGATATCCTTAAGCCATAGCCGTATACTAGGTCTGGACGGATCGGGTTGTCGTAGGAAACGTTGTGGCTGTCACACCCTTGTCGGAGAAAACACTCGCAGGTGATCAAGCCGCTCCTGCCCCCAAACCAGGCGATTTGACCGGCCGGGTTGCGCCGGGATCGGAGGCGCGCCTGGACCGGTTTGCTAATCTGGCTCTTCCCGGTGGGCTGCGGGCCAAACTGATCCTGCCTTATGTCTTGCTCACCCTGCTGACAGCCATGGTGGGCATCTTCGTCGTCATGCGCCTGGTGGCCGGCTCGGCGCGCGAGCGTTTCTTCAACCAGCTCAACGAAGCCAGCCGCGTGGTGGCCGACGGCATTGTGCGCCGCGAACGCTTGCAGCTGGACACGCTCCGCCGTCTGGTTTTCACCGAGGGCGTCCCGGAGGCGGTGGCCCGCGAGAACGTCGCGGCTCTGGAGCAGCTCCTCGGCCAGCTGGTCATCAACGACCGGATCGAGGTGCTGACCATCGTCAACCGGCGCGGGATTGAGGAGCTGACGTTCATCCTCAACCCGGACGGCCTGAGCTATGAGACCAGCCGCAACGTCGACCTCTCCGGCGACTCTCTGGTGACGAATGTGCTGCGCGGACAGCAGGACGAACTGGGGGACAAGTATGCCGCGATCCGGGCCTTGCAGACGGGCGCCTTCCTGTTCACCAGCGCCCCGGTCCGGGACGAGGCCGGCCTGATCGTCGGCGCGATGCTGATGGGCACGCGCCTGGACACGCTGATCGGCGAGCTCAAGGCGCAATCCCTGGCCGACGTGCTGGCTCTGGACCCGAACGGCAAATTGACGACGACGACGCTGGTCCAGCCGGAGGAAGGCTACGCGCTACTGGAGCTGACCTCGGTGGAGGCCAGCGGACCCAGCGCGCAGTTGATCAAGGAGCGGACGCTGTATGGGCGCCCGTTCCAGTTGTTGTACACGCCGCTGACCGTGCGCAGCCAGCGCGTCGGTGTGCTGGCTGTGGCGCTGCCGAGCGACTACTTCGTCTCCACCGAGATCACCAGCCGGGACACCTTCGCCCTGATCTTCACGGCCGGCACCACGCTGATGATCGTGATCGGCCTGGCGCTGGCGCGGCACATCGCCCGCCCGATCCTGCGCCTGCGCAAGGTCTCGCAGGCGGTCGCCGGCGGCGACCTGAACCAGCGCACCGGCATCCAGCAGCGGGACGAAATCGGCGACCTGGCCGGCGCGTTCGACGTGATGACCGACCGGCTGCGCGAGCGCACGGAAGAGGCCCGGCGCCTGTACGAGGTGACCGTGCAGCGCAACCTGGAGCTGGCCGAGAGCAACGCCAGGCTGCAGTCGGCCCAGCAGCAGCTGGTCCAGTCGGAGAAGCTGGCCGCCGTCGGCCAGCTGACGGCCGGCATCGTCCATGATGTGAAGAACCCGCTGGCCGTCATCAAGGGGCTGGCGGAAATCCTGCAAGAAGAGGACAATCTGAACGCGTTCACGCGCGAGCAGCTCGGGCTGATCCGGGACAACGCCTCGCGCGCCAACAACATCGTCAGCGACCTGTTGAAGTTCGCGCGTCAGTCGACGCCCGAGCTGGCGCTGCGCGACCTGCGCGAGACGGTGGAGGCTTCGCTGCGGCTGACCGAGTATCTGGCGCGCCGGGGCCGGGTCACCACCCGCGTGGAGCTGCCCGAGACGCCCGTCCTGGCGACCTACGACGCCCAGCAGATCGAGCAGGTGCTGATCAACCTGATTCAGAACGCCATCCAGGCGATGCCGGGCGGGGGCGAGCTGGCCTTGCGCGTGACGCCCGGCGAAGGCGAGGCCGTCCTCACCGTCAGCGACACCGGCACCGGCATTGCGCCCGAGAACCTGCGCCGCATTTTCGACCCCTTCTTCACCACGAAGCCGGAAGGGGAGGGGACCGGGCTGGGCCTGTCGGTGAGCTACGGCATCATCGCCCGGCACCACGGCGAGATCACGGTCGACAGCGCGCTGGGGCGCGGGACGACGTTTACCATCCGCTTGCCGGTCGCGCCGCCGGAAGCCTAGCTCAACCGGGGAGATTGATCGCATGTCGGCCGAGCGAGTCCTAGTCGTAGATGACAATGACGCCTTCCGCAGCCTGATGGCCACCCATTTGCAGCGGCGCGGTTACAGCGTGGAAGTCGCCCGTGACGGTCTGGAAGCGTTGCAGATCATGCGGCAGAAGGGGCCGTTCGCCGTCATGGTGACGGACCTGATGATGCCCAACATGAGCGGCCTGGAGCTGATCCGCGAGGTCCGCAAGTTCGAGGAGCATGTCCAGGTGGTGGTGATCACGGCGGCCGCCACCCTGGAGACCGCCATCTCGGCCATGCGGGCCGACGGGGCGTACGATTACCTGCTCAAGCCGCTGGAGGTGATCGGCGAGCTTTCGGTGGCCGTGGAGCGCGCCGCCATGCATCGCCGCCTGCGCCTGGAACGCGAGGAACTGCAGGCCAAACTGGCGATGGAGGCCACCCGCCTGCAGACCCTGATCGCGCACACCGGCGACGCCATCATCTCGGCCGACGCGGACGGCCGGCTGACCGTGGTCAACCCGGCGGCGGCGCGCCTGCTGGACCAGCCGGATCTCGTCGGTCAGCCGGCGACCACCCGGCTGCCGGCGGCGCTGGCCACCCTCGTCCGCAACTGGGAGTCGGTCGGCGGCAAACGGCCCGTGATGATGGAAGTGCCGTGGGCGGGCAGCTCGGTCCAGATGGTCAGCCTGACCACGCTGGCCCAGCCGGACGGGCGCGAGGGCTGGGTGATGGTCCTGCGCGATGTCACGCACCTCAAGCGCCTGGACGACCTGAAGATGCACCTGCTGACCGAGGCCGCCGGCAAGATCCGCTTCCCGCTGGCCCAGGCCATCATCGCCCTGGCGGAGCTGAACGACGTCCCCGAGGCCAAGGCCGGCCGGACCGGGGAGTTGATCCAGCGCCTGGTGCGCCTGTGGGACCGCATCTGGCAATGGATGGAGGGGCTGCTCGGGTTGGTCCAGATCGAATCCGGCGAGAATCTGCGCCTGACCGATGTGGACCTGACGGCGACGCTCAACGAGGCCGGCCGGACGCTGGCCTCCAGCGTGATCCAGGAGAAGGGGCTGAAAGTGACGGTTGAGCCGGTGGCGGCGCTGCCGCAGGTCCGGGCGGACCCGGAACTGCTGCGCCAGCTCCTGAACGGCCTGATCGTCCGGGCGGCGGCGCGCAGCGCGCCCGGCGGCGAGATTCGCCTGGCCGCGCGCGAGCACGAGCACCAGGTGTGGGTGGATGTCAGCGACAACGGGCCGGCCGTGGCCGACTCCGACCTGCCGCACATCTTTGAGAAGACCTTTGTCGAGGCCGGCGCGAACGCCGAGAGCACCGGCCTGGAGCTGGCGCTGGTGAAAGCCATCATCGAGCGCCTGGGTGGCCAGGTGTGGGTCGGCGCCCGCGGCCTGGCCGGCAGCACCATCACGGTCTGCCTGCCGACGGCCTCGGCCCCGACGTATTCGGCCGAGCGCCTGGCCGAGGTGGCCGAACCGGGCGGATAAGGCCGCGATGCGCCCATCCCTGCCCCTCCCGCGCCTGGACTGGGACCGGCCGGAGCGCCAGCCGGAGCTGGCCGGCTGGCTGTTCACCGTGTTCTGGCTGGCGCTGGGCGTGCCGCTGATCCTGCTGATCCTGATGGTGTGCGGGCAGCTGGCGGTGAACAGCCTGAAGCCCCCGCAATTGCCCGATCCCAGCTCGCGCCTGAGGGCCGATTACCGCCCCTGGCCGTTCGTCGTCATCGCGCCGGTCAGCGGCGACATCGTGGCCCAGATCCTGCGCGAACGCAGCGCCGAGACTACCCCGAGCCAGGCGCCGCCGCCCACCTACGCCGCCAATATCTGGGGGCCGACGGCGACCGGTGTTCCGACTGACACCCCGCCGCCGACGGCGACCCCGGCGCCGAGCTCCACCGGGGCGGCGACGGCGACCGAACTTCCCACCGGGATAGCGCCGACCTCGGCGCCAGAGGCCACGGCGACCGCTCAACCGACCGCCTCCAATACCCGTCCGGTCGTCGTCGCCACGCGCACCCCGACGGCCCCGCCCACGCCGACATTCACCCCGTCGCTCTCGCCGACCGCGACCAGTTTCTGGTCGTTCACCAGTACGCCGACGCTCACGCCCACCCCGCCGCCGACGCTGACGCCGACCCGGACGTTCACGCCGCGGCCGACCTCGACCTTTACGCCGCTTCCCACGTCGACGTTCACGCCCACCCGCACGAACACGCCGATCCCGCCGACGCGCACCAACACGCCGGTCTCGCCGACGCCCACGGTCTCGCCGACGCCCACGGACACGCCGGTCCCGCCGACCGATCCGCCGATCCCGCCGACGGACACGCCGCTGCCGCCGACGCCGACCGACACGGTGGTCCCGCCGACCAATACGCCGTGGATTATTATCCCGTCGGAAACGCCGACGCCGTGAGGTCTGCCTTCTCAAAGGACGCCAAAGCCTCCCTCATCGCTTGTTGCGAGAGGGAGGCTTTGATTTTCAGCGGCGGGCTTCCGGTTGAGGCGCCGCCTCAGTCTTTGCCGCCGAGCTGGCTGAGGGCGATCAAAGCTGCCGAGACGACGGCCATGGCCAGCGCATAGAAAAGCGTGGCCTGGGGATCCTCCCAGCGGGCCAGACGTTCCAGGAATTTGACGGCCATCACCAGGACCACGATACTGCTAAGCTTGGCCTTCAGTTCGTGCAGGTTGTGCGCCAGCATCCATTCGGGCAGGTTCAGGCTCCCCAGGAAAAGCTGGTGCAGGCTGGCGGCGAAAATGAACAGGGCCGTGGCGATCAGGAACGCGTCCATCACTTCGATCAGCTCAATCGTGATGGCCGGGTCCTTGCCGACGCTCGTTATTATCAGGCGGATCACGCTGTAGGTCTTTAACGCGCCCCAGCCGAAGGCAGCCACGGCCGCCGCCAGCAGCGCGACAATGCCTACCAGGGCCAGCAACCGGCTCTGTTCGAGGATGCGCTTCATCGCTTGAACTCCGCGCCGCCCTGGCTCAAGCCGCGCCGGCGGCGAATGGCCCCCCTCGACCTCCACGGCCACAAACACCCGGCTGCCCGGCGCCAGGATGAAATCGTCCCGGCCCCCGGCTTGGGGTCAGGCGGCGTCGCTGAACTGAACAGATTTATACCAGGCGCGGGTAGATGACTCACCCGGACCGGCTGACAATGGCCTGACGGCCGGCCGGCGGCGGTTGGCGGCGGCCGGCTGGCTGAGCCGCGCGGGCTCAGTTCGACCCGATCCCGAAGAAACGCCGGATGCGCCCGAGCAGGGCGGAGGGGGTCGGGCCGGGCGATTTCTGGTCGCCGGCGCCGGCGGCCAACTGTTCGGCGGTGCTGCGCAGGCGGCTGGCGAGCGCCTCCGACAGCGCCTCCAGGACGTGCGTGTCGCCTTCAATCAGGGAGGCCAGAGCGGCTTTATCGAGCACCACGACCTCGACCTCGGTCTCGGCAATCACCGAGGCCGAGCGCGGCTCGCCGGTGAGCAGGCTCATCTCCCCGAAAAAGCTGTCCGGTCCATGCCGGCCTACGGTCGTAACCGGGCCGGCCTCGCGGCGCACGTCCACGCGCACCTGGCCGGACTTGACGACGAACAGCGATTGCCCGGCCTCGCCCTGCCGGACGAGCCGTTCGCCGGCCGCATACCGCTGGAGCGCGGCGCGCTGCGCCAGGTGCGCGATCTGGTCGTCGCTCAGCGGCGCAAACAGCGTGATCCGGCGCAGCTCGGCGAAGACCTCGCTCTGGCGGCGCGCGCTCTCGCGGCTGGCATGGTCCTCGCCCAGCACGCGCACCGAGACGTCGCGGAGGGGGAAGGGGATGGTCATCCCGGCCCGGCCCAGGGCATACCATAGCCGGGTCATGACGGCGTCGTGGATCTCGGGCACCCGGGCGAAATCCGTGATCCAGTAGAAGATCACATACTGGACGGCGAAGTCGCCGTACGCCTGGACCTGGACCTGTGGCGCCGGCGTCGGGGCGACCCCGGGCGCCTCGGCCACCGCCTGGGCCAGCACCTGTTTCACCGCGCCGGGCGGATGCCCGTAAGCTACGCCGACTTCGGCGCGCATGCGTTGCAGCGGCGTCGGGCGCGAGTAATTCACGATGTACTCTTTGGCGACATTGGTGTTGGGGAGCAGGACGTTGTGGTTGTCGCGCGTGCGCAGGGTGATGGTGCGCCAGGCCATCTGCACCACCTGGCCCTCCTCGCCGCTGACCTTCACCCAGTCGCCGACTGTGAACGGCTGCTCGGCCTGCAGGGCCAGCCCGGCGACGACGTTGCCGAGCGTGTCCTGCACCGCCAGGCCGATGACGGCCGAGACCACCGTGGACGTGACCAGCAGCGCGCTCAGGTCCTGCACGCCGAAGACGCGGTTGAGCACGGCCAGGGTGATGAGCGCCAGGACGATGAAATTGAAGACGTCGACGACCAGCCGGGGGACCGTGACATGCCGGCGCTGGCCGAGCAGGTAATCCCAGAAGACCCAGTCGAACAACTGGAGCAGGGTGTTGGCGCCGAGCAGGATCACCAGCGCCAGGTCGAGGCGCACCAGCAGGGAATTGGGGTCGGCGGCCAGGCCCAGCGACACCAGATAGAGGCCCAGGACGAGCGCGGTCAGGAGCGCCGAGACCCGCACGCGGCGGACGACGACCGATCCGCGCAGCAGCCAGAGCAGCAGCGCCACGCCCAGGCCGATGGCGGTCGCTAAGCCCAGGTTAGTCCAGAATTGAGGCGGCATCGAGCCGGGAGTCTGCCACAGGTCGTCGCCGGGCGCCAGCGGCCCCGCCCGATAATTGAAAAGGCCCCGGCGATGGTCCGCCGGGGCCGTGGGCTTGCAGGCAAGGGGGCGTCACGCCGCCGCGCCGGCCGGGGCCGTGGAGGGCAGGGCGGGCGCCGGGCTGAGGCTGGGGAGGGGCGGCGTGCGTTTCTTGGCGTTCACGCTGGGGAAGAGGCGCTCGAACTCGGCCGCGTCGATGGTCTCGATCTCCATCAGCCGCTTGGCGATGGCGTCCAGCTTGTCGCGGTACTCGATCAGGATCGAGCGCGCGCGTTCGTAGGCCTTGCCGATGATCGTGCGCACCTCGCTGTCGATCTCCTGCGCCACGGCGTCGGAGTAGTCGCGCTGCTCGGAGATCTCGCGGCCCAGGAAGACCAGCTCTTCCTTCTGGCCGTAGACCATCGGCCCCATCTTCTCGCTCATGCCCCAGCGCGTGACCATGGCGCGGGCCATCTTGGTGGCGCGCTCCAGATCGTTGGAGGCGCCGGTGGTGATGTCGCCGAAGACGATCTCCTCGGCCGCGCGCCCGCCCAGCAGTCCGGACAGGTCGGCCTGGAACTTGCGCTTGGAATACAGGGTGCGGTCCTCGTCCGGCAGGGCGAGCGTGTAGCCGCCGGCCATGCCGCGGGCGATGATGGACACCTTGTGGACCGGGTCGGCCTCGGCGATCACGTGCATGACGACGGCGTGGCCGGCCTCGTGGTAGGCGATGACGCGCTTCTCCTCTTCGGAGATGATGCGGCTCTTGCGCTCGGGCCCGGCGATGACGCGTTCGATGGCCTCCTCGAATTCCTTCTGGCCGATGGCCTTCTTGTTGCGGCGGGCGGCCAGGATGGCGGCCTCGTTGACCATGTTCTCCAGGTCGGCGCCCACGAAACCGGGCGTGGCCTTGGCCAGGGTGTTGGCCTCGACGTCCGAGGCCAGCGGCTTGCCGCGCACATGCACCTTGATAATCTGCTCGCGGCCCTTCATGTCCGGCCGGTCCAGCACCACGCGCCGGTCAAACCGGCCGGGGCGCATCAGGGCCGGGTCGAGGATGTCCGGGCGGTTGGTGGCGGCGATGACGATGATGTTGGTGTCGGTGTCGAAGCCGTCCATCTCCACCAGGATCTGGTTGAGCGTCTGCTCGCGCTCGTCGTGCGAGCCGCCCAGCCCGGCGCCGCGGTGGCGGCCGACCGCGTCGATCTCGTCAACGAAGATGATGCACGGCGAATGGCGTTTGGCCTGGTCGAACAGGTCGCGCACGCGGCTGGCGCCGACGCCCACGAACATCTCCACGAACTCGGAGCCGGAAATGGAGAAGAAGGGCACCCCGGCCTCGCCGGCCACGGCCTTGGACAGCAGGGTCTTGCCGGTGCCCGGCGAGCCGACCAGCAGCACGCCCTTGGGGATGCGGGCGCCCAGGGCGATGAACTTGTCCGGCTCTTTCAGGAATTCCACGATCTCGCGCAATTCCTCTTTGGCCTCATCCACGCCGGCCACGTCCTCGAACGTGACGGTGGGGTGATCGCCGTTGAACATGCGCGCCCGGCTCTTGCCGAACGAGAGCGCCTGATTGTTGCTGCCCTGGGCCTGGCGCAGCATGAAGTAGATCACGCCCACCACCAGCACGGCCGGCAGCATGTAGCCCAGGAAGGTGAGGATGCCGCCCAGTTCGCTCGGCTTCTTGACCTCCCAGTTGACGGCCGCCAGTTGTTCGGCCGAGACGTTCAGGGCCGTGAGTTGGTCGAAAACGGTGCTGGTGGGCTCTTTACGGGATTCAGCCGGGTCGCGCCGATCTCGGAAAGTAACCCGCAGGGTGTTTTCGTCCACCTCGATTTTGGTGACGGCGCCTTCCTGGACGGCGGCGGCCAGTTGAGTCAGAGAAATCTGGTCCGTCTGCGGCTGCTGCCGGAACTGGAACAGCAATACGACAATGGCGACAATAATCAGAATGTAAACAAATGCGCTTCGGATGCGTGCGGAATTCACTTCAGCCTCCCAACAACGTAACTCGGGGTCACCCGCCGTGTTGTTAACTGATTATACCATCCCTATGTCCACGTCCCGCGCCGCCCAAATGGGCAGCCACGTTTAGGGTTTGGTGAGAGTCGCCCGCCTGCGGCGGGCTGAGGGGTCGTTTTTCGAATTTTGTGTAATTTCCCACCAGCAGGGGCACACGGCTGTGCGCCCCAACGCGTTTACACAGGCATCGGGACACGGCCGGCTGAGGGGCCAACGGGCAGCCGTTCGTTTGGGCCGGGCGTTGAAACGGCGTTGGGGGGAGGCGCATCCGTTCAGCGTGTGTAGACGCTGATTACCCACCACCAGAGCGGGAAGAGGCCGGCCACGGCGATAAACGCGGCGAAACCCAGGCCCATGGCGAGCCAGTCCAGACCCTCCTCCGGCCCGAGGTCCTCGTCGGCGCTGCTGGCTGCCCGCAGGGTGGGGTCGGCCGCGGCGCGACGTGTGGGTGCGCTGGTGGGGAGGGTGGCGGCGGCGGATCGGGGCGGAACAGCGGCCGGGTGCGGTTGGGCCGGAGTGTGTCCGGTGGCGAGTTGCGCGCCGGTCAACTCATCGCCGTGCTGCCGGTAGGAGATGAGGATGCGCCCCAGCTGGTCGGCCGTGCGGTAGCGGGCGGCCGGCTCCTTGGCCAGCACCTTGTGCACGATGCGTTCGAGCGTCTCCGAGACCTGCGGGTTGAACAGGGTCAGGCGCGGCGGCTCCTCGCGCAGGTGCAGCATGGCCAGCGCCTGCTGGGTGGAAGCCACGAACGGGAGCCGCCCGGCCAGCATCTCGAACAGGACGACGCCGATGGAGTAGACGTCCGAGGCCGGCGTGGGGTGTTCGCCGGCGGCCTGCTCAGGCGAGTAGTATTGCGGACTGCCCCAGACCACGTCGGTTGTCTCGCCGGGCCGGATGTTGGACAGGGCCCGCGCAATGCCGAAATCGGTAATCTTCACGCGCCCGTCCGGCATGACCAGGATATTCTGCGGCTTGATGTCGCAGTGGACCAGACCGGCGCGATGAGCGTAGCCCACGCCGGCGCAGACCTGCACGGCCAGGTCCACCGCCCGGTCGATGGGGAACGGGGCGCTTTCCTTAATGAGGGTCTTGAGGTCCTG
>DAOUAB010000064.1:0-2628 GCA_034434015.1 Anaerolineales bacterium
CCAGGAGCTGCGCCAGCCGATGGCCGCCATCATGGGCTACTCCGAGCTGCTGCTCGGCGAGTCGGTCGGCATCCTGGGCGCCCTGCAGCGCAAATTCCTGGAACGCGTCAAGGCCTCCTGCGAGCGCATGGACAGCCTGATCAACGACCTGATCCGCGTCACCGATATCGACGCCGGCACGCTGCAGATCGTGCCGGAGAGCCTGGATGTGATGTACATCCTGGAAGACGCCATCCTGAGCTGCGGGGCGCAGTACCGCGAGAAGGGCATCAACCTGCGCCTGGATATCGCCGAGGACCTGCCCCCCATCAGCGCCGACCGCGACGCGCTGCGCCAGATCGTGGCCCACCTGCTCAGCAACGCCGGCAACGCCGCCGGCGCCGACGGCGACGTGGTCCTCAAGGTCCGGGCCGAGGCCCCGCCTGCCGCCGCCGACCCCGCCGGCCACGCGCTGCTCATCGCCGTGCGCGACTCGGGCGGCGGCATCGCGGCCGAGGACCAGCCGCGCGTCTTTCAACGCTTCTACCGGGCCGACGCGCCCCTCATCGCCGGCCTGGGCGAAACCGGCGTCGGCCTGTCCGTGGCCAAAGCCCTGGTGGAGGCCCACGGCGGCCGCATCTGGCTCACCAGCGAGCCGGGCCAGGGCAGCACCTTCACCGTCCTGCTGCCCATCCACGGCCGCAACGGCGCTTCCGCCTCGCACTAATCGTTTGACCCAGAGGCATTGCCCGGTATCCTGGGGCGCACCAAGGCATATCGGCAGCGACTGACGGCCAGACAAGACGCTGACCACCCAGGCCAGATAGGGTCGTTTTTCGAATTTTGTGTAATTCCCCACCAGGAGGGGCGTACGGCCGTGCGCCCCGACGCGTTTACACAGGCATCGAGATACGGCCCCAGATAGCCCGGCGCAACTTCACTCCCATCCACGACCAGGGTCAGCGGCCGCAATCGGTGGCCGTCACTGTTTCGGGCCGGGCTGGCGTCATCGCCGGCGTTTACGTCACCCCGGTCCCGGCCTTCGCCGGGATAAACTCCAGCCGGGGTCCAGACTCTGCCGAGATCGCCTGGATTCCGGCTTTCGCCGGAATGACACGGACTTAGGCGACAACGATCTGCAGGGCGATCCCAAATTCCTGACGGCCACTCCGGCCGCGACGCGCTTCCGCCGCGCACGAGCGGCCTGCTATAATCCCGACTCGCGTCGAACCGCTATGTCCCTGCTGACCCGTTTCGTCTTCAGCCGCCGCGCGGCCTGTCTGGCCGCGCTCGTCGGCGTCCTCGGCCTGGCAGCCTGCGCTCCGGCGACCCCGGCGCTCGCCCCGACCGCCGCGCCCACCGCCCGCGACCCGGCCACCCCATTGCCTCTGCCGGCCAGCGCCACGCCGCCGGCCGATACCGCCCTGGCGCCGACGGCCACCCCGGCGCCGGCCACCGCCACCCCCACCGCCCAGCCGGTCGGCCAGCCGACGCTCGGCTACTACAACATCACGCCGCGCGCCGACGCCACGCTGGTGACCCCCTTCCCGACGCCGGTGGCCGCCGTGCCGCTGGAGGGCGACGCCGTCAACGTCCTGCTCATCGGCACGGACTCGCGCCCTTACATCGACAAGACCTTCCGCACCGACACGCTCATCATCGTCTCGATCAACAGGGACCGCGGCCTGGTGTCGCTGGTCTCCATCCCGCGCGATTTGTTTGTGTACGTCCCCACGTGGGGGATGACGCGCATCAACGCGGCCTACGACGCCGGCGAACGCCTGGCCTACCCGGGCGGCGGGCCGGCGCTGCTGGAGCAAACTATCCTCTATAACCTGGGCGTGCCCATCCACTATTACGCCGCCATCGATTTCAACGGCTTCCGCCGGATCGTGGACACGCTCGGAGGCGTCGAGGTCGCCGTCAATTGCCCGGTCACGGAGTACAAGCTCAAATCCCCCGAGCTGGATGAGACGGTGGCCGAAAACTATGAGCTCTACCGCCAGCCCATCGGCGTGACGCGCATGGACGGCGAGATCGCCCTGTGGTACGCCCGCGCCCGGCCGGTCGGCGGTGACTACTTCCGTAGCTACCGCCAGCGCCAGGTGCTGCGCGCCATCTACCGCGCCGCGCTCGACGCGAACGTCATCCCCCAGGTCCCGGCTCTGTATGGCGACTTTAAGGATGTGGTCCAGACGGACATGGGGCTATGGGACCTGATGCAGTTCGCGCCGCTCGCCCCGCAGCTCGGCGACACGCAGATCCGCAGTTTTGCCATCGGCCCCAATCAGACCTCGGCCTGGCTTACCCCGAAGGGCGACGACGTGCTGCTGCCCCGGCCGGGCCCCCTGGCCGCTCTGCTCCAGGACGCATTCGCGCCGCCCAATCCCAATCAACTCGCCCGCCCGGTGACGCGCGTCGAAGTGGTGAACGCCTCCGGCAACCCGGGCTGGGATTTGCTGGCGGCCGAGACGCTGCGCAACGAAGGCCTCCTGCCCGTCCTGGGCGCCGAGGCGCCGGCGCCCCAGCCGGTCACGACCCTGATCGATTTCACCACCAGCGCCAAGGGCTCGCCGCTCAAGACGCTGCAGTCTCTGCTGCACGTCGCCGACAGGAACGTCACGCCTCAACCGGAAGGGGATAGCCCGG
>DAOUAB010000065.1:0-4879 GCA_034434015.1 Anaerolineales bacterium
ACCGCCGCCGACATCGTCAAAAAAGCCATGCTCGACCTCCCGCCGGCGCTGGCTCAGGCCGGCCTGTCCGCGCGGCTGCTCCTCCAGGTCCACGACGAACTGGTGCTCGAATGCCCGCAGAAAGAGGTGCCGGCCGCCGCCCGCGTGGCCCGGCGCGTCATGGAAAACGCCTTCACGCTCGACTTGCCCCTGGGCGTCGAAGTCCGCGCCGGCCCCAATTGGGAGGATATGACCACGATAGAGGAGCGGGGCTAAGAATTGCCACCGGCCACCGGTCACCTGTGCTATACTCCTCGACGCCATGCCGGGACGACGCGATATTTTCGAGCAAGCCATGAACCGCGGCCATTCGGCGGCCTGGGACCAGCAGTGGGACAAGGCCATCGCCTATTACCGCGCCGCGCTGACCGAATTCCCCGATGACACCGCCGGCCTGACCGCGCTGGGCTTCGCGTTCTTCCAGGCCGACCGGCTGGATGACGCTCTGGCCACCTACCAGCGCGCCGCCACGCTGATGCCCGGCGACCCCGTGGCCCCGGAGAAATGCGGCGAGATCTTCGAGCGCCAGGGCCGCGTGAACGAGGCGGCGCAGGTCTACCTGGCCGTCGCCGAGATCCACATCCAGCACCGGGATATCCAGAAAGCCATCGACAACTGGAGCCGGGTGGTCCGCCTGACCCCCGACAACCTGAACGCGCACTCGCGCCTGGCCCTGGCGCTGGAGCGCACCAACCAGAACCGGGCCGCCGCCCTCGAATATATCGAGGTCGCCCGCCTCTTCCAGCGGGCCCGCGACCCGGCCAAGGCCGGCCAGGCGCTGCAGCGCGCCGCCCAGCTGGACCCCCAGATGCCCGAACTCCGCGAGGCGGCGGAGAAACTCAAGCGCAACCAGCCCATCCCGGCCCTCAACCGCCAGGCGGCGGCCCGGCGCGGGACCGGGATGCTCTCGCCCCAGACGCTCGACGAGCCCGCTGACCACAAGACGCCGGCCGGCGATCAGGGCGCGCGGGCGGCCTCGCCGATCGACGCCGCCCGCGAGACGGCCCTGGCCAGCCTGGCCGAGATGCTGTTCGAAGAAGACGCCGACACCAGCAAGGTGACCACCTCGGTCAACGCCCTGACACGCGGCGCCGGCGCCGGCCGCGACACGCACAGCCAGCGCGCCCAGGCCATCATGTACCTGGGCCAGGCCATCAACAGCCAGACGGCCGGACACCTGGAAGGCGCCGCCAGCCACTACGCCGCCGCGCTGGAGAGCGGCCTGGACCATCCGCTGATCCATTTCATGCTCGGCGTCCTGATGCTGGACCTCAAGCGCCCGCCGGACGCCATCGAACATTTTGAGGCGGCCATCGCCCGCGAAGACGTGAAACTGGGCGTGCTCTACGGCCTGGGCGAGGCCTACCGTCAGACCGGCCAGGGCCGCCAGGCGCTCACCTACCTGCTGGAAGCCGTCAAACGCCTGGACCTGCAGCTGGTGAGCCCGGACCGGCAGGACCCGCTGTCCGAGGCCTACGAGAGCCTGGCCGACTCGCTCAGCCGCGCGCCGGACGACGAGGTCGCCAAGATGATCCCCGGTCTGCGCCGTTTCCTCTCCGGCGACGACTGGGAGGCGCGCGCCCGGCAGATGCGCCAGCAGTTGGACGCGGCGGCCGAGGACGGCCAGGTGGTGGCGCTGGCCGAGGAGCTGGCCACGCCCGGCACCGACCAGGTGATCGACGCCATGCGCCACATTGACGACTACATGCGGCGCAGGCTGTACGCCACGGCGATGGAGGAGGCCTTCTGGGCGCTCGAGCACTCGCCCACCTACCTGCCGGTCCACATCCGCATGGCCGAAATCCTGGTGGCCGAGAACAAGCCCGACGCCGCCGCCCTCAAGTACCGGGTCGTGGCCAACACTTACCAGATCCGCGGCGAGGCCGGGCGCGCGGCGCGGCTGCTGCAGCAGGTGCTCAAGCTCAACCCGGTGGACATGGACGCGCGCGAGCAACTGATCGGCCTGCTGATGGACCAGGGCAAGACCGAAGAGGCGCTGAACCAGTTCGTCGACCTGGCCGAGACGTACCGCGACCTGGCCGATCTGGACACGGCCCGCCTGCGGTACGCCGACGCGCTCAAGTACGCCCAGAGCGCCGGCGCCCGCGCCTGGGTCGTGCGGCTCCTGCACGCGCAGTGCGACATCGACATGCAGCGGCTGGCCTGGCGCGATGCGCTGCGCGGCTACGAGCAGATCAAGGCCGTCGCGCCGAACGACGACAAGGCGCGCATCGCCCTGATCGACCTGTATTTCCGGCTGGCCAACCACCGCCAGGCCCTCGCCGAGCTGGACGCCTATCTCAAGCAGTTGATCAGCCAGCGGGCCCTGGCCAACGCCACGACCCTGCTGGAAGAACTGCTGAACAACCACCCCGACGACGTGGGGCTGGTGGCGCGGCTGGCCCGCCTGTACCAGGACCAGGGGCGCAAGGCCGACGCGATCACGCGCTATGATCAGCTCGGCGACCTGCAATTGCAGGCCGGGCACAAGGAACAGGCGCTGGAGACGCTCCGGACGATCCTGTCCCTCGGGCCGGATGACCCGACGCCCTATCAGCAGCTGCTCGCACAGCTGCAGGGCTGACCGCCCCGGCGGCCGGCCCATCCCTGACGCCCGCCACGCCGCTCCGGCCCTCGCCCGACCCGCCGCGCGCGTCCAACCATTCGACCCGCGGAAAGCACCGTGCCGTGTCCGACCTGTGGAGTGAGATCACCTACTATTTCGCCAACTTCGATTGGTTGAGCCTGCTGGACGTCGCCCTGGTGACGCTGGTCGTCTTCGCCGTGCTGATGCTGGCGCGCGGCACCCAGGCCGCGATGCTGCTGCGCGGCATCATCCTGGTGGTCATCGTCATCGCCCTGCTGACCACCTTCCTGCAGCTGCCCGGCTTCTCGTGGCTGCTCGACCGCGGCCTGCCCGCGCTCCTGATCTCCATCCCCGTCATCTTTGCGCCCGAACTGCGGCGAGCGCTGGAGCGTCTGGGCCGCGCCGCGCTGGCCGTCAACCTGGGCGCGCGCGAAACCGACGTCCAGCCCGTCATCCAGGCGCTGGTCTCGGCCGCGCAGCGCCTGTCCGAGCGCCGCCACGGCGCGCTGATGGTCATCGAGCGGCAGGTCGGCCTGAAAGACTACATGGACACCGGCGTCCGCCTGGACGCGCTGATCACGCCCGAGCTGCTGCTGCAGATCTTCTACCCCAACACGCCCCTGCACGACGGCGCCGCCATCCTCAAGGACGACCGCGTCCTGGCGGCCGGCTGCGTCATGCCGCTGACCTCCAGCACGATCCTGGCCGAGAAACAGATCGGCCTGCGCCACCGCGCCGCCCTGGGCATCACCGAGGCCAGCGACGCCGTCGCCATCGTGGTGTCCGAGGAGACCGGCATCATCTCGGTCGTGCACAACGGGCGCATGATCCGACGCCTGGACGCCGACCGCCTGCAGCACGTGCTGGACGCCTTCTATCATCCGCGCGGCGCGGCGCGCATGGACTGGCTCACCCGCCCCTTCACGCGCCAGGGCCGGAAAGAGGGCCGCGGCCGGGAAGCGCCCGGAGATTGACGCCATGCGCCGCCTGCTCAACACCCTCAGCACGCTTGCGCTCTCCTTCCTGCTCGCCATGCTGGTCTGGTACGTCGCCGTCAGCGAGGCCAACCCGTTCGAGGAGCGCATCCTGTCCAGCCCGCTGGCCGTCACCCTGGTCGGCAAGGCCGACGACCTGCTCATTGTCGCCACCGACCCGCCTGTGCCCCAGACCACGGTGACGCTGCGCGCGCCGCGCTCCGTCTGGGACGAGCTCACGCTCAACCAGGTGCGGGTGACGGCCGACCTGACGGGCCTGACGGCGGCCACCTATGAGGTGCCGCTGCGCTGGGAGGTGGAGGGCCAGCCCGCCGTCCGGGTCGTCCGGATGGAGCCGGCCTCGATCCAGGTCCGCCTCGAACAGCGCGTGGAACGCGAAAAGCGCGTGCGCCTGGACCGCCTCGGCGAGCCGGCGGCCGGTTACGAGGCCGGCCCCGAAAGCCTGGAGACCACCACGGCGCTGGTGGTCGGCCCGGCCTCCCTCGTGGATCGCGTCAGCGAGCTGGCGGCGACGATTTCGCTGGTGAACTTGAGAAACAGCGTCGACCAGTCGGCCGTGCTGGTGCCGGTGGACGTCGACGGCCAGCCGGTGACCGGGGTGACGGTGACGCCGGCGACCGTCCGAGTGCGGGTGCCGGTCAGCCAGAAGGTCGGCTCGCGCGACGTCGCCGTCCGCGCCATCATCATCGGCCAGGTCGCGCGCGGCTACCGGATCGACAACCTGACCGTCGCCCCGCCGATCATCACCGTCTCCTCGTCCGACCCGGCGCAGGTGAGCGAGCTGCCCGGCTTCGTGGAGACCGAGGCGCTGGACATCACCGACGCCCGCGGCGACATCACCCAGCGGCTGTCGCTGGTGCTGCCGGAGGGGGTGACCCCCGTCAGCAACGATCCGACCGTGGTGGTCCAGGTGACCATTGTGGCCATCGAGGGCAGCACCCAGGTGCAGCGCCCCCTCGAAATGCAGAACCTCGGGCCGGGCCTGGTGGCGCGCCCGTCGCCGGAGACCGTGGACGTCCTGCTCTCCGGCCCCCTGCCGGTCCTGGAGGCCCTGCGCGTCGGCGACGTGCGCGTCTTCCTCGATGTCCAGGGCCTCGGCCCCGGCACGTACCCGCTGACGCCCACCGTCGTGCTGCTGCCCGACGACCTCAAGATCATCAACGTGCGCCCCAGCCCGGTGGAGGTGGTGATCGAGCGCGGCACGCCGCCCACCTCGACGCCGACCCCGACGCGCACCCCGACCCCCACCCGGACGCCG
>DAOUAB010000066.1:0-25328 GCA_034434015.1 Anaerolineales bacterium
TAATGTGCTCTCTGGCGGTGATATTCGGTCTAGACACACCCGAATTGTCCGCCGGTGGGCAGGATTCCGCGAGGGGCCCTGCCCACGTTCATCGTCAGGATAAGTTAGTCAAAACTCCAACCTCTAAACTCAACAGCAAAAATCAACGAGCGCGCCCTGACCGGCATCGCTCAAACCCGGCCTACCGAACCGGTGGCGCCGGTCAATTCAACCACCTATCTTGAGCCCGGGGATCCGCCAGCCGCTATCGATGTTCAGGCCTCCAGCGCCTTGCTGACCGCCCGATCCACGTCCCCGAAGAAGACGATGTCCAGCCGCTCGACCACATCCTCTGGCAATGCGGCGACCTGACTCTTGTTAGCTAAAGGGGTGAGCGCGCGTTGCGCCCCATTCTCGGCAGCAATCTGCAACGGCTCCATGACCGAGGCAGCGCCCTTGATGTTCCCCTGCACGGTGATATCCCCGAGGACAATCGTTCCGGCCAGGATACGGCGGCTGTACAGCGCCGAGATCATCGCCACATAAAAGCCGACGCCGCAAGCGCACTCCATACTCTTGCCGCTCAGGTCCACGACCTCGGCCTGAAGGTCCTTCTGTGCGAGAACCGGACCTAGACCGAGCTTATCGCGCGCGCTCTGTAGGTAAGCGTAGGCACGGTTGAGCGACTCCTTGAGCGTCGGCTCAAGGCCTCCTGGTGTCCGCAGTTTCCCGCTGCCAGGCGCCAGCGCGATCTCCAGTCGGAACAGGCCCACTCGGCCTTCGCCGTCCACGGCCGCGGTGTAGACAGTGCCAGGTGGAAGGGGATCGGGCGAGATGAGGGCCGCCCCGCCTTGTTCTGGCACCCCAACCATGTGCTCAGAGCCGTCCTCGTTGTCCAGGTACGAGAAACTGGTCTTGTAAAACTCGAATGAGCCGCGCTTCTTGAGCTGCTCTTTGACGCGCCGCCGGCCCTCCATCGCCAACTCAAGGTACTCGGTCAACTCGTCCTTGGTCCAGCCGCCATCGGGATGGAGTAGCTTGAGCAGCCCGCTAACGGTGCGCTTGATGGCCGAGGCGTCGCGGCCTTCGACATGCGAGCCAAGGTGGTGGTACTGGTCCAAGGCATCAAAGCGATTTTGCTTGCGCTGCACACGAAATGCCTCGGCCAGGTAGTCGGTGACGAAGCCGTAGCGCTGCGTCAGCAGGTCTTTGGAGGTCTTGGGCACTTCCCAACCGGGCAGGTAGAAATGCAAGCGGTCGATCACGGCCAGATCGAAGGCCTCCGGCAGCGGCTGGAACAGGTCTGTGCCGCCGCTGCGCACCAGCGACTCCACCGGTTGGTTGAGATTGCCGATGAACACCAGCGAAGCGTCGGCCATCACCTGGGCGATCCCACGGCTGAAGCGCCCGTTGGCCATATAGTCCTTCATGATCTGGATGGTGTCGGGGTCGGTCACCCGCATGCCGCCGACTTCGTCGAAGGCGACCACGTCCCAATGGCCCACCAGGCCGACCTGGCGCCGGGCGTTGTTATAGAACAGGTTCGCGGTGCTGGCCTTCCCGCCCGAGATCAGGATGCAGTAGGGGGACATCTCGCTGAAGGCGTAGGACTTGCCCGTCCCACGCGGCCCGAGCTCGATGAAGTTGTAGTTCTTCTCGACAAATGGTATGAGCCTGACGAGCGTCAGCATCTTGAGCCGGCGGTCCATGCGCTCCGGCTCCAGGCCGAGCGTGCGGATCAGCACGTCGATCCACTCGTCGCGAGTGAACTGGGATCGGCCGTCGATGAACTCCTGCTCGTCAAAGCGCGCCAGTTGGATCGGCTTCAGGTCCGCGATGTGGAAGGGGCTGTCCTGTTTCCCCTCGGGCTGGCGAAACTCGACCTCGACAATGGCCCAGATCCCGCCCTCGAGCAGGCGGTCGTAGCGCCGGTAGAAATCCTCCGCGATGTGGATCCGGCTGTAACTGAAGTTGTCCATGGCCGCCCAATACTTGGTCTCGCTGGCCAGGAAGCGCACTTCAACGCGGTCGATAAAGCGATGGCGGCCCCGCTGCTCGACCATGGACTGGGCTTTGTTGGCCTCATCGTGCCGGAAGTAGTTGGCGCGCAGGGTGTCCTTGACGGCGGCGATGCCCAACTGGATCTCCACAGGATCGTCCGAGGCGCAGTACTTACCCAGCAAGTACTCCAACACATAGGAGGGGACGTTCTCGCCGCCGCGGATCTGATGGAGCAGGTCCTTGCGCACCACCTTGCCAGGAAATATCCGGTGCAGTTTCTGATCCAGAGTCTCTTCTGACATACGCCCTTCAGTCCAGCACCCCGTTCTTGAGCTTCAACCTGGCCCAGATGACGCCGGAGCCGGGATCGACGGCCCGGATTTCGATGGCTTCGCCCGTGAAGCCCGGCTCGATCAGCAGCGGCACATCGGTCTCCGTGTTCGGGGCCAACGTGACCTCATGGGTGTCCTCGTCGCGGACCGCGCAGTCGGCGGCCTCGCCCACCGGGCCGCGCTTCGCGTCGGCCGTGTCATAGGCCTCTAACCGGATGCGCAGCGGCTCGTTGAGCATAGACAGGTAATGTAGCTTCAGCCCGATAACCTGGCTGGTGAACCGGTTGCGGGGGTAGCGGATCTCGATCTGCTGCTGGCGCCCAGCGCCCTCCGGTTTGCCTTTGGCCTGGAGCTCGATGACGGGCACGATGCACTCCGGGAGGCTCAGGCCTTCATGAAAGTAGACGGCGTCGGCGGCATAGACCCCGAAGCCGGAGGGGATGACATACTCAGCTGCATCGGTCTGGATGCCCAGGTGGCCAGGCTTGAAGACCAGGGTCCCAGCCCTTTCCTTGACCCCGGAGCCGACCTTCACCCGCCGTTTGCTCAAGAGCCATTGGCCTTCCGGCGCCTGAACGGCATCGCCGGCGGGCACCTCCGGCAGCAGCACGTGACCATGGTCGGCAGCGAACACGATGGTACCGAAACCCAACCGCACAAGCTGGGCCGCCGCCCGCTTGAGATCGCCGAGGAGTCCGCTCATGTGCTTGCGAGCCTGGCGCGAGTTGACGCCCTCGCCCAACTCGTCTATATCCGGAACCCTGAGTACCAGCAGGTCGTGGGCCGCCAGCTCGGCGCGCTTCTTATCGCGAGCATCCAGCCAGTCGCTCAGGGTGACATGAGCGAAACGGTCGCCGTAGCGCTCAGCCAGCAGCGCCATGCGGTCATCCGAGGTCTTCAGCGGGCGATCACCCAGATGCGGAATGAGCTGATCGCCGACGGTGCGCACCGACAAGGCGCCGTCTGCCCCCGGCAAGAGCGCCGCCATGCCGTTGACGGTGACCGTGGGCAGGGCGGCCGCAGCGGGGCGCAGCCCCAGGTCGCCCAGAGGCTTCAGCTCCTCGGCCAGGGCCCGGCCCATCTCGTAGCGCAGGGAGTCGGCCAGGACATAGGCCACCTTTGTGCGCCGTTCGAGCAGGGGGGCCACGTAACGGTCGAACACCTGGGTCTGGCGCAGGATGCCCTCGGGCGGCCAGCCCTCTTCCTCAGCTCGTTTGAGCAGCCTGGTCTGCATCCGCAGGCTGGCATCCCGGTAACGGCGGCGCGCCAGCTCCACCACGGACTGGATCTCATCGCACTCCACGCAGTCCGTCCAGCTCTGCTCCATCAGGCGTTGATGCCGGTCGAGGTCGCTCCAGCCGTCGGCCCGGGTGTAGGCCTCCACCAGGCCGGCCAGCTTGAGGCTGGTCGTCTTCACCTGCTCGACGCGGATGGCCGCCGCCAGCAGGTCCAGGCAGCGCTCCGCCGCCTGCCAGACCTGCGCCCGCTCCGGCTGGTGGCGCCACACTGACCGGCGCCGGCCGTCGAGGATCGAGCGGGCCTGGAGGAGGTCATTGGCCTGCACGGCAGCCGTCAGGGCAGCCAGGTACTGGCGCTCTTCAAAGGCGAAGGTGTCCCGAACGCCTAAGCGAGCGTGACCCTGGAAGTGCTCGCGCAGGCGGAATTCCTGCTCGACCCGGTTGGCCAGAGCGATATAAGCCTCGCGCCACTCGTCGCTGTCCCGCAGGCGCTCACAGATGGCAAACACGCGCTCGCGGTGCGGCGGTTCTGCCCGACCGACAATCGCCAGGGCGTCCGGCCAGGGATCAGGGAGGTCAAATGCCAGCTCGCTGAGCAGGACATACTCCCCGAGACGCCCGACGATCGCCGGCCACGCCCGGGCCTTTGAAGGTGGCACGAACCCGATCTCGCCCTTTAGAAGGCGCAGGAACTCCTGCCGGGCGCCGGGCACCGCCTCAACTTTGGCCTGGGCCGGCTCGGAGCCGAGCAGGAGGGCGCAGGCCTCCACAGCGGACTGGGTGCCGAGCGCCTGCTCCACCAGCGGATAGGTGCTCTCCAGCCGGAGCTGGTCCAGGACGTCCAGCGCCGGCCTCCCTGACGCGAACAGGACGTCGATCCGCTCGACCAGGTCGGGCATGGCGGCGTGCGCCAGCGACTGCAGCTGCTCATTCTCACTCTCGCCGAAGACGGCGCCGGCGGCGGCGAACAGCTCAAACGGGTCCTGAGTGCGGGCCTCGGGCGCCAGGCGCGGGCGCGGCACATAAATGAGCAGGGTGGCGCCGGCGTTCGGCAGGCCGGGCTCGTTCAGCTCGCGGTAGACGGCCTCCGCTTCGTGTCGGGCGGCCAGGAGAGATGTCTCGGCCAGGACGACGCGGCAGTTGGGCGCCTGGAACTGGCGGACGAAATCGCCGAAGGCGCGCTCGCCGTCGTACCAGACCAGGATCCGGCTGGCGTTAAGCCGCTCGATCAGATGCCGCTGCAGATAATGGTTTAGTCGCATGAGATAGTGACTGATGTTTGCCCTGTCATCGCGCCCAAGTATAGGCCAAATCGCTCCCCGCCTACAGCCGGCCGAATGGGGCGGGGAACCTGTCGAGTGAATCAGGCATCGCCTATCGCTTTCCGATACGCCGTCTGCCGATCGTGACTACAAGCCAGGCGAACACCGGCAGAGGCGCAACGCCAAACAGTGAGCGACAAATATCGTTCAGCCGGTCCTCAATATACTTGATGATCAATTGTTCGATATTGGCCTTCTGTTCCTCGATCCACTGCTGTATCTGGCGCTCAAGTTTCTCTTTTTCCTTCGCCAGTTGCTCGGGCAAGACGACAAGCTGAATGGTGACGGCGTCGCCGGGGAAGCGGACCTCGCCCTGCGCCATCCGCCAGCGCGTCTGTTTGACGCCCCAACCGCTAATCGGGTCGGTCGTCCACTCCAGCGTCACGGTCTCGCCGGGCGCCACATCACGCGGCAGAGGCCGTGACGAGCCAGCGCCCAAGGGGTTCTCCTCATTGAGCAATGCATACTCTCCCGCCTTCCATGTGTCCGCGCCGATGTTTTCCAGGGTTACCCTGATGGTAAACGACTCTTTTTCGATCCCCACGACCCACTGGCTCTGCTCGACCACCTTGGCCGCGTGCAGGGAATAGACGAGCAGGGCGTTGGCGACTTTTCGGTTATCCGAACTAGGGAAGACGACCTCGCCGTCATACCAGAGCTGGGAGGACCCGCCGCCGTCCAGCTTCAAGGCGTTCTCAACATCGAAGATTTCGAATGCGCTCTGGACCTCGTCGGGCAAGCCGACGACCCAGATCAGTTTGTTGTCGCCTGTAATGCCAATGGCTGTCCAGGTCCTCGTTTCCCACCCGCCCGAGTTATAGAAACACTCACCGTTGATAACGTCGGCGTCGGACGCGCAGGTCAGGTAACGTGGATGGTCTCGGCCGCGGCGCCACTCCCAGACGCTGTCGAACACGATCTGCGGCCCGCCGCCAACAGCATTGTAGTAACGGCCAGTGTCCGGCTTAGGATCGTTCGTCGTCTGCCGAATGATCTCGGCCAGGACGGGGCCGGAGACAGACGGGTCGTCCAGGAAGGTTCTTCCCAGCACGAGCGCGGCCCGATTGTTGTTGGGGGGAGGTTCCAAAAACGTGCCGTTCTTAATGGTCAGGCCTTCAGCGCCGTGGCCTGAGCCAAAGTAATCGGCGTTGATGGCCGCGGCTACTCCAATGTGGCGCTCCGCCATCTCTTCGACCGAGGCCCGCGCGGTGCCTTCACGATTCGGAGGCGTTCCGGCGGTGGCCATTTCCGTCTGGAAGCGGATATGCGGGCTGGCCAGGTCGATCACCACGACCTGGGTCTTGCGGTCGGGGCGGAGGCAGTGCGACACGCCGGCCATGGCCCTTCCCGCTGGGGCGCACGAGGGGCTGGTTACGCCTGAGCCGGAGTCGTTGGTCGTGGCGCCCTCGACCGAGCCCGCCGGCCGCAGGAAGTCGGCGGCCGCCCAGCCACGGCCAGGGGCGCCCTCCAGCTCCCACCAGGTATAGCCGTCAGCGGTTTGCGGCCCTCCGACGACAGTCATGAGCGTGCCGTCCGGCAGTTTGGCCACGATGGGGCTGGAGGTGCCCGGCCCCTGGCGCAGGTTCAGGACGGAGCCGTTCGTGGCCACTTCCACGGTCTGCCCGACGGCGATCGGCCCTTGCGCCCGGACCGCCTGGCTGTTCGCCAGCAGGAGAAACAGACTAAACCCGACCAGTTGTAAGAGAAGACGACGCATCGCACACCCCTCTCTGCGTCAAAGCCGGCAAATGGAAGGTGCGCGCCGACTTTATTCGAAACCGAGCGAGGGCGTTTCCGCCCCGGCCTTCTTCCGCCCCCGCTTTTTCCCTGGCTTGCCGTCAGCCGCCGGCGCTTTCTTGGCCTTGGGCTTGCGCTCTCTCTTGGGCTTCTCGGCCTCGCCCTTGTAGAGCTCTTCCAGGCCGTGGGCGATAGCGATCGAGCGGTCCGTTTCGCAGACCTTTCGAACGCGATCCGGCCAGATGGTGTAGGCGAGGTGGGCCCATTCGTACTCGCCGGCGGCCAGGCTCTCCCAGGCCGCCTTGCAGTCCGCGGCCCACTTCTTGAGCCGGAAGAGCCGGTGCAGGGGCGCGGCGTTCAGGATCACGCCGTCGTTCAGGTCCGGCTTGTAGGGCAGAGCCGCCACGCGCAGCAGCTCGGCGCGCAGGTCCGCCAGCTCCGACGCGAAGCCCTTGAGGTCGTCGAGCTCGTCGCGCAGTTGGGCCGCGGCGCGGCCCGAGGCGCCGGCCAGCTTCTCACTCAATACTTCTACGCGGCGCGTGACGGCCTCCCACTTGGGTGTCACATAGCGGTTGACGACGGTGTGCAGGGTGTCCGCGGTGAGGCGGTGGTAATAGACCCAGACCGTGTAGCGGCCGGAGGCGGTGCTGAGTGGCCAGTAGATGGGGGCCTGCCGCCGGCTCTTGGAGTAGCGTTTGAGGTGGTCCGCGAAGAAGCCGGCAGGCTTGCGGAAGTACTCGCGCAGGTCCCGGACCTCCAACAGCTCGCAGGCCTCGGCCTCGATGGCCTCCGCGCGCTCAGCCCAGATCACGCGCAGGGCCTCGCGCACGCGGCGGACGATATCGGCGTCGTGCTCGGGCTCACCGCCCAGGCCGGGATCATCCACCAGGACCCCGTCCCAGGCGATGCGCAGCGGGTAGGCGCTGTCTGGGATGGTGGGTTGGGCGACCGCGCCCTCCGGCGGAAGGGTGATGGCGTCCGGCCGCGCCCGGAGCCAGGCCGGGCTAACGATATGGCCTGTGATGGCTGGAAGTCCGTTGGGGCCGACAAGCATACCAGGCGCACAGATGGGAATGTGTGCAAATGGGTCAGTGGGGGCCGGCACAAGTGATGGGTCTGCCGCTATGCGAATATCCCAACGACCAACAACAACACCCAATAAATACGATAGAAGCCTATGAACAGAGTCCAGCAGATCGGCATCCGTAATTAGGCTAAGGTTGCTACGGGTCGAAACAACTTTCCTGGGATGTACTGCCAGAAAAGCTGAAATGGCCTCGAGTTTTCTGTCAGCATAGTATGTCTTTTTCGTTGCCGTGCGACTACCCCCAGACTCTGCTACTCGCTCATCGATAATATCGTCAATACTTGATAGATATAGTCTGCGCAAGATATCGTTGTCTAATTGCGCCTGCTCGTTCAAAAGCCATGGGTGCAATCCAAATTCATCGTCTACTTCTTGCTGACTCTGTTTATCGAGTTGATACAGATCGCGTGAAATTCGCTCTACCCTCTGGCTGTGTTCAAGGATCACCAAATCGGCATTCTCTTTCACTTGAAGAAGTAGGGCAATGCAGGATCTCAGGTTTTGAGGTGCGTTCTTGTCGTCGTACCTCAAGAATGGAGGTGCATAGAAGTACCGGCTTTCTTCATTCCAAGAATCCTGAGTCCGTTTTGCTTCCCAGAGGATTCTGGTAAGCTCAGACAGCTTATCGCACTCCTTGTCAGGTATTGCTGGGATGGGAATACCCCCTACTACATTCTGAGTATAGTGTCTTGCGGCGCTTCCGGACTGCACCGCATCCCCGGCTTCCACCATCATTTCAATGAAGTTGGCGACCGTTCGCGTCATCAACAAACCCACAAATGGAAGAATCATCGTCTCGGCTGCGGGGTACATACCAGGGCCAATTTGAGTAATGATGCAACCCCGTGGTAGCACGCGTGGGCTAAAGCCACTGGCGGTCCTTTCCGAGTAGGTAATCCCCGGCTTTAGATAAAAGGATGGGTTGCGGATCGCCGCTCCTTTAATGGCCTTGAGTTCAGCCCCGTTGGATTTCCACTTCACGACCAGATGGAAATCCTGAAAGTACGGGGAATATTCCCCACCCTTTGCGACTGGCCTCCAATTCCCGTCTGCCGACGAGTCCCGGGAAACAATCAATTCATCTGGGAATACCTCCCAGAAGGCCCTAATGAAACGAAAGTCATCAGATGTGGACAATCCCTGCTTAGCAGTGCCGAGATTTCCCTCGAATGCTGGCAGATTGCGAAACACAGCACGAATGGCCTCACCACTCCAGTATGCAATGCGCGACTCCGGTACACTCTTAAATGCAAGTGGAGCTACAAAGAAGCTCTCTTCAACCGCATCCCCCCTGTTTCGACCATGGATAATTCGCAGAAGATCATCGGCTTTTTCAGCGGTCTTCAACAAACGGAGGAAGAGCGCATTACTATCCACGGGATGTGATTTGCTTAGTACATAGGCGGCAGCCTCGACTAAAGCCGCATCGAGGACACCATAACCAAAATCAGCCAACAACTCAATAGTGCTCTCTCCAAGAAGCAACTCGTTTCGCCATTTGCCAAGTGTGGGCTTAAAAAACTGTGTTCGGTTGATGATCGCACCGAGACGACCCTCATCTATTAGATAGGAAGCCCCGCGCCGCACAAAGGCCGCATCTATGTCTTCTTTGCAATCTGTGTAATTTGAATTGATGTAACCCTTGCTTTGCGTGCTCGGGAAGCCGAAAGGCGGATTCATAAGCACTGCATCGTATTTTTTGCGATACAAGTCGATGAAGGCAAACCCGTGAGCGACATCATCGGCAAACAAGCGGCGACGAGTGGTGGCACCGTTGGCGGCTTGCTCGGCATAGTCTTGCAGTGCTTCCAGCACGCGCGCCTCGGCCTCATCCCAGAAGCGCTCGTCCGTAATGTCGGAGACATCAAACAGGGCTAACTGCTCGGCCTGGGGCGCGCGCCTGGCCTCCGGCAGGAGCGCCATCTGCTCGGCCCGCTCCGCCCTGGCCCACTGCTCGCGCGCGGCGGCGACGGCATCCCGTAGTTCTTCTTCGATCTTCAAAAGGGAGCCGGCCTCGCCCGCCAGCTTCATCTTCTCGAAGACCACGCGCACCAGGTCGCCCAGCACCTTGGGGCGCAGGTCGGCCACGAACTCATCCAGCAACGCGCGGTCGCCGGGCATGGGCTCGGCGCAGACCACGTTCACGCGCTCGATGCGGGGCCGCTCGGCGGGTCTGAGGCCCAGGGCCTGGAAATGGCGCTGGGCGCGCAGCCACAGGGCCAGGGCCGCGATCTGGGTCGCGCGCGGGTCGATGTCGATGCCGTGCAGGTTGTGGCGCAGGATCAGGCCCGGCAGGGCGCGGCGCAACGCGCCCAGGTCCGGGTAGTCAGCGGCCAGCGAACGCCCGCCGCCGCTGAAAGACGGGCTCTCGGGGTCGGCCCAGGCCTCTTCATAGATGACGGCCAGCAGGTCAAAGGCGTAGAGCAGGAAGTGGCCGGAGCCGCAGGCCGGGTCCAGCAGTTTCAGGTCGCGCGGGTCTTTCTTGGCGCGGTCCGCCGGCGGCTCGTCGGGCCGGCGCACCAGGTAGCGGCACTCCTCGGCCAGGCGTGTCCGTCCGAGGCGCATCTCGTACCACAGCCGGCCCAGGGTGTTATCGGTGAGGAACTCCACCACGTAGCGCGGGGTGAAGAACTGGTTGCGGACGGCCAGCTCCCGGCTGTTGCGTGGTGCTTGAGATTCACGCATTTTGTCGCGTTCGGCATTGTCGTTGTAGTACTGGTACACCCAGCCGATGGTCTCGTCCTCGCGCCACAGGTCTCTGAGGGCTGCCTGGTTCAACAGGCCGAGCACATCCTCCAACGCCCGTTCGGACGGGAAGACGCGCGAGAGCGGCGAGCGGCGGTCGAACAGCACACCCAGGTCCAGCGACAGCTCATCGAACAGGTTCTCCAGAAAGACGCGGTAGGCCGCGTAGCGCGAGCCTAGCGCGCCACCGGTCAGCCGCTCGAAGAGCTGGAAGCCCTCGGAAGTCAAACCCTGCCGCACGCACTCGACCACCAGGCCGCGCTCCTCGCACATGCGCAGGGCCGCCAGCCGGTTCAGGACCGTGAAGCCGATCTCGCGCACCAGCCGGTCGAAGGCGGCCCGGCGGTCCTCGCCCGGCAGGCCGGCGGCGTAGTGGTCCAGCAGCTGGCGCAGCTCTTCGGCGGCGGCCCGGCCCTCGTCGGTCAGGCCATCGAGCGGAAGGGCGGTCCCGTCCGGCTGCAGGCGGAAGTCAGTCTGGAGCTGCCGGGTCAGGTCGGCCTTGAGCAGCTCCCGGGCCTGGCCGACCATGCGGGCGAGCGCGTTGCGGGTGGGTTTGTCGAAGGGCATGGATCACTCCAGCCGGATGTGCTTGTTGGCTTTGAGCAGAGCGCGCAGCCGCAGGCGCAGGCCGCGGAGCCATTCCTCCAATTCAGCTTCCGACGTGATCAGGCCGGAAGGCGCCACCTCGGCCCAGGCGATGTGTTGGACCTCGGGCTCAACCTGGACATCAATTGGTGGCGGCGTTGGCCGGCGGGCCTCAATCTCGGCTTCCAGAGTCTTCTGAAGCTGGGCCAGCCCGCTCCGGCGCACCAGCAAGGTCTTCAGGTCAGTCACTGGGTCGCCGTTGCTGGCCTGGAGCGGCAGCGTGGCCTGCAGGCGGCGCATGATGGCGTCCCGATCCTCGTCTGCCAGCAGCACCCAATCCGGATGCGCCTCGAGCGAGGCCGCGACAAGACGCAGCCCTTCTTCGACCTCGCGGCGCACCTCGGCGTAGCGGGCCTGGGCGCGCTCGCGGACGGCACGGGTCAGGGCGCGCACGTCGGCCAGGCGCTCGAAGAACCGCTCGGAGCGCAGGGCGTCCGCCAGCGCCTCCTGGTCGGCTTCCGGCAGCAGTTGCGCGCCCTCGCCGGGGAACAACTGCTCCAGGTCAGCCAGCGCCTCCCGCAGGCGGCCGGCCGCGCGCACGTCGTCCTCGGCCCGGTCCGCGAAGGCCCGGACCACGGCCTGCGCCCAGCGGCTGTCCTCCACCACCGGGGTCTCTTTGGCCCCAAAGACCGCCGGCGCGTTGGTGGCATCGCCGATCAGGGCGCCGGTCAGGGCCTCCATTAGGTCCCGCGCGCGGCCCTCGCCGGCCAGGCCCAGCAGGCGGAGCTTATCGGGCAGGGACGCGGCCTGCTCCAGCAATCCGGGCACATGGCGGCGCGCCGCCTGGCTGATGGCGTTCTCCAGCGGCATCACGCTCTCGCCGAAAAGCGCCTCCAGCCGCTGGGCGGCGCGGTCCAGGGCATCCAGATCGGGCGGCGCATCGCGCAGGGCCACGCCGATCTTGTTGAAGGTCAGCGTGCTCTTACAGGCCTCGGCCGCCCTGGGGCCGGCCACTTTGAGCACGCCGTCCGGGGTGTGAAACTCCACCTTGCCGGCGATCAGCAGCGCCGCGAACAGGTAGCGCACCGTGTCCTTGGACCAGCCGTAGGGCGGGCCGGCGTAGAGGTCCTGAACGGTGTTGCCCTGGAGGCGCCCGCCGCCGGCCTCCTCCAATTTGCCCTGGAAGGAGCGCAGCACCTCGGCTAGGGCCGGATGGTTGACGTCCACGCGGGTGGCGCCGCCCTGTTTAGCCACCAGGCGCAGGGGGTCGTGCTCGGCCGGCATCCGTTCCAGCTTCTCGACACCCAGGAAGCGGGCCGCCAGGTCTGTGCTGGCGCGCAGCGGCGCCAGGTGGTAATACTGGAAGACCTCGCGCGCCGCGCGGCTGAGCATCTCGCGGGCCGCGGCCTCGATCGTCTCGCCCAGCTCGGCGGCGGGAACCGGCCGGCCGCGGAAGACGAGCGTGCCCGCCAGGAGCGCCTGGCGCAGCAGCTTCTCCACTTCCTCCCGGCCGCGCTCGGCCTGCTTCAGCTCGGCGCGCTGGAACTGGACTTCGTCCCGGTCCGCCGTGCGTTCATCTACCAGCCGGGCCGCCTGCTCGGATTTGTAGATCTCGGGCAGCAGCTCTTCCACGATATCGCTGGAGCGCGCCAGCCAGGCGATGGCATTGCGCCATTCCGTTTGGGCCGCGGTCTCGGTGAGCAGCGCGGTGCGGCGTGTTTCCCAAGCGCCGCCGTCGGCCCACTCCAGCCGGAAGGTGATGTCCTCGCTATCTCCCACAATCCACTGCTTGCCCAGGCGCACGCCGGCCCGGACGTCCTTGGCGTTTTCCAGCCGAGCGCCTGGCTGAGGGGCGAAGATGTTCCGGGCCAGGATCTCGTTGCGGATGCGGGCCGTGTCGCCGGAGGTCACGTTCAGGGCGTTGCGCTTCTGCTGGAGCGGGCGCACTTTGTCGGAGAGGAAGACATAGCCGCCGGCCTTGGGGTCCTCCACCAAGCCGATCTCTTTCTCGGCCACGAGCGCGCGCAGGGTCTCCTGCACTTCGGGCAGGAGGCCAGGGCTGGCTATCTGCGGGTAAAGCAGGGCGGCGATGTTCTCGGCCGTGCACGGGAAGCCCTCAATCGGCTGCAGGGCGGCCACGGTCTTGGCCACGCGCACGGCCAGCGGCCGGTCGCCAAAGATTTGCGCCACGCGGTCCACGGCCATCACGGCGTGCGGCAGGACCTTCAGCAGGTCGGCGCGCAACGTGTCGTAGAAATCGTCGGCGCAGGCCAGCGCGCCAATTTCCCGGTCAGCCAGCAGGGGTTTGGCCGGCTGGGTGCCCACGGCGCGCAGCTTGTTCACGTCCACCAGCACATCCTGGATGACCTTGATCGCCGAGCGCAGGCCGATGCCGCCGGTAGAACGCGCCAGGGTCCGGATCAGCTCCAGCAGCAGGTCAAAGTGCTGGGGCAGCACCGGGTAGAAGCGCGCAAAGGTATCCGCGTCCGGGTCGGCTTTGTAGAGGGACGTCCCGCTCAGGCGGGTGTGCGTGATCAGCGCCTGTCCGCCCGCTTTGAACAACGCTTTGAGCTGCGCCTCGCCCTCAGGGGTCTTGGTGAGCAGGCGCCGGTAGGTGATCTCCTTGATATCGCGCGCATCCAGCTCGATCGTAATCGGGAAGCGTGCCTGCAGCTTATTCAGTTCGCCGGAGTTGTACTGCGCCCGGGTCACGATCTCGGCCAGGGTCTGCTGGCCGGTGGCCATCACCCAGACCCGGCCCTGGCCCAACTCCTTGAAATCGCGCACCAGGCCGTCCAGGTTGAGGATGAGTTCGCCGCGCGGGGCCACGTATTGGCCAGCCTCGTCGATCAGGAAGATGACGTTCTGCTTCCCGGTCTTGTTGCGGATGAGCTCGATCATTTCCTGCGCACGGTGGCGCAGGTTGGCGGCCTCGTCGAACCTCAGCCGGCTGAAGCTTTCCGGTGTGGGGAAGTCCTCAGGCAGCACCTTCGGCACGATCTGGGCGGCATGAGCGTTGCCGATCAGGGGATCGTTGTGGAGTTCCTCCCAGGGCTGGTCCCAGCGCTCCTGGTGGAGACGGCAGAACTCGTCGTACTTGCCGCGCCGTCGGAGAGTGAGTTCCAGTTGGGCCAGCTTCTTGTCCTTAGAGTAGCCGGTCCATTGCAGCACCTTCCAGTACAGTACCGTGGACACTGGCGCGGCGGCGTTCTCGGCCAACTGCTCAGCGCCCAGGTCCAGGAACACCACAGCGGTTGGCGCGCGCTTGGCCACCGACTTCAGCAGCGCGGGGAGGTCCGAGCTGCGAAAGCGCTCCGCCAGAAGGTCGACAAATGGCGCCTCGCCGACCCTGAAGGCAGGGTCCAGGCCCAGGCCCAGGTACTTGGTGAACGAGCTCTTGCCGGAGCCATAGAAGCCGGAAACCCACAGGCCGATCTCTGTGACCTGGCCGCCCTCGACGCCGGCGCGGTAGTTCTCCAGAAACTTGCGGAAGCAATGCTCGACGTTTTCCGTGGCCTCGTACTCTTGTACTTCGGCCAGCAGCCGGTCATCTTCCAGCGCGGAGTAGTCGATGACCTTCTCGATGCGTCGGTCGATGCGGCGGTTCTTGGAGAACAGATCGCGGATCTTCATAAGTCAGCCTTCCGAGAAGGCCCCACCCCTCACAATCCGCCGACTAGGGTGGAGCGGTAGTTGCCGTCCTCGGGGTAATAACCCAGGAACTTCAGCCCGTACTGTCCGAACCGTTTGCCGGGATAGAAAATCACGGTCGGGTGTGGCACGCGCCCGGTGAGGGCGCTTTCGATGGCGCGGGTACGGAAGTAGGGGTGCAGCGTCTCGGACTCGGTGAGCAGGATCACGGCCTTAGGCCCGCCGGCCGCGATCTTCTCCGCCACGCGATTGACGAAGGCGTTGTCGCGGACCAGAACGTCGCGAACAGAGTCGTTGATCTCGGCGGGCTCCGCCTCTGACTCCAACTCCAGCCATTGGTCCCAGCGCCCGGAGGCGTCGATCACCTCCCGCAGAACGTCACTGAGCGAGACCCGCACCGGCTCGAAGCCGTCATTGCGCAGCGCCCCCATCCAGGCTGCCAGACGCCGTTTGACATCCAGCATATGCTCAGGGGAGTAGACGAAGTAGTAGATCGGATCGCTATGAGCCGGGTTCAGCGAGGCGGGCTCCTTCAGAAGTTGCCGCAGCGCTAGAAAGTCCTGCTCCAGAACATCGTCATCGGGCGATGGCATGGATCACCGCCTCCATCGTGTCGTGGGGCCACGAGATCCGGACTACGTCCCCGGCGCGCTGGACCACCAGTCCGAGGGAAGGTCCCAGGCTGTCCAGCCGATCGAGCAGGTGCGCGCGGTCGAGGCCAAACAGGCACCAGTCTTGATGATCGACGACTGCCGCGTCCGGCCGGCCGGTGAAATGCAGGTCGTAGGCCAAGTAGGCCAGGCCGGCGTCGCTCATCCGATAGGGGACGATTTCACGCTGCAACGGTCGGGTTGACCGCAGAAAGCCAAATTCCGTCAACGCCGCCAACAGGCCATACGCCACGCGCTTTCGCGTGTAGGCCGACCATTGTTGCCGGATGTGACCCCGGCCGAAGGCGTGGTCCAGGAAATCCAGCACATCATCAGGCCCGAGCCACAGGGCACCCGTGCGGCAGGCTGGCCAGAACTTCTCGCAGAGGAAGTCATACAGAATAGCCTCGGCCCGGGCCTCATGGATCAGCAGCAGCTCGCGAAACGCCTGCTCTGAGCCCCGCAGTTCTAAAAACAACTTAAGGTGACGGGCGGGAGCATCGGTGGGCGAAAGCAAGCGGGGCCGAAAAACCCGCAACACCAGGTCCTCTGCGCGGTGTGCCGTGGCTTTCCCAAGCAGACCCTCTTCTCGGACTCGCTGCCACAGCGCGAGGGGACTCTCGCCCGGCGACCAGTAATGAAGCAGGGCGCGGATTTCCTCGATGCTCGCGGCCCCTTTGATGATCCCGCTGACTGTGTAGCGGTGGTTGGCCTGCTCGGCAACGGACAACGTCATGGCGCAGTCTGCTTTGAACGGATATACGGAAAAACCCTGGCCCCTTCGCGGAAAGCGCCGGCATACGCTGCGGCGCATCCGCTCACCCAAGCTCCAGATTGCAGGTCCTTTAGAGAGCCCAACTGCACCGGGCCGCGGGCGCCCGCCGAGGACGTTTCGGCCAGAGCCTCCAATTCCGCAATCAACGCGCTCGTCAGGCTCAGCTTGGGCGCCAGCTCCTGTTGCATGTCCGCGTGGTGCTCGCGTAAAGCATCCTCGAGGTGGAGTTCTTCCGACTGCGGCAACCGAAACGCATGGAACACATGTCCGATGCCGATACTGCTGTCGTGGACGGCCCGCGCGGCATGGCCGGCGGCGCGCACCGCGGCGGCGAAAGCGCTCCGAGGATATAGCCGGCCCAGGTAACTTAGGCCGGTGGAGGAGAAGAATTGCGTCTTCCACCAGCCGGCGTGGGGTGATTCGCCGAGGATCGAGACGAGCACTCGGAGTTTGAGAAGCCCGAAGGGGTGTGCAGGAAAACCCATGGGACTTGATTATGGCGCAAAACCAGCATACCGCCAAAGGTCCAAATGTTCGATTCCAATAGGGCCAGCCAGGGTAATCGCACTAACAGTAAGGCATTATGCTATTATCTCAAATCGATACGGGATGCCAGTCAAGCATCGCCGTTGCCGGTGGTTATTATGGCCCATAAGCTCTTGGTGTTGGGAGCCGAACCCAGCTCACATTCTTTTAGCTTAGCTGCCAGCCTGGCGGCGGTCTACGGTCTTCTTGCCAGCCGCCGCACTCTGTTAGCAGACCTAAGTCTCGGGGCCGACCAGAATCTGGGCCTGACCAGCACCAGAGGAGTTGAAGTCTTGCTCGGGCGTTTCCTCGCCTCCGAGAGACTCGAGCCAGATGATCTTCCGGGCGCCGTCGCTCCATACGGCGTGGCATTCGGGCATCCCCTCTGGGATCGACACTTCGACCTGCTGGTCGGGCCGGGCGCGATCCCGGCAGACTATGCCGACAACCTGGGCGCCCAACGCGGCGAGGCCTTCGTCCGGGCGTTGCACGAACAGGTCCTTCTGCTTGGCTATGAGGTGGTCATCGTGGACTTCGGCCAAAGCCTGGACACGCTGCGCGCTGCAGCCCTGGCGAACATCGCCGATTACGTTGTGGTGGTTGGCCGACATGATGACGCGGCTACCCAGGCCTTCATCCAGACACGCCTGCAGCCCCCGCATTTCAACCCTCAGCCTGAAAGGGTGCTACTGGCCGAGGCCGGCGAGTTCTCGTTTCCCCATCCCGAGTTTCTCGACTCGCTCATTCGCCACGAGAAGCGATTCGAGGTCGCTGCCGCCCGCACTGCCTTGGGATTGGCGGAGCGGCTCCACCCTGGCATCTCCAAGCGCCTGATCGACGGGGCTGGCCGGCCGATCCGCCCGGCCGAGCCGGGTCTGCTGCGCCGGCTCTTTGGCTAATGCCCCGCCAGCTCCCACATCGCTGACAGATAATCGTCCAAGCGTTCGGCCAGGTCAGGCGCAAAGCAACCTGGCCGATTTAGCGCCCAGTTAGCTCGTTTAGGATCGGCCAACGCCGCCAAACACGCCAGCACATCGGGCTCTACAAAGCGGTGGCGGCCATCTACCCCCGGCTGGAGCAGCCGCGACCGTTCCACATCGGCCCAGGTATCAGGCTCTACAATCTGCCGGACGCGCTCCTGTGACAGACCCACCGGCTCCATGCTTTCCAAATGTTGCATCGCGCTGGCCCGCGCGAGACCCAGGAGTCCACGGGTCAGCGGCGACTGGGAGGACCAATCGCTGCTCCAGGTTAGGGCAGGGAGGCCGGCCCGCTCGAATAACTCTGCCAAGGCGCGCCGTACGATTGCCACCCGGTGGCTGGCACAGGCGGCCACCTGGGCCGCCACGGCCGCAACGCCGAGCGGTCGCCGCACCAGGTGTGGGACCTCGGCCAGCGCCCAGCGGATACGGGGCAGTTTAACGGCGTCGGGATTATTTTCCGCCAGGAGTCGTAGGGCCAGGTACTCCTGATCGGCCGCTGTAAGGTCTTCCAGCGTCGCCAGAGCCAGGTGCGGCTGAGACATGGCTTCAACCGTCTGCTCGGCTTCCCAAGGGGCCGTCGCCACAATAACTGACGGTGCGAGCGCCAGCTGGCCGAGCACCTCGGCCTGGTCGGCGGCCGGCAGCCTGTCCAGGTCATCTACGAGCCAGAGCACACGCCCGTCTTCGTCAAGCTGCTCCAGGGATTGGATCAAATCAGCGCGCTCAACTCGGCCCGCGCCCACATGTGGGTACACCTTCCGCGCCGTGAAGGCGCAGACGCTGCGCCGGTTACGCGCGAAGGGCAGGAACTCCCCGGCCCGGACATACACCGCCAGCGGCGCGCCCGGCAGCCAGGCGCAGGCCCAATCGAAGGCCAGGCACTTTAGCCACGTCGTCCGGCCACTGCCAGGAGTGCCAGCCAACACCACGGATGTCAGTGGAGTGCCATGTGCTTGTGGCCAGCCAGCATCAAGTAGCGCCGGCGTGCCTCGGATAGTGCATATCGATAACCGGCGCGGGATGGCCTGTGTGATCGGCAGGCTGAGTCCACAGGCAGCCGGGGCCTGAGCACACTGCTGTTTGATATAGGCAACCAATGGCTCCAATAGGTCCGGACGTGGCGGTTCAGACCAGGAAGCTTCCGCTACCGCCGCCTCGGACACTCTCACTCCTGGTTCTTCCGCGCCATCATCGGATAGCTCAACTTCATCTTCTAAGTTGGCCGCCGGCGGCTCTACCTCCAGCAGGCCGTCCAGTTCGGGCTCGTGGGCAACAGTCTCCAGGGCCCGGTACAGGTAATTGGCGTAGGTGCGGGTGAGCTTCTCGCCGGGGTCCTTCCCGCGCAGATCCAGAAACAAATCACGGATGGCTCCCGAGACTTCTTTCGCCTGCCTGTGGGTCAACGGCACTTCACTGCATACCGCCTCGGCGATCACCTGGCGGTGATCGGGCTTGGCGCTGTAGCGCAGCACGTTGCCCACGGGCGCAACCTGCCGGGCTGAGCCGGACCCAATGGCTTCCAGGTATCGGTGCCACAGCATAATCAGACCCTCGGCCAGATGCAGGTCACTGTCATCAATGGCCTTGGCGATTAGCCGCAGCACCAGCGACTTGAGCCCGAGCACCGCCAGTTCATCCGACTTTCGACGATCCTGGGCGAGATCCGCGTAGCGATCGCCCAGGAAGCGCTGCAACGCCTTGGGTTGCCCAAAGGGTCCGCGGCCAAAAGCCAGGGAGTCGGTGCAGAGCAGGGTCAGGGCTTTTTTGAATGCCCGCCCGGAGGCATGGAGGTAAACCGTGGAAGACATAGGGAAGACACAAGAGCGGAGACGGTTAGAAACGCCGGTCCATTATAGGCATCGGCCGCTCAGCGAACCTTTGAAACAGTTGGCGTTTGCTCACCATATGGGCGGGACACAGGCCCATCTCAGCCACGAAACGGCTGGGGATGAGCGCGAAGCCCGTTCGCGTGTGCTCGGCAATGCCGGACAACCGGCACAGGTCCCGGGCGCGGGTCACCGTCACATAGGCCAGGCAGCGCTCGTCTTCAACCGCATGCCGGTCCTCGGCCCGTAGGCTGTAGCTGTGGGGCAGATAACCGACCGCTTCGTCGCCGGCTTCGAGCGCGTCCTCGCACCAGCCGATCCCGAAGACGACCGGGCGCTCCTGGCCCTTGAGCTTGTGGATGGTGGACAGGACGATGTTACCGGCCAGGTGGTCGCCGGCCCGTTCCGCTGTACGTGCCCGCTGGCGGGCATACACCACTAAAGCCTGGCAGCTCTCGAAGCGCTCGGCGATCTTCAGCAGTGCCTCGATCTCGTCCAGGCGCTCATCAGGGATGTCTTCAGCCACTGCATCCGGGCTCACCTCGCCGGTCCGGGCCAGGTGTTGCCGGTAACCGCCGTCGAGCACCATTCGCAACACCACCGCCGGCCGCCGGGTACGAGCTTGCGCGGCGATGGCGTCCATCCAGGCCTCCAGGTCGGCGACCCCGGCCTGCCAGCGCCAGCTTTCAGGATGGCGGAGCGCCTTTGCCATCCCCGACCATCGGCCGCGGCAGGCTTCCAGGAACTTGCGGCCCAGGCCGCGATGAGTAAGCTGCGCGGACGGGGTATTACAGATGCGGCGGAAGGCTTCGGTGTTATCCCGGTCCAGGGCCAGCGCCAGGTGATCGATCAGGTCGCGAATGTGGCCGCGAAGCCAGAAGGACTGGCTGTTCAGGTTCACGAACGGCAGATCGCGGCGGGCCAGTTCGTCCTCGACAAACGCCAGCTGCGCCCTGGTCCGCGCCCCGACGAAGAAATCACCAAGGCGGCGGCCGCCTTTCAACAGGGCTTCGATCTGGCCCACGACCCACCGCCCCTCATCTTCAGCGGTCGCCAGCAGTTGAAAGGTCATGACTTCGCCATCGGGGGCGCCCGGCCGTGGCATCATCGGGTTGCGAAAGCGATCCGGCTGGCTGCCACCGTGAGCGGTGTAGTTATGGGCGATGAGGCGCTGGCTACACTGCACGATTTGGTGCGTCGAGCGAAAGTTGATGCTCAGCCAGTAGGTGCGGGCCTCCGGGAAGAGCCGGTCGAAGCCTCCATATAGGTTGTGTTCGGGCACGGCTCCCGCGAAGCGGTAGAGCAGCTGGTCGCCATCCCCGACGACCAGGATGGTGTTTTGAGGGGCCGCCAGCGTCGCCAGGATGCGCATGGCCTGGGCGCCCGTGTCCTGGGCCTCGTCCAGGAACATGTACTGGATGTGGCTCTGCCAGCGCTCGCGGAAGGCGGCGTCGTCCTTTAGCCGGATCTCGACATCGCCCAGCATGTCGTCATAGGTGAACAGCCGCTCCTTGCGCATCCGGCGGTTGTAGCCGGCATAGAGCCACGACAAACAGTCCGCCGCCGCTGGCTCCAGGCCCGGCAGTGAAAGAAAGAAGGCGCGGGCGTCGCCTTCACTCACGCTGCAGGCCTTGGCGCGCCGGATCATATCCCTGATGAACGCGACCGGCAGCTCGCGGTCCGGCGCGGGCCGGTAACATCCGGCCAGCTCCTTCAGGATTTTCTTGACCTGCCAGGGCTTGGCGACGTCGCGGCGCGGGTCGCCGGACTCGCACAGCAGCCGCCGGCACAGGGCGTGGATCGTCGTGATTTGTTCCAGCGCCATCCGGTGCTCGTGCCACCAGCCGGCCGGGAACAGGGCCTTGATCCGGGCGCGCAGCTCGAGCGCCATCGTGCGCGAGAAGGTGACGGCGACGATGCTCTCGGGCGCGATGCCGCGGGCCACCAGATAGGCATAGCGCAAGACCGTCACCGTGGTTTTGCCCGAGCCAGGCCCGGCCAACACCCGGCTGGCCTGGTCCGGCGGGGCCAAGACCACCGCCCGCTGCTCGGCGCTCAGCCGTCCCAGGGCCTGCGCCAGCCGGTCGTCGCCTACAGGCAGCCAGCCGGCGAGTGGACGGGTGTGCTGTACGATTTCTGTGCTGTACACGGCGGTCTCGCTCTCGTCATAGCCTGGCCGTCGCCCAATCGCGGGCGCCGTCACAAACCGGGTAACGGGGGCAACCCCAGAAGGGTCGGCCGGAGCGGTTCTTGCGCTTGGGCACCATGAGGGAGTGGCACTTCGGGCAGAGCGGCGGGCCGACCAGCTCCGCCTCAGCCGTCTCAGGCCGCGCCAGGCCGCTCTCGACCTCATTGTCTTTCCGGTGCCGCCGGCGGTAGAGCGGCTGGGCGGTCAGGCCGAGCTCGACATCAAAGAAGAGCAGAGCGTTCAGCACCCACTCCAGCGGCTCCTGGTAGTTCTCGCGCCCCGGCATGGCCAGGCTCACCTCCACATACCAGGCGGTGCGTTCCCAGCGCTCCTGGTTGTAGGGCGCCTCGACCACCTGGACGCAGAAGTCCGGCGCCCTCCGGTGCAGGCGGCCGCGGAAGTCCTCGTCGTAGCGCGGGCGGATGAGCTGCGGTGAGATATAGAAGCGCGCCAGGAGCGTGTTCCAGAGCAGGTCCGAGAGCAGGCGCCGGCCGGCCGGGCCGGGCGTGTCCCAGCCGAGCTGGGAGAGCCCGAACTGGAGCTCGGCCAGCACCCCGCTCTGGGCCGGCTCATTCAGCCAGGTCCGCAGGCAGCCCAGGGCCGCCAGCTGGTCCCACTCGTCGTCAAAGTGCAGGGGCTCGCCCTCGCGTAGCTCCTGGCTGGAGAGCGGGGGCGGCGGCTTACCGGCCCAGTAGATCTGGTCGCGGGCCCAGATGATGAGTGGGTCAATCATCGCGCTATGCAACTGCATCGTTCTCCTTCCTTTCCGGTTCTTCGACCAGGTAGGCCTTCAGGACTTCCAGCCGATTGTGGCCCAGGGCCTGGGTCACGACCCGCCGGGCGTCGTCACGCTCCAGCTGCTGTTCCCGCAAGAGATGCTGGTAGAGCTCGTTGGCATACAGCTTGCGGAAGGAGTGGGTGCCGTCCCCGACCTCGATCCCGAGCTTGACGGCCTGGCGGCTGGCCTCGCGCTTGACGGCCGCGGTCAGGGACTGGCGCTGCTGGAAGACGTGCCCGTCAGTGTGGGCCAACCCCTGTTCCTGGAAGGTTGCCACGACCGTTTGGTGCTGGGCCAGGATCGGGACCGTGCGCGGCCTCCCGCCCTTGGCGTGGGTGCCTGGGCCGGCGAGCCGGATCCAGTGCCCGTCCGGCTCAATGCAGTGTGCCTGCACATGCACCGCTTCGCTCACCCGTAGGCCACTCACTCGCTGGAGCCGGGCCACCCCACCGTACTGCGGGTCAATCCGGGACAGCACTCCAATCAGGCGCTCGGCATCTTCGGGCGAGTACGGGTCGGCCACCACATCCGCCCGCCGGCCATGGAACTCGCCCACCAGCGGCTCGGCGTCCGGACGGCGCCATCCCACTTTCCGCAAGCCGGCGTCCAGTTTCTTGATCGCGCAGACGTAGGTATTGACGGTGGCCGGCGACAGACCCCGTCCGCGCAGCGCGACGATGAAGTCCGCCGTCATCGCGGGCGTGACCTGGCTGAGCCGTTTCACGCCGTACCTGTCCCGGCACCACTCGGCGAAGGTCACGCCCAGCCGGCAGTAGTGCTGGAGGGTCCGCACGGCGAAGATGGTCTCCCCGGCGGTGCCGGTCCGCAGCGCCTGGTGCCGGCTCTGGCCGAAGCCCTTGAGCGCGTTCAGGCAGTAGGTCACATCCGATTTCAAGGTCATAGTCGTAGGCTCCTCTCCTGAGTGAATTTCGGGTGTCCCGAAATGGTCGGCTTGAATTTCGTGTTACTCGATTCGTCCTGCCCTTGATGCTGTTCCCAGACATAGCCCCTCCGTCGGCCAGGCGGAGCGCCTGTGCCCGTTTAAGTATCTTTCCATGCCCGACACCTCATACCCGTTGAACTGCCCGCGCAGCCCGAGCCAAGGCCCGGCCAGGGTGCCCCTCACTGAGTGAGTTTGAGCGAGTAGGGCGAGATGGGGTGCGGTGTCTCGCCGCTCTTCAGGCCGGTTTAGGGTCCTGGCCTGCGCACGCGCCCTGATGGGCAGCGCCGGCGCTTGGTCGTCAGCGCCGAGGACCGAGCGAAAGCAGACCGGTTAGGGTCTGCGTCGAATGGATCGGCGCTCGGGCTATGCCGCTCGCCGGGATAACGCCGTGTATCGCCCGGCGCCATGTTCGCGTCGGGGGGCAGTTCGTATGGTCGAGCCTTGCCGCCATAAACGCACCTTCACATTTGGCTGCCCGTGTCTCTCCCAGCCGGCGGGGCAGCCCCGCGCCTGGCTTCGGCGATGTTTGGCCACCGCCACCTGTATTTGCCTCTGTGAGACAGGCTCGCTCACGGCGCCATCTGTGGCGCTCTGGGCTCAGGGTACGCGCCACGGGCGCGCGTCTCGTCGGGTCGTTGGGGTGGCCCGTCACCCGCTCGTCTGATACGCCGGAACGGTGCCGACGATGTGGCGGTCTCCAGGGACGAGCGCCTGGACCGCAGCTAGAAAAAGATGCTTCGATTATGGGAAAGAGCCCGGCTCTGCTCCAGAGCTGGGAGAAGAGGAACGGAAAAGTTGGGGAAAGGAACCGCGTTTGCGGTTGCTCTCGGTCTGATACCAGAGCTAAAATGCCAGTTATGGTCGAGCCCGAGGATTGGATCAGCGTGACGGAAGCCGTGCAACTATCCGGCTATAACCCGGACCATTTGCGCGAGCTGATCCGAACGGGAAAGATTGGGGCCCGGAAGATCGTGACGGTCTGGCAGGTCAGCCGCCCCAGCCTCCTGCACTATATGAATGAGGCGAAGCAATCCACGGATAAGCGGCGTGGTCCAAGACCCTAGCGCAAGAGGAAAACTGAAGTTATAATACCCCATATAGTAAGGGGTATTTAGCCCCAAAGACGGGCCGCGTGGGTGCGGGAACACACACGAGGCCCTGACCACGACGCCGGGGTTGGCGGCGGCGCAGCTGACGCGATTCTAGCATGAGCGGGCAGCAGGCCGTCTGTTGGCGTGTTGCCCGCTTTGCTTTCCCTGTGCCGCTCAAGATGCCTTGGCCCTTCACAGGGATAGCATGCTTTCCACACTCTTTCTCCCCTTCTTCCGCCAGGGCTCGAAATTGCTGTCGCGCAGTGCTTTCATGAGCGGCATGAAAGCAAACAAGCCAGTTCCTTCAAACAGTACGGGTCCGGAAGATGCGGCGGAGTACGTGCTCATTCCCGACGATGCCCTGCCCGGAACAGTCGTGGGTCTACAGGGCGTCCACTGGCGGGATGGCATCTATCTGGTGCCCACCTCCGAAATTGATGGCCACCGTCGCTGGGAGACCATCATCCTGCTGCTGGCTCAGAAGCTCCAGGACCGCCAGTTCCGGGATGCTCTGCTCACACTCCGCGCGGCGAAACGGGAGGGGTAACAGGCATGGCCATTCCACCCTATCCAGCTGATCAGGAACTCAAGCCGCAGAAAGACGGCTACTTCGCGACCTTTTACTTCCAGACGCCTTTGACTGATGATCGGCCCAAGGCGGTCCTGTACCTGCGCGTCTCCTCGCGCAAGCAGAGCGAGGAGGACAAGCACTCGCTGCCTGAACAGTGGCGCATCAACTGGGAGGACGCGGAGCGCCGCGGTTATGCCGTGGCCGCCGTCTTCATCGACGTGTTGTCGGGCGCCAGCCGGCACCGCAAGGGCTTCCAGCAGATGATGGCCGATGGCAAGGCTAGCAAGTACACGGCCATCATCGCGACCATGAACGACCGGC
>DAOUAB010000067.1:0-21517 GCA_034434015.1 Anaerolineales bacterium
GCTTTCGTCTCGCCGGCTGCGGCCGCGCGGGCCCGGCGGGCCTGGTCGGCGTTGCGGGCGCGGCCGGTGGTGTTGGCGCTGCTCGGATTGGTCGTGCTCGCGGCGTTCGGCGCTTTCGCCGCGCGGGCGCTGTTCCTGCGCACGGCCACGCAGGGGCCGGCCTTGTTCGCGCGCCAGGAGTTCTGGCCGGCGGCGGTAGCGGCTTTCGGAGAGTCGCCGCTGTGGGGTAAAGGGCCGGGCGTCTACCCGAGCGAATTCATGCGCGCCAATTCGGTCCCGCCGCAACGCCCTTTCCTGCACGCGCACAGCGTCCCCCTGAACCTGGCGGCTGAGGCGGGCCTGCTGGGGCTGGGGGCGGCGGCGCTGATGGTCGGGGCCGGCGCCGTGGCGCTGTGGCGCGCGCGCGGCGTCGCCGCGGTGGACGCGATGGATGGCGCGGCCTATCGCCGCCGGGCGCGCTGGGCGGCCGTCGCCGCCGCCTGGGCCGGGTTCCTCACTCACTCGCTGGTGGACGACCATACGCGTTACCTGGCCGCGGCGCTGCCGCTCATCGTGATGCTGGCCGCGGTGCTGGCCGAGCCGCCCGGCGGCGCAATCGAAAACGGCCCCGGCCTGCACCCGCTGGTCCTGTTCCTGCCCGCCCTGGCGGCCGGCGGTTTCGCCCTCTACGCGCTGCGCGCCGAAGCGCTGGCGGAGCAATCCATCGAGGCGGCCGGCGCGGGCGATTGGGCGCGCGCGGCCCGGTTCATGGATCAGGCCGCCGAGGCCGACCCGGCGCTGGCGCTCTACTGGCAGCAGGCCGGTTACGCCCACGGCCGGCTGGCCGCTGACCCGGCTGAGTTGACCCGGGCTATCGGCTGTCTGGAGCGCGGCGCGGACCTGGAGCCCCGCTATGCGGTGCCGCGCGCCAACCTGGCCGCCCTGTACTGGCAATCCGGCCGGCGGGAAGAGGCGACCGCCGCCATGCGCCGGGCCGTGGAGCTGGCGCCTTCATCGTCGTTCCTGTGGCTCAACGTCGGCCTCTACGAGGAGGCGCAGGGCCGGACCGAGGCGGCTGAGGCCGCTTTCCGGGCTGCGCTCGACCTCAATCCGGGGCAGGCTGATGCCGGTTTCTGGACGGCGACAGCCCTGCGCGCCGCCGCCCGGGAGGCCTGGCGGGCGGCGCGGCCGGCCGAGAGCCAGACGCTGCGCGAGCGCGTGCAGGGTCTGCTGGCCGATGGCCGGGCCGACGAGGCCGAGCGGCTGCTGGCCGAGGCGTGGCGCCAGGATCGCCAGCGGCTGGACGTGTATAGCGGGCTGGCCGAGGTCGCCCGGGCGCGCGGGGACCTGGAGGCCGCCGCGCGCTACGTCGAGAGCGCGCTCTGGGTACAGACCGTGCAGGTGGGGGAACAGATCAACGCGCTGCTGCTGGCGGCCGAAATCGACCGGGCGCGCGGGCGGGAGGCGGAGGCGGTGGGCCGCTACCAGGCCGTGCTCAACGCCGTCACCGATTACGGCTCGCTGGGCTGGGGCTCCGCCGGCTGGACGCCGCACGCCTTCTTCGTCTTCCAGCGCCGCGGCCTGCCGCTGGATGTGCTGCCTCAGGTGGTCCGCGCCGATTTCACGCCCGCCCTGGGACTCCGGCTTCTGCCGCTGGGCGAATTGTATGAAGCGCGCGGCGAGGTCGAGCGCGCAGCCGAGGTTTACCGCCGCCTGCTGGCCGCCGACCCGGCCTTCGAAGCCGCCCGCCGGCGCCTGGACGCTCTTCCGGCGCCGTGACCCGATGCGTCCCTCGTTGCGCTCCGCCGATTTCGTCTGGCTGACGGCCATCGTCCTGGCCGCGCTGCCGCTGCGCCTGCTGGGCCTGACGCGCCACAGCCTGTGGCTGGACGAGGCCTGGAGCTGGCTGCTGGTCTGGCTGCCGTGGCGCGGCATGTGGGACGTTCTGCTCACCGACAATTTCTCGTCGCCGCTCTACTACCTGGCCGCCCGCGGCCTGGCCGGCCTGATCGGCCTGAGCGATTTCGCCCTGCGCCTGGTCTCGGTCTGGGCCGAGGTCCTGACGCTGCCGGTGGTCTACCACCTCGGCCGGAGCCTGTTCGACCGGCGCGCGGGTCTGTGGGCGGCCGCCCTGCTCGCGCTGGCGCCGTTCTCGGTCTGGTATGCGCGCGAAGCCCGGCCGTACGGCTTCTATCTCCTCTTTGCGGCCCTGGCGCTGTGGGGGTTCTGGCGCTGGGCCGAGCAGGGACGCGGGCCGCGCCTGATGGTGGCCGCCCACACGGCGCTCTATCTCACGCACTACCTGGGCGCGGCCTTCGCCCTCGCCCAATTTGTGTTTCTGGTCCTGCATCTGCGGCGCGATCCGCTCCGCTTCCGGCGCTGGTTCGCGTGGCAGGCGCTGGCCGCGCTGCCGGCGGCCCTCTGCCAGTTGGGGTTTGCGCTGACCGGCAACCCGCGCGTCGATAACGCCTGGATCCCGCGCATCACGGTTTTCGCGCCGTTGCAGACGCTCCTCAACTTCATCAGCGCCGAGCCGTTGCGGCTCACCTGGCTGAACGTCCCGGTCCTCGCCGCCAGCTTGCTGGTCCTGGGCGCTGGCGTCTGGGCGGCCCGGTCCCGCGCGCCGCGCGCGGGTCAGCTTCTTCTGCTGTGGCTGTGGCTGCCGATGACAACCGCCTGGCTGATCTCGTTCGGGCGGCAGCCGGTGTACGTGGACCGCTACTGGTATCCGGAATTGATTGCGCTGGTGCTGCTGCTGGCCGCCGGCCTGGAAGGGCTGCGGGCGCGCCCGGAGTTCTGGGCGCGGGCGGCGTTGGGGGGCGGCGCCGTGGTCCTGTCCGCCGGGATGCTGGCCGCCAGCGTGCGCCTGCACCTGGCGCCGCAATATGCCAAGGAGGATTGGCGCGGCGCGGCGCGCTTCCTGGAGACCGTTTACCCGGACGCGCCGCTGTATGGGCAGGATAACGAAGCGGCCCTGTGCCTGCTGCCGTATCGCGGCAATCGCCCGATAGCCGGGCTGTTCTTCAATCAGCCGGGTCCCCTGGAGGCGGTGAACGAAACCGTCGCCGTCGTCTTGCGCGGCGCGCAGGACTCCAACCACGCCTTCGTCAGCAACTGGGCCGTGTTCGACCCGCTGACCGACTCACCCCTGTCCGCCTGGCTCACGGCTAACGCCGGCCGCATTGTGGAGGTCCGGCGTTTCGTCGGCGTGGGGGTGGTGGTGTTGCGGCCATGAGCGCGCGGCGCGACCTGGCCTGGCTCGGCCTGCTGGCGCTGGCCGTCAACGCCGGCGCGGCCTGGTTCACGCGCCAGCCGGCCTACATGGACGCCTACTACTATTTCAACGGCGCGCTCCAGCTGGCGCGCGGCCTGGGCTTCACCGAGCCGTACGTCTGGAACTACCTGGCGCCGGTGCGGGGCCTGCCGGCGCCCAGCCACCTGTACTGGATGCCGCTGACCTCCCTGGTCGCCGCCCCGTTCCTGTCCCTGGCCGAGTGGGCGGCCGGCGCGCGCCTGGACAACGCCGCCCTCTTCCGCGCCGCCCAAATCCCCATGCTTCTGGCGGCCTCGGCCCTGCCGCTGTTGACCTATGCCATCGCCCGGTCGGCAACGGGCGTCCGCCGGCATGCCGTTGCCGCGGCGCTGCTCACGCTCTTCAGCGCCTTCTATTTCCCCTTCTGGGCCACAACCGATTCGTTCGCGCTCTTCGGCCTGTGCGCGGCCGGCGCGCTCTGGGCCGGCGCCCGCAGCCTCGAAGTGTCTGTCGCGACGCGCCCGGCAGTTGCCGGCGTCGGCCTGGCCGTCAGCGGCGTGCTGGCCGGCCTGGCCCACCTGGCCCGCGCCGACGGCGTGCTGGTCCTGCTTTGTCTCTTATCGTTCTGCGCGATCAATTTCATCACCCGCCGTCTGCCACCGGCCGCCTGCCTCTTGCCTCCTGTCCTCCTCATCGCCGGTTACGGCCTCATCATGGCCCCGTGGTTCGCCCGCAACCTGCTGGCCGTCGGCGCGCCGCTCGCGCCGGGCGGATCGCGCGCGTTGTGGCTGACGGCCTACGAGGACCTGTTCACGTATGCGCCCGGGCAATTGACCATCGCCCGTTACCTGGCGCAGGGGTGGGGCGCAATCCTGGCGAGCAAAGGGGAGGCCTTCGCCGCCAATCTCCAATCTCTGGTCGCTACTCAAGCCAACATCATCACGTTCCCTTTTCTGCTCGTCGGCGCCTGGCGCCTGCGCCATCAGGCCGCCTTTCAACTGGCCGGCCTGTACGGCGCGGCCCTGTTCGCGGCCATGACCCTGGCGTTCACATTCCCGGGCGTGCGCGGCGGTTATTTCCACTCCGGGGCGGCCCTGCTGCCCTGCCTCTACCCGGCGGCGCTGGCCGGCCTGGACGCCGCCGTGGACGCCGCCGCCCGGCGCTTGAAACACTGGCAGCCGGAGAAATCCAAACCGGTGTTCACGGCGTTGTTGGTGTTGGCGGGCCTGGCGTTGACGGCGGTCGTCTGGATCAGGTCCGTCCCGGCTGCGCAGGGCGCGGACCTCGTCTACGCCGAGATCGGCGCCTGGCTGTCCGGCGCGGAAGCGATTAACCCTCAGGATGAACGTCCCAGCGCCGGCCGCGCCGCCGTCAACAACCCGCCGGCCTTCTACTATCACACCGGCCGGCCCGCCATCGTGGTCCCGGCGGGGGATGAGGCCGCGCTCGTCCAGGCCATGGACGACTTCCGCGCCCGCTGGCTGGTGTTGGACGTCAATGTGGCCGCCGGCCTGAGAGGCCTCTATGTCGCGCCGGCCGCCAGCCCGGATTTTCGGCTGCGCGCCACATTTCGAGATGCCGCCGGCCGGGATGTGTATGTGCTGGAAAGGGCCGGGTCGCCGTGACCGGGCCTGCCTCCTTCCGCCTTCCTTCGGCCCTGCCTGACCGGCGTGGCCTCGCGCTTCTGCTTTGTCTCGGGGCGGCGGCGCTTTCCGTGGCCGCCTACCTCGGCGTCAGCCTGGCCGGCGGCTACCTGGGCTACCCGCTGGATGACGCCTGGATTCATCAGACCTACGCCCGCAACCTGGGGACGCGCGGCGAGTTCGCGTTCACGCCCGGCCAGCCGTCGGCCGGCTCCACCGCGCCGCTCTGGTCGGCCCTGCTGGCGATCGGTTATGCGCTGCGCGTGGAGCCGCGCGCCTGGACTTACGCGCTCGGCGCGCTGACGCTTGGCCTGGCGGCCTGGCTCGCCGGCCGCCTGACCCTGCCGTTCTGGCCCGAGCGCCGGCGGATGGCCCTGGCGGCCGGCCTGGCCGTGGCGCTGGAATGGCATCTGGCCTGGGCGGCGGCCTCCGGGATGGAGACGGTGCTGTTCGCGGCGCTGGCGCTGGCGGTCTTCGCCGCGCCGGCGCGGCGCCCGGCCTGGATCGGCGTCCTGACCGGGGTCAGCGTGCTGGTCCGCCCGGACGGGCTGATGCTCCTGCCGTTTGCTCTGGCGCGCGCCTGGCTGGCGCACGGGCGCAGCTGGCGTGCGGCGCTGGCCGGCGGCCTCGGCTTCGCGGCGGTTTTCGTCCCGTATCTGGGCTTCAATCTGTGGGCCGGCGGATCGCTCTGGCCGAACACGTTCTACGCCAAGCAGGCCGAGTACGCCGTCATGCGCGACTTGCCGCTGTGGTGGCGGGTTGGGTCGGTGGGCCTTCAGCCCTGGATCGGCGCCCAGGTCCTGCTGATTCCGGGGATAGCGGCCCTGGCCTGGCGCGCCGTGGGCGAGCGGCGCTGGGAACGCCTGTTGCCGCTGGGTTGGGCCGGAGCCGTCCTCGCGGCCTACAGCCTGCGCCTCCCGGTGACGTATCAGTACGGTCGCTACGTGATGCCCGTCATCCCGGTCCTGGTCGCGCTGGGGGTCGGCGGGTTGAGCGATGTCGTGCAGCTTCAGGCGCGGGCGCTGTGGCCGCGCCTTCTGAGCCGGGTCTGGGTGACGGCCGGCGTCGCGCTGGGGCTGGTCTTTTGGGGCCTCGGCGCGACTCTCTATCTGCGCGATGTGCGCCTGATCGAGACCGAGATGGTGGCGGCGGCCCGCTGGGTGGCGGCTCAGACCGAACCGGGGGCGAGGGTCGCCGCGCACGACATCGGCGCGCTCGGGTACTACGGCGGCCGCCCGGTCCTGGACATGGCCGGCCTGGTGTCGCCGGAGGTCATCCCCTTCATCCGGGATGAGGCCCGGCTGGCGGCCTGGCTGACGCGCTCCGGCGCCGACTACCTGATGACGTTCCCGGGCTGGTATCCGGGTCTGACCCGTGACCTGGCCGGTCGGGAGCTCTATCGCACCGGGGCGCCTTTCAGCCTGGCCCTGGGCGGCGAGAACATGGCGATCTATCGTTGGGCAAGGTAAAAAAAAGCGGGTGCCTTCGGGCTTTTGGGTTGACCCGTCGGCCTGTCAGACGCCCATCACCCACGTCATGCCGGCGAAAGCCGGCCTCCAGGCGCAGACGCTCGCAGAGGAGCGGGAGTTTCTGGGCCCCGGCCTTCGCCGGGGCGACGGTGGCAATGGTTGAGCCCAGGTGCCGCCTGGCGATTGATCACCATCGGCGAATGCACCCCAAAAGGCGGCTTGTTTGCACCCCCGATGCCCTTCTGCTATACTCCCCCGGTACTAGGACCGCAGGCCGACTGAAGCACATAAATATGGACAAAATCTCTATTCTGATTGTGGACGACCATCCACTCTTCCGGCAGGGTTTGCGTAATGTGCTCGTCGGGGAGCCTGATTTGGAAGTGGTCGGGGAGGGGGGCAACGGCCAGGAAGCGCTGGAGCTGATCCGGAAATTGCGGCCGGCTGTTACGTTACTGGATATCAACCTGCCGGAGATGAACGGCCTGCAGGTCGTGCGCCAGATCCAGAGCGAGCGGATCGCCACCTCCATCGTGATGCTCACGGCTTATCACGACCTGGAACAAGAATTGCATGCCTTCCGGGCGGGGAGCCATGCCTATTGCCCGAAGGACGTGACCCCCCGGCATCTGGTCCAGGTCGTTCGCTGGGTGGCCCAGGGACATTACGTCGTTAATGACCGGGTCTACGATCAGGAGGGTCTGCAAGCCTGGCTGGAGGAGGGCGTTGAGAAAGCGGGCCGGCCGTACATCAACGACACCCGCGAGGCCTTTTCGCCGCTCTCGCCGCGGGAGATGGAAATCCTGCAGTGCGTGACGCGCGGCATGAGCAATAAAGAGATCGCCTATTCGCTGGGGATCAGTCATCAAACGGTCAAGAACCACATGACCGCCATCCTGCAGAAACTGGACGTCGAGGACCGCACTCAGGCGGCGGTGTACGCCCTCAAGCATGGCTGGGTCCGTTTAGAAGAGTCCCAGAGCCCGGATACCAAGCCCACCAAGTAAGGCGCCAGCGGCATGGACCAAGACGCTCCGACGATCCTGGAAACCCTCATCGAAGAGACGCGGGCCGAGCTGGAGAACACTCAGCGCGAGCTCAAAGAGATCCGGCTGACGGTCACCCAGAGCCGGTCCGAACTCGAAAAACTCACTCAGCGCAACGCCCAGATCACGGCCCAGCTGCGCCAGATGCAGGCCAACCTGGAGTCGCTGCCCCGGGCCGATATCAAGGCGGCGTACGACGCCGCGCAGGACGCCCAGCAGCGCCTGTTCGCTATGCGCGGGCAGGTGGAAAAGCTGCAGGGCGACCAGACGAACCTGGAACGGCTGGCCGAGTACATGCGGCGCAACCTGCAGACGCTGGAGGCGATGGCGGCGGAGCAGGCGCCGGCGCGGGGCGGGGCGGGCGGCGACGGCAAGCCCATGATCGTGCGCATCGTCGAGGCCCAGGAGAGCGAGCGCCAGAAACTCTCGCGCCAGATCCACGACGGCCCGGCCCAGGCCCTGTCCAATTTCGTGCTCCAGTCCGAGATCGCCATGCGCCTGTTCGAGAAGGACCAGGACCTGGCCCGCCAGGAACTGGCCAACATGAAGTCGGCGGCGACCGCGACCCTGCAGAAGATCCGCGATTTCATCTTCGACCTGCGGCCGATGATGCTGGACGACCTCGGCCTGACGCCGACGGTCAAGCGCTACGTCGACGCCTTCAAGGACAAGAGCGGCATCGCCACCACGCTGACCGTCACCGGCCAGGAGCGCCGGCTGGAGTCGGTGCGCGAGATCATGCTCTTCCGCGGCCTGCAGGAGCTCCTGGGCAACGCCCGCAACCACGCCCAGGCCACGCAGATCCGGGTCTCGCTGGATACGGACGACACGCGCGTGCGCGTGATCGTCGAGGACAACGGCAAGGGGTTCGACGTCGAGGCGGCGTTCAGCGGCCCCCAGCGCACCATCGGTCTGGCCGGCCTCAAGGAGCGCATCGAGCTCCTGGGCGGGGCGCTGCAGATCGACAGCCAGCCGGGCCAGGGCACGCGGGTCGTGATGGACGTCCCGGCCGGCGATGCGGCCTGACGGGGAGGCCGCCCGGTTTGCATTTTGCCCTGTCGGCAGTATCATACGCCGCTAAATCGCTGGCGTTTCCTCAGAGGAGGCTTCAATGCAGCGCGGTCGCTTGCTCATCCTTGTGGCGCTGATCCTGATCGTCATCAGCGTCGGCGGCATTTTCCTGGTGTTGCAGCTCGCCAATCCCCCCGCCGCCACCCCGCCGCCCGACCAGGGCGGGGGCGTGGCGCAGGAGCCGACGGCCACGGCGCCGCCCACCCTGCAGGTGGTCCGGGCGGCCCAGGACATCACCTGGGGCCAGCCGATCCGGCCGGAGCAGGTCCAGGTCCTGGATTGGCCGCAGAATTTCGACGTGCCGGCCGACCTGGTGATCAGCGACCCGGCGCTGGTGGTGGGCAAGGTCGCCCGCGTCTCGATCAACCGCGGCATGCTGATCCTCAGCACCATGATCACGTCCGATCCGAACGCGACGCCGGTGGCGCCGTTCGGCTCAAACGCCGCGCTGCGCATCCCGCGCGGCAGCGTGGCCATCGCGCTGCCGTATAACCGCTCCGACGGCGTGGCCTTCGGCGTCCGCGACGGCGACAAGGTGGACGTCATCGTCTCCTGGGCGCTGGTGGACGTCGATCTGGAATTCCAGTCCACGCTGCCCAACCTGACGGCGGCGGTGACCGGCGAAGGCTCCACCTTTACCGCCGGCGCGGACGGCTTCTCGGGCATCACCGGCCCGAGCCTGTCGGCCATCGTCGCCGGCGGCGGCCCGGCCACCAATTCGGTCGGCCGCGCCGAGACCGACCCGGTGCTCAACGTGCCGATCTACCTCGTCCCGCGCGAGGGCCAGCGCCCGCGCCTGGTGACCCAGAGCCTCATCCAGCGCGCGCTGGTGGTGCATGTCGGCGAGTTCGAGCCGGACCCGGCCGTCATCCCCGTGCCCACCCTGGCGCCCACGGCTACGCCGGCCGAAGGCACTCAGCCGCCGCCGCCCACCCCCACGCCCACCCCGCTGCCGCCGGACATCATCACCCTGGCCGTGCCGGTGCAGGACGCGCTGGTCCTGGACTACGTCAAGCGGCTGATGGAGCGCTACCCCAACGCCGTCCAGCTCACCTACGTGCTCCGCTCGGCCACCGAGGACCCGTCGGTCACCGAGCGCACGCCGACCCAGAGCGTGACGCTGCAGTACATGTTCGAGCAATACGCGATCTCGCTGCCGGCCAAATTGCCGTACGGCCTGGAGAACCCGTCCGGCGCCCCGGCCGCCCCGGCGCCCTAAGACCACCAGGAGCCCCGCATGGCTGGCTACGCCGAGAAGATCCGCGTCCTGATTGTGGATGACATCGCCGAGACGCGCGAGAACATCCGCAAACTGCTCCAGTTCGAGCCGGACATCGACGTCGTCGCGATGGCGCGCACGGGCAAGGAGGCGCTGCAACTGGCGCGCGAGACCAGGCCCAACGTCATCCTGATGGACATCAACATGCCGGACATGGACGGCATTCAGGCCACGCGGCTGATCTCGCGCGATGTGCCCTCGGCCCAGATCGTCATGGTCTCGGTCCAGCAGGACACGGACTATCTGCGCCAGGCGATGCTGGCCGGCGCGCGCGATTTCCTCTCCAAACCGCCCTCGGCCGACGAGCTGATCAACGCCATCCGCCGCCTGGGCGAAATGAGCCGGACGGTGGAGGAGAAGGAAAAGCGGATCATCGTGCCGGAGACGCCGGCCGGCGGCGGCAAGCGCGGCGGCGCCGTCGACGGCAAGATCGTGGTCGTCTTCAGCCCGAAGGGCGGCGCCGGCTGCACCACCATCGCCGCCAACCTGGCGGTGGCCCTGCAGAGCGACGAGGTCAAGGTGGTGGTGGTGGACGCCAACATCCAGTTCGGCGACGTCCACGTCCTGCTCAGCCTGAAGAGCAAGTACAGCCTGGTCAGCATCGTGTCCCAGGCGGAAGAGATCGACGAGGCCTTCCTGCAGAACGTGCTCACCGCCCACCCGTCCGGCGTCAAGGTCCTGCTCGGCCCGCCGACGCCCGAGGACGCCGAGCTGGTGCTGGCGCCGCAGCTGCGCAAGCTGCTGGAGGAGCTGCGCCATCAGTTCAACTACGTGATCGTGGACACGGCCTCCGTGCTGCGCGAGCAGGAGCTGTCGGTGCTGGACGTGGCCGACCGCATCCTGCTGATCGCCACGCCCGACATCCCCACCCTGGCCAACGTCAAGAAGTTCTTCGACCTCAGCGAGAAGCTCGAGTACCCCAAGGACAAGATCATGCTGGTCCTCAACCGGATGGACCGGCGCTGGCGCATCTCGCCGCAGAGCATCGAGGAGCGCTTCAAGCACCCGGTCAAGGCCCAGATCGCCTTCGACGACCGGGTGGTGATCGAATCGATTAACAGCGGCGTGCCGTTTGTGAGCGCCAACAAGAATGCGCCGCCGGCCCAGGGCATTTTTGAGCTGGTCCAGAAGCTCAAGGAAGAATTCGCGCCCAAGGAAGCGCCCGCCGACAAGAAGACGCCCGCCAGGCCCCGCTCACTCTTCGACCGAAGATAGACTATAATCAAGGGGGGTAGTTCACGGTCGCAGGAGAGGTAACTTATGTCGTTACTCAAGCGGATCGAGAAGACGCAGGGCCCCGGTCAGGCGGGCGGCACCTCGCCCATCCAGCCGCCGCCGCCGGCGGCGGGGAGCGGCGGCGAAGACACGGCCTCCAAACTGGCCGAGCTGCGCATGCGCCGCGTCGCCCCGCCCAGCGCCGGCACCACCAGCGCCGGCGGCCCCGGCTCCGGCCTGATCGACCTCAAGACGCGCGTCCAGAACAAGCTGCTCTCCGAGCTGGATCCGTCGATGGACATCTCGCGCACGGCCGAGGTGCGCAAGACGATCGAGGACCTGTACGAGAACATCCTGGCGGAGGAGGGCATCGTCCTCTCGCGCACCGAGCGCAAGCGCCTGTTCGACCAGATCGTCTCGGAGATCCTGGGCCTCGGCCCGCTGGAGCCCCTGCTCCAGGACGAGACCATCACCGAAGTCATGGTCAACGGCCCGCGCAACGTGTTCGTGGAGCGGCGCGGCAAGATCGAGCGCGCGCCCGTGATCTTCGAGAGCAACGAGCACGTCCTGCGCATCATCGACCGGATCATGTCCCCGCTCGGGCGCCGCATCGACGAGAGCCACCCGTACGAGGACGCCCGCCTGCAGGACGGCTCGCGCGTCAACGCCATCGTGCCCCCCATCGCCCTGTGCGGGCCGACGCTGACCATCCGCAAGTTCTTCAAGAAGCCGCTGACCATCGAGAAGCTGATCGAGTACGGCTCGGTGACGCCGGAGGCCATCGAGTTCATCCGCGCCTGCGTGACGGCCGCCTGCAACGTCATCGTCGCCGGCGGCACCGGCTCCGGGAAGACGACCTTCCTTAACGTGATGTCGTCGTTCATCCCGGCCGACGAACGCATCATCACCATCGAGAACGCCGCCGAGCTCCAGCTCCGCCAGGAGCACGTCGTCGGCCTGGAATCCCGCCCGCCGAACATTGAAGGCCGCGGCGAGGTCACCATCCGCGACCTGGTGGTCAACTCGCTGCGGATGCGCCCCGACCGCATCGTCGTCGGCGAGATCCGCGACGGCGCCGCGCTGGACATGCTCCAGGCCATGAACACCGGCCACGAAGGCTCGATGACCACGTTGCACTCCAACAGCGCGCGCGACGGCCTGGCGCGTCTGGAGACCATGTGCCTGATGGCGGGGATGGACCTGCCGGTGCGCGCCATCCGCGAGCAGATCGCCTCGGCCATCAACATCATCGTCCACCTGGGCCGCCTCTCGGACGGCTCGCGCCGCGTGATGCAGATCGCCGAAGTCCAGGGCATGGAGGGCGACGTGATCACGATGGCCGACATCTTCATCTTCGAGCAGACCGGCTTTGAGAAGAACAAGGTCATCGGCCGGCTGCGCCCCACCGGTCTGCGCCCGCGCGTGATGGAGCGGATCGAAGAAGCGGGCATCCACCTGCCGGCGTCGGTCTTTGGGGTCGGGGAGCGGACCCGCTACTAGGCGCCGGTCCCGCTCCGGTTTTAGGAGACGATCCTGATGTTGGGCAACCCGGTCGTCATCGGCATCATCGCCTTCATCGTGGTGGCCTGGGCCGTGGGCATCGGCGTGGCGATCTTTGTCTACCGGCGCCAGTCGGCGGTGGTCGAGCGCCTGGACGAGGTCACGCGCGGCGCCCAGGCCGTGACCGCGCCCAAGAAGGACGAGGCCGGCGGGCCGCGGCCCAGCTTCCTGCTGGAGATGCTCAACCAGGCGCTGACGCGGCGCCGGATCGGCGAGGGGATCGCCCGCGATCTGGCGCGCGCCGACGTCAAGCTGACGGTCGGCGAGTATCTCATCCTGCACGGCATCCTGGCCATCGGCGCGTTCGTGATCTTCTTCTTCCTGCGCGGCGACGTGATCGTCGCCACGCTGGCGGCCGTCATCAGCCTGTTCATCCCGCGCTTCTACGTCAGCCAGCAGCAGCGCTCCCGCCTGAACCGCTTCGACGGCCAGCTGGCGGACATGCTCAACCTGGTCGTCAACGGCCTGCGCGCCGGCTACAGCGTCACCCAGGCGCTGGAGGCCGTCAGCCGCGAACTGCCGCCGCCCATCTCGGTCGAGTTCAAGCGCGTCGTCCAGGAGATGCAGCTGGGCCTGCCGATGGAAAGCGCCCTGGCCAACCTCACCCGCCGCATCCCGAGCAAGGACCTGGACTTCGTCGCGACGGCCATGAACATCCAGCGCGAAGTCGGCGGCAACCTGGCCGAGATTCTGGACACCATCAGCTTCACCATCCGCGACCGCGTGCGCATCAAGGGCGAGATCGCCACCCTCACCGCCCAGGGCATGATGACGGGCTACGTCATCTCCTTCCTGCCCATCGGCCTGGGCGTCTTCCTGTATTTCCTCAACCCCACCTACATGGGCGAGTTCTTCAAGACGGACCAGTTCATGTTGTGCGGGTACGGCGCTGTGGCGCTGGCGATTATCCTGATCGTGCTGGGGTTCTCGATCGTGATGAAGATTGTGGACATCGAGGTGTAAGGAGGCCGCGGTATGCCTACGCAGACGCTTCTGGTCGTCGTCGCCGGCGTCATCGTCCTGGGGGTGGCCATCGCCCTGGTCGTGGTCGGTTTCCGGTCGCAGAAGACCGGCGACCCGCTGCAGGCGCGCCTGGCGGAATATTCCACCCGCGAGCGGCCGATGTCGCTCGAAGACATCGAGATGTCGCAGCCGCTCCAGGAGCGCATCATCTTCCCGCTGCTGCGCAAGCTGGGTGAGTTTGTGGAGCGCTTCACGCCCCAGTCGTCGCTCCAGGCGATCCAGCACCAGCTCGACCTGGCGGGCAATCCCAAGGGCATCGAGCCGGTGACGTTTTACGCCGGACGCATCATCATGGCCCTGGTCGGCGGGGGCTTCGTCCTGCTGATGGGCGCCATCTCGGCCGACCCCAACTTCTTCCTGTCGTTCCAGAACAGCGTCCCGCAGGTGCTGGCGATCGCCGCCGGCGCGGCGGTGCTGGGCTTCTATATCCCCAACCTGCTGTTGCAGAGCCGCATCGGGCGGCGCCAGGACGCCATCGTCAAGTCGATGCCCGACGCGCTCGATCTGCTGACCGTCTGCGTCGAGGCCGGGTTGGGCTTCGACCAGGCCATGCAGCGCGTCAGCGAGAAATGGGACAACGAGCTGTCGCTGGCGTTTGCGCGCTGCATCCAGGAGATCCGCCTGGGCAAGCTCCGGCGCGAGGCGCTGCGCGACATGGCCGAGCGGATGGGCGTGCCCGACATGACCAGTTTCGTGGCCGCCCTCATCCAGGCCGACCAGCTGGGCGTCAGCATGGCCAAGGTGCTGCGCATCCAGTCGGACCAGATGCGCATGCGCCGCCGGCAGCGCGCGGAGAAGAAAGCGCACGAAGCGCCGATCAAGATGCTCATCCCGATGGCGTTCTTGATCTTCCCCTCGATCTACATCGTGCTCCTGGCGCCGGCGTTGCTACAGGTCATCCGCAACTTCGGGCTGGGGTTCCTGGGCGGCTGAGCGGGGAGCCGATCACGCCGGCAGTGGCTGATCTGCCCGGCCCGGTGCGCGCCGCCTGGCCCTATCGCGCCCGCCAGGCGCTGTGGGCGGCGGTGGATGTGCTGTTTCCGCCGCGGTGTGGTGGTTGTGATCGTGACGGCGAACGCTTCTGCGCGTCTTGCCTGGGTGACATCCACTTTCTGCCGACGCCCGTCTGCGATTGGTGCGGCTACCCCCTGCCGCCCGCCGGCGCCTGCGCCAACTGCCGCGGCCAGGCGCGCGGCTCACTGGCCGGCCTCCGTTCCGTGGCTTTCTTCGAGGGGCCGCTGCAACACGCTCTGCATCGTCTCAAATACCGGCGGGATGTCATCTTGGCCGACACGCTCGCCCGGCTGCTGGCGGCGGCCTGGGCCCAGGGGGCTGTGACCGGCGACCTGGTCGTGCCGGTGCCGCTCTCGGCCGAGCGGCTCAGGGAGCGGGGCTACAACCAGGCCGGCCTCCTGGCCCGCGGGCTGGCCGAGCTGGCGCGCCTGCGTTACGCGCCGGACGCCCTGCGCAAGACCCGCCACACGGTCTCGCAGGTGGGCCTGTCCGCCGAGCAGCGGCGGGCCAATGTCCAGGCCGCTTTCCAGGCGTCGCCGGCCGCCGTGGCCGGCCGGGCCGTGATCCTGGTTGATGATGTGTGCACCACGGGCGCCACGCTGGTGGCGGGCGCCGAGGCCCTGATGGCCGCCGGGGCGCGCAGCGTGTGGGGGTTCACGCTCGGGCGCGCCCGCTGAGGCGCGGGCGTGCGGGCGCCACCGAATAGCATCTTCACCGGCGCGGCCAGGCGGCGCCGCCGGTTAGTTTCTGAGGAGGCATCACGATGGCTGTTTCTGTCACTATTCACGGGCGCGACGTCGATGTCCGGCCGCGCCTGCAGGAGTATGTCGAGAAAAAGGTCGGCAAACTTGACCGGTACCTGTCGCTCATCCGCGAGGCGCGCGTCGATCTGACCGAGAACAAGAGCGCGCGCTCGGCGTCTGACCGTTACGTGGCCCAGTTGACCATCCCGCTCAAGGGCACCGTGCTGCGCGCCGAGGAGCGGCACAACGACGTGTTCGCGGCCGTGGACGCCGTGCTGGACAAGATGAACCGCCAGATCGAGCGCTACAAGGGCAAGCGCTGGCGCGGACGCGGCGACGGCCAGGAGGCGGCGAGCGTCGCGGTGGAGCCTGAGGAGGAAGCGGCGCCGGTCGTCGAGGCCGACGAGGAACAGCCGGCGCTGGTCGTTCGCCGCAAGCAGTTCCTGCTGACTCCCATGAACGAGGCCGAGGCCATCGAACAGATGCAGCTGGTCGGCCACGATAACTTCTTCGTCTTCTTCAACGCCGAGCGCAACCGGGTGAACATCCTCTACCGCCGGCGCGACGGCAATCTGGGCCTGATCGATCCCGAGATCGGCTGACGCCCGGGCCCGCGACGCGGAAGGCCAAGCCTCCGGGGACGCAGCCGGCTGCGTCCCCGCTTGTTTCCGGCACAATCCGCTTCAATGCCGACGGCGCTGACCGCCTTCGTCTTTATCGGCCGCCGCGGTGAAACCGCGCTCGAACGCTGGGTGAACGGCGCCCGGCTGGCGAGCGCCGAGGACACCGTCCGCCAGTTAGCCCGCCTCCCCGGGATTGACCGGATCGTGGCGGCCACCAATGACCCGGCGCTGGCCGACCGTTGCGCCGGCTGGCCGGCGGCCTGGGAGGTGGACCCGGCCGGCGCGCCGTTTCACTTCGGGGCGCGCCTGGCGGCGTTGACCCAGGCCTACCCCGCGCCGGCGCACGCCTACTTTGGGGCCGGGTGCGCGCCGCTGTTGGGCGACGAGGCGCTGGCGGCCGCGGTCGAGGCCGTGACGGGCGCGGACCGGCCGTTGGCCGTCGCCAACAACCCCCTCTCCACGGACTGGATCGTCTTCAATTGCGCCGACGCCGTGCAGGCGCGGGTGGAGCGGCTGGGACGCGACAACGCGCTCGGCCCGGTGCTGCGCCGCGAGGCCGGCGTGCCGGTGCGCGGCCTGCTGGCCTGCGCCGCCACCCGCGCCGACATCGACACCCCGGCCGACCTGTTCGCCCTGAGCCTGGCCTCCGGGGGAGGGCCGGTCCTGGGCCGCTTCCTGCGCGACCAGCCGCCGCCAGCCGCCATGCTGGCCCGCTGGCGCGCGGCCCGCGACGTCCTGGCCCGGGTGGAAGGCCGGTTGACGCTGATCGGCCGCGCCTCGGCCAGTGTGTGGGCGGAGGTGGAGCGGCGCACGCGCTGCTGGGTGCGGGTGCTGTCTGAGGAGCGGGGGATGACGGCCAGCGGGCGCCAGGCGGCGGGAAAAGTCCGCTCGCTGGTGGCGGCGCATCTTGAACGTCTGGGGCCAAACGCTTTCTTCCAGGAGCTCGCCGGCCTGGCCGACGCCGTCTTCTTCGACACGCGCGTGGCCCTGGCCCATGCCGGCCGGTGGCCGTCGGCCGGCGACCGCTTTGCGTCGGATGCCGGCCTGCCGGAGCGCATCGCCGACGAATTCCTCCGGGCGCTGACCACGGCCGCCGTGGAAGCGCCGATCCCGGTGGCGCTGGGCGGCCACGGCGTGGTGACCGGGGACCTGTATCTGTTGTTGGAGTCGCTGACGGGGGGCGGCGACCTGCCCGCGCCTGCCTCGAATTGACGCGAATTTCGCGAAAGCCTCAGCGGCATCGGCGCAGGCCGGAGGCCGATGAACGCGTCGCGGCGCGCCCCACATGCGCGGCCATGCGTGCCAGGCCCGCGCCGCCGGGCGCTTACCAGCCGTCGAGATATTTCTTCCAGATGGCGTTGTCGGAGATGTGCCGGTCGAAGAGGTAAGAGGCGGTCGGCTGGGGCTCCGCCGGCCGATGGTGCAGCGGCATTCCGGCTTCGCTGGCCGTGCGGCCGCCTTTGCGCCGGTTGCAGGCCGGGCAGGCGGCCACCAGGTTGTCCCAGCGGTGCGGGCCGCCGCGGTGGCGGGGGATGACGTGGTCGATGGTCAGATGGTGGGTCTGCCGGCCGCAATACTGGCAGGTGTAGTTGTCGCGGCGGAAGATCTCGCGCTTGCTGAGCTTGACGCGCGGGCGGGGGCGCCGGACCATCTGCTCCAGCTTGATGACCGATGGGCGCGGGTATTGGGTGCGCGGCGTCCGGACCCAGCCGCGGCCGTCCTCCAGCAGGCGCGCCTTGCCGCTCATCAGCAGGCCGATGGCCCGCTGCATGTTGCAGACGTTGAGCGGCTCGTAGTTGGCGTTCAGAACCAGGACCGGTTCATTCATGCTCGCGTGACTCACGGTCACACCCCTGGATAACTTTCCCAATGGGCGGAATTCTAGCATTGAAGAAATCGACCGGCAACCGCCGGTGGGTTGAGCAGGCGCTCCCACGAAGCGGGCTCTGACTGCGGCTTTACGATGCGCGCCCGGCCTTAAGCCGGCGTCAAGCGGCCGTAAAGGGAAATTGAGCAGGGCGCTGGCGGCCCGGTTCAGGGCCGGGGGGCTGGCTGGCTCAGCAGCAGGCGGTATTTCTGGAACTCGAAGCGCCCCATGAGGGCGCTGAGCCGCAGGCCGTGCCAGCCGTCGCGCCAGCCCTGGAGCGTAACGAAACGCCACCAGAACTGCCGCAGGGGCATGGTCGCCAGATGGTGCGGGCGGGCGCGGACGCCTGCCTGCCTCAACCGCTGGGCGTCGTAAACGGCGTAAGCGCTCTGTTTGGCGACGAACTCGGCGACGGTCTCATAGTTCAGATGGATGAGCGGAGATCGCAGGCGGCCGGCCGGGCCGTCCAGCAGGACCAGCTCGTGGACGGGGCGGGCCGGGTCGTAACGGGCGCGTTCCCGGCGCAGCAGGCGCAGTTGATAGTCCGGGTACCAGCCGGCGTGGAGCGTGAGCCGGCCGAACAGATAGTTGTGGCGCGGGATCCACCAGCCGGCCTCCGGCCGCGTCAGGGCGGTTTGAATCTCGGCGCCCAGCTCGGGCGTCACGCGCTCGTCGGCGTCCACAAACAACACCCACTCGGCCGCCGAAGCCTGAAGGGCGGCGTCCCGCTGAGCGGCGTAATTGTCAAAGGCGCGCTGGACCACGCGGGCCCCGGCGGCCTGGGCGAGCGCCACCGTCCGGTCGGCGCTGTGCGAGTCGAAGACCAGCACCTCGTCCGCCCAGGGCAGCGCCGCCGCCAGCGCGGCCAGGCAGTCCGGCAGGTGCTTCTCTTCGTTGTAGGTGAGGACGATGACGGCCAGCAGCATGGCCTGATGCGGCGATTACCGGAGCCGGCGGCCCTGCCAGGCCCGGCTCACGTCCGACAGCATCTGGTTGAGGGCCGCGCGCTGATCGGGCGTGATCTCGCCGCGCTGGCTGCGCCGGTGGTTGGCGCGGATGCGGCTGCGCATCGCCAGCCCGACCAGCGCCCGGACCAGGCCGTTGACCACCGGGCCGTGGTAGCGCTGGTAGAGGCGCCGGCGGCTGGTCCACAACTGGGCGAAGGACTGCGCCGCGACCTGCGCGGTGCTGCGCCCGCCGTAGTGGACGATCTCGGCCCCCGGCACCACCCAGGTCTCCCAGCCGGCGCGCGCCAGGCGCCATTGCGCGTCGATCTCCTCGCAGTACAGGGTGAACGACTCGTCGAAGAGCTCGCCGCCCCACGCCGCCAGCGCCTCGGCCCGGACCGCGAAGGCGGCGCCGAGGGTGTGGTCCACGCGGAAGGGCGCGCCGGCGGCGTACCAGGCCGCCGGGTAGCGGCCGTTCACGGGCGCGTCCAGCAGGCGCGCCAGCCGGCCCGGCGGCGGGAACAGGTCCAGCGCGGCCTGGACCACGCCCGGGAAGCGAAAGCCCGAATGCTGCAGGGAGCCGTCCGCGTTGAGCAGCTTGGGCGCGGCCACGCCGGCCGTCGGCGTCCGGCGGAGGAAATCCACCAGTTGCCGCAGGGCGCCGGCGCGCACCACCGTGTCCGGGTTGAGGATCAGATAGGCGAAGAAAGGCGTTGGCGCCTCGGCGGCCAGCGTCCGCAGGCCCAGGTTGTTGCCGGCGCCCATGCCGCGGTTCTCGGCCGGCACCAGCCGCGTGCGCGGAAACTGGGCGCGGACCATCTCGGCTGAGCCGTCGCGCGAGCCGTTGTCCACCACGCACACACGCGCCTGCAGCCCGCTCTCGGCCAGGTCCAGATAGACCGAGTCCAGGCAGGCCGCCAGCAGGTCGCGGACGTTCCAGTTGACGATGACCAGGCCGAGGTCCATAAAAGGACCTCACCCCTACCCCGGCGCCGGCGCGCCACCCCCGCGCCTCTCCACGGCGGGGGCTGTGGGGAGGCGCAGGGGCCGGGCGGGGTGAGGCGAGGTTACGTGTACCGCTTGCGCACTTCCGCGCTGAGGAAATCCATCACCCAGACGACGATGACGATGGCCCAGATGGCGGTGCCGGCCTTGTTGTTCTGGGAGGTGTTGATCATCTGCGCCAGGTAATAGCCGATGCCGCCGCCGCCGACGTAGCCGATGATGGTGGAGATGCGGACGTTGATATCCCAGTGATAGATGATGAAGGACAGGAAATTGGGCACGATCTGCGGCACGATGCCGTAGAGCACCACCTGCAGCCGGTTGGCGCCCGAGGCGGTGAGCGCCTCCACCGGGCCGGGGTCGATGCCCTCCACCGCCTCGGAGAACAGCTTGCCCAGCGAGGCCAGGGTCACGATGGTCAGCGCCATCACGCCCGCGAACGGGCTGAAGCCCACCCAAAACGCGAAGACGGTCGCCAGCACGATGGCCTCATACGAGCGGAAGACGTTGAGGAACGTGCGGGTGAGGTAGTAGACCGTGGTCCCGAGCGGGCCGCGCTTGGTCACGTTCTGGGCGGCCAGGAAGCTGAGCGGCACGGCGGCCACGGTCGCGAAGAGCGTGGCGATCAGGGCCATGAAGATCGTCACGATCATCAGGTCGATCACGGTCAACAGGGTGGGGCTGGGCTTGAGGTCGCCGACCTCCACCAGCAGTTCCACCTCGATCTGGCTGGGCACGCCGTCCCGGGTGGCCACGATCGGGCGCGCCTCGAACTCGGCCTGGAAGTAGCCGTCGGCGTCGGTGCGGATGAACGGGCCGGGGAAGTACTGGCCGTTGGGCAGGCGCCAGCGCAACTGCAGCTCGGTGTCCGGCGCCAGGTCGAACCCCTCCACCGTGAACTTATCGCGCGGCTCCGCGCACGCCACGCTGGGCACCAGCCGCGGGCCGCTGGCGGCGGGCTGGGCCTCGGGCGCGGAGCCGCAGGGCACCGGCACCGGCAGTTGCAGAGTCACCGGTTCGACCGCGCGCGCCAGGATGTCCGGGGTGAGGAAATCCTGCAGCAGCGGCCAGCCCTTGGGCAGCGACGTGACCAGGCGCTGGAAATTGATCTGCGATCCGTTCCAGGCGAAGACCACCAGGGCCAGGAGGCCCAGGGCGGTGAGGGTGGTGCGCAGGGGGCGGAGCGCGTTCATAGCAGCCGCCGGCGGATCTGGGCGCTGAGCTGGTCCATGAAGGCCACGATGGCCAGGATGGCGATGAACGACGCGCTCACGGCGCGGAAGTCGCTCAGGTTGATCCACTGGATCAGGAAGAAACCGATGCCGCCGCCGCCCACCAGGCCGACGATGGTGGAGGCGCGCACGTTGATCTCGAGGCGGTAGAGGGTGAAGGCCGTGAAGGGCGGCACGATCTGCGGCACGACGCCGTAGCGGATGGTTTGCAGCCAGTTCGCGCCCGTCGCCCGCATGGCCTCGATCGGGCCGGGGTCGATCCCCTCGATCAACTCCGAAAACAGCTTGGCCAGCGCCGCCACCGTGTGGACGGTGACCGCCAGCATGCCGGCGAACGGCCCCAGGCCGACGATGACGACGAAGATGATGGCGATGATGAGCGACTCGATGGAGCGGACGATGTTGAGGATCGTCCGCATCACGACGTACACGCCCAGGGTGAGCGGGTTGGCGCCCATCAGGTTGCGGGCGGCCAGGAAGCTGATGGGGATGGCGAGCAGCGTGCCCAGCGCGGTGGACATCAACGCCACCGAGAGCGTCTCGTAGAT
>DAOUAB010000068.1:0-20318 GCA_034434015.1 Anaerolineales bacterium
TCTCGGCCGCGGTGAGCAACGGCCCGCGCTCTACGGTCCTCTCCGGCGACCCGGCGGCGCTGGAGGAGGTCCTGGCCGCGCTGGCCGCGCGCGATGTCTTCTGCCGCAAGGTCAAAGTGGATGTGGCCTCGCACAGCCCGCACATGGACCCGCTTCAACCGGAGCTGGTGAGCGGCCTGGCCGGCCTCCAGCCGCGCGCCGGTTCCATCCCGCTGTACTCGACGGTGACGAATGCGGTCACCGACGGCCATGATTTGGACGCCGACTATTGGGGCCGCAACCTGCGCCAACCCGTGCGCTTCTGGCCCGCCCTCCGGCAGTTGATCGAGTCCGGACACGCTCTCTTCATCGAACTCAGCCCGCATCCGGCGCTGGTAAGCGCGATCCGCGACGGCCTGGCGGAACTGAAGCGCGACGGCGCGGCTCTGGCCTCGCTGCGCCGCGCCGAGCCTGAGCAGGCGGCCCTGCTCGCCAGCCTGGGCGCGCTCTACACGCTCGGCGCTCCCGTCAATTGGTCCGCCCTGAACCCGGCCGGCCGGGTGGTTGATCTCCCGCCTTACCCGTGGCAGCGCGAACGCTACTGGCTGGAGGCGTCCGCCGTTCACCGCCGGCTGCCCGACGACGGCGCGCATCCGCTGTTGGGCCGCCACTTGCGCCCGGCAATCGAGGCCGGGACGCATTTCTGGGAGACGGAGCTGAGCCTGGCGCGCCTGCCGTACCTGAGCGATCACCGCGTGCAGGGCGCGGCGGTGCTGCCGGCGGCCGCCTATCTGGAGATGGCGCTGGCCGCCGCCGGGCAGGCCTTCCCGGATCAGGCCGTCACCATTGAAGATTTTGCCTTCGAGCGCAGCCTGTTCCTGCCCGAGGATGGCGCGCGGATCGTCCAGGTGCTCCTCACGCCGCAGCCGGGCGGCGTGCGGTGCCGCATCCTGAGCCGGGACTCGCAATCGGCCGAAGGCCCCTGGATAGAACACGCTGGCGGCCAGCTGCGGGCAGCGCCGGCGGCGGCGGACTGCATGAACCTGGCTCTCATCCAGGAACGTTGCGCGGAGACGGTGGCTGTCGCCGCCTACTACGACGCCTTAGCGGCCGCGGGCCTGAGTTATGGCCCGGCTTTCCGGGGCGTAGACTATCTCTGGCGCCGCGAGGGCGAGGCCCTGGGCGCGCTGCGCCTGCCCGAAACGCTGGCCCGCGAGGCCGGCCGTTATGGGTGGCACCCGGCTTTGCTGGACGCCGGCCTCCAGGTGCTCGCCGCGGCCCTGCCCGCCGATCGGACGGCGTCGGGCGAGGCCTGGGTGCCCGTGCGCGCCGCGCACGTTCGAGCCGGGCCGCGCCCCGGCAACGGGCGATTGTGGAGCCACGCCGTCTTCCACGACACGGGGGAGGCCGGCGCGCTGACCGGCGACGTGCACCTCCTGGACGACGATGGCCGCGTGGTCGCCGAAGTCCTGGGTCTGCGCGTCCAGCGGCTTGCGCCCGCGCGCCCTGTCCCCATTGAAGACTGGTTCCTGCGCCTGGTGTGGGAGGCGCGGCCGGCGCCTCCGCCCCCCGATCCGGCGGCGCTGGTCGGGAACTGGCTCATCGTGGCCGGGGCCGAAGACGCCCGCGTTCTGAGCGCTCGCCTGGCCGCGCACGGCGGGCGTGTGATCCGGGCCGTCCCTGGCGCGCAGTATGCCGTCCACACGCCGGAGCATTATGAACTCGACCCGGCGGATGCCGGCCACTTCCCTCGTCTTCTTACTGACAGGTTCGGCGCGGGCCGCGCGGCGCTGCGCGGCATCGTCTATCTGCCGTTGCCGGCAGACTCGCCGGAGAAACCAGCCGTCGCCGGCCTGCTCCATCTCATCCAGGCGCTGGCCCAGGCGCGCTGGGAAACCGCGCCCCGGCTCTGGCTCGTCACGCGCGGCGCGCAGGCCGTAGCCGAGGGCGAGTCGCCGGACCCCGCTGCCGCCGCGTTGTGGGGTCTGACCCGCACCCTGCTGCACGAACATCCCGAATTCCATCCGGCGTTGATTGATGTGAGCGCGAACCGCGAGGCCGATTGGGCCGCGCTGCTCGCCGAGCTGGCGGCCGGAGGTGACGAAAACCAGATCGCTCTGCGCGACGGCCGGCGTTACGCCGCCCGGCTGACGCCGCACAAAACCGGGACCCCGGCCCCGCCCGCCCGGCGCTTCTTCCAGCCGCAGACCGATCACAACTTCCGGCTGGAGGTCACGGAGGCCGGCCTGCTCGAGAACCTGACCCTGCGCGCCGCCGAGCGCCGCCCGCCGGGCCCCGGCCAGGTGGAGATCGAGGTCGTCGCCGCCGGCCTCAACTTCCTGGACGTGCTCTCGGCCCTGGGCCTGCGCCCGGACCTGCCGCCCGGCCCGATCCGGCTCGGCGGGGAGTGCGCGGGCCGGGTCGTCGCCGTCGGCGAAGGGGTGGCCACGGTGCGCCCCGGCGATGAGGTGGTGGCGATTGCGCCAGCCAGCTTCGCGGCCTATACCACCACGCTCGCCGCGCTGACGGCCCCGAAGCCGGCGGCGCTCAGCTGGGAACAGGCGGCGGCGGCCCCCATCGCCTTCCTCACCGCCGATTACGCCCTGAACCAGCTGGCGCGCCTGGAGGCCGGCGAGCGGGTCCTCATCCACGCGGCGGCCGGCGGGGTGGGCCTGGCCGCTCTCCAGATCGCCCGACGCGCCGGCGCCGAAGTTTTGGCCACTGCCGGCAGCGCCGAGAAGCGGGACTACCTGCGCGGCCTCGGCGCCGCCCACGTGCTCGACTCGCGCTCGCTGGCCTTCGCCGACGAGGCCCTGGCGCTGACGGACGGCGAGGGTGTGGATGTGGTGCTCAACTCGCTGGCCGGCGATGCCATCGCCAGGGGCCTCGCCATCCTGCGCCCATACGGGCGCTTCGTCGAGATCGGCAAGCGCGACATCTACGCCGATCACCCTATCGGTCTGGGGCCGTTCCGCAGAAACCTGGCCTACTTCGCCTTCGATCTGGCGCGGCTCGCGGCGGAGCGGCCCGAGGTCGTGGGCCGACGCCTGAGCGCATTGATGCGGCAGTTGGCGTCGGGCGACCTCCAGCCGCTGCCGCTCACCGTCTTCCCGCTGACGCAGGCCGAGGCCGCCTTCCGCCACATGGCGCAGAGCCGGCATATCGGCAAGATCGTGCTCAGCGTGACGACGGAGGCCGAGATCGAGCCGGCGGCGGCAGACCCGGCGGCCTTCCGCGCCGACGGCACTTACCTGATCACCGGCGGCCTGGGCGGCCTCGGCCTGAAGCTGGCCGAGTGGCTGGTGCAACGCGGCGCGCGTCACCTGGCGTTAATCGCCCGCCGCGCGCCGTCCCCGGCGGCGCAGACCCGGGTGGATCGGCTGCGGGCAGCGGGCGCCGAGGTGCGCGTGATCGCGGCGGACGTGGCGCAGGCCGCGCAGATCGCTCAAGTGCTGGGCGACCTCGCCCAAACTGCGCCGCCGTTGCGCGGCGTCTTCCATGCGGCCGGCGTGCTGGACGACGGCATCTTGTTACAGCTCGACCTGGCCCGCTTCCAGGCCGTGCTGGCGCCCAAGGTCCTCGGCGCCTGGAACCTGCACACGCTGACCCGGGACGCGCCGCTCGATCATTTCGTGCTGTTCTCCTCGGCCGCCGCCCTGCTCGGTTCGCCCGGCCAGGCCAACTATGCCGCCGGCAACGCCTTCATGGACGCGCTCGCGCACCGGCGCCGGGCGTCCGGCCTGCCGGCGCTCAGCATCAACTGGGGGCCGTGGACCGAGGTGGGCCTGGCGGCGCGGCCCGATCGCGCCGGGCGGCTGGGCCTGCACGGCCTGGATCCGATCCGGCCGGATCAGGGGTTTGAGGCGCTGGCGCAACTGCTGCGGCAATCATCGCCGCAAGTCGCCGCGCTGCCGCTGCACCCGGACCAGTGGCAGCGCGCCTACCCGGAGGCGGCCCGCTGGCCGCTGTTCGAGCGCCTGATGCAGGCCATGCCGGCGACCGCGGCCAAACCGGCCGGCGTGCGCGCCGAGGTGCTGGCGGCGCCGCCCGGGCAGCAGCGCCGCGCCCGGATCGCGGCCTATGTGCAGGAACAGCTGGCCCAGGTGTTGGGGCTGGCCGGCGCGCGGCCGGACGAAACCGCGCCGCTGGCCAGCCTCGGCCTGGACTCGCTCATGGCGGTGGAGTTGAAGAACCGCGTGGAAACGGCGTTAGGCGTCCCTCTGCCCATCGCCAGTCTCCTGCGCAGCCCGACCGTCGGCGAGGTGGTGGACGAGCTGGCCGGCCAACTGACGCCGAGTCCGCAAACGCCCGCCGGGGACGCAGCGGCCGCGCCGGCGACGATCACGCCGGCCGCCGAGGCGCCGCTCACGGCGGAGGGCTGGCGCGAATACCCGCTCTCCCACGGCCAGCGCGCCCTGTGGCTGCAACATCACATTGCGCCGGGCAGCGTCTACAACCCGGTTTACGCCGTTCGCATCCGGGCCGAGGTGGACGAGGCCGCCCTGCGCCGCGCGGCGCAGGCCCTGGTGGACCGGCATCCTGCGCTGCGCACCACCTTCGGCGCACGCGCCGGCGAGCCGCATCAGAAGGTCCACGAGCACGCCGAGGCCGCCTTCCGGCACGAGGCCGCCGCCGGCTGGAGCCAGGAAGACCTGGAAGCGCGCTTGCGGCGCGAGGCCGAGTATGTTTATGACCTGGAGCACGGGCCGCTGCTGCGCTGCCTGCTCTTCACGCTCGCCCCGCGCGAGCATGTCTTCATGCTCGCCGCCCACCATCTGGTCGTGGATCTGTGGTCGCTGGCGATCCTGATCAACCAGCTCGGCCGGCTCTACGCGGACCCGGCGGCGGCGGCTCTGCCCGCGCCCGGCCTGCGTTACACCGACTTCGTCCACTGGCAGGCCGGGCTGCTGGCCAGCGCGGAGGGGGAACGCCTCTGGGAATACTGGCGCAGCCGGCTGGCAGGGGCGGTGACACCGCTGGACCTCCCCGCCGACCGGCCACGCCCGCCGGTGCAGACCTTCCGCGGCGCCTGGCATGCCCTTCAACTCGGCCCGACGCTCACCCAGAAGCTTAAGCGGCTGGGGGAGCAACACGGCGCCACGCTTTACATGACGCTGCTGGCCGCGTTCCAGGTGCTGCTCCACCGTTATACCGGGCAGACCGACCTGATCGTCGGCACGCCCACCACCGGCCGCAGCCGGCCCGAGTTCGCCGACGTCGTCGGTTACTTCGTCAATTCGGTGGCCCTGCGCACGGACCTCTCGGGCCAGCCCGGCTTCACCGCGCTCCTGGCGCGCGTCCGCCAGACCGTGGCGGAGGCCCTGGCCCACCAGGATTACCCCCTGAACCTGCTGGTGGAAAAACTCCAGCCGCAGCGCGATGCCAGCCGTCCGCCGCTCTTCCAGACCATGTTCGTGTTCGAGCGCTCGCACCTGCTGGAAGAAGACGGCTTCTCGTCCCTGGCGCTTGGCACCGGCGGACAGAGCCTGCAGCTGGCCGGCCTGCCGCTCGAATCTCTCCCGATTGACAACCCGGCCACGCCTTTCGACCTGACCGTGGTCATGGCCGAGTCCGACCGCGGCCTGGGCGCTTCTTTCAACTACAACGCCGACCTGTTCGAGCCGGCGACCATCGCACGGATGGCCGGCCACTTTGCGGCCCTATTAGAGGGCATCGTGGCCGAGCCGGACCGGCCGATCTCGACTCTGCCCATGTTGACGGCCGCCGAGCGCCGCCAGCTCCTGGTTGATTGGAACGCCACCGACGCGCCGTTCGACCTGGACCGGCCCGCGCCTCACCTCATCGAAGCGCAGGCGGCGCGCGCGCCTGAAGCGGTGGCCGTCAGCCTGGGCGCCGAGACGCTCACCTACGCCGAACTGAACGGGCGCGCGAATCAGCTGGCCCATCACCTGCGCGCGCGCGGAGTCCGGCCGGATACCCTGGTCGGCGTGTGCGTCGAGCCGTCGCTGGAGATGGTCGTCGCCGTGCTGGGCGTGCTGAAGGCCGGCGGCGCTTACCTGCCGCTCGACCCGCGCTACCCGCCCGACCGGCTGGCGTTCATGCTTCAGGACTCGGACACACGCCTCATCCTGACTCAAGAACGGCTGAAATCCCAAATCCAGAGCCCCAAGGCCCAAGTCCTTTGCCTGGATACGGACTGGCCCCAAATCGCCCCATCCCCAACGGTCAATCTCCAGCCTCAAACCACGCCGGACTCTCTCGCCTACGTCATCTACACCTCCGGCAGCACCGGCCAGCCCAAGGGCGCGCTGCTCCATCATCGCGGCCTGACCAACCTGACGCACGTCCTGCTGGACAGGTTTGCGCTGACGCCGGCGAGCCGGGTGCTCCAGTTCGCGTCCTTAAGCTTCGACGCCTCGGTCTCCGAGATCGTGGCGACGCTGGCGACCGGCGCCCGGCTGGTGCTGGCCCCGCGCGAGACCCTGCGCGCGCCCGATGACCTGCTGGCCCTGCTGCGCCGCGAGGCCATCACGTGCGTCACCCTGCCGCCGTCGCTCCTGAGCGTGCTCAACCCGGAGGCCCTGCCCGCGCTGGAGACCGTGATCTCGGCCGGCGAGGCCTGCACCTGGGAGATCGCCGAGCGCTGGCGGGCCGGCCGGCGCTTCCTCAACGGCTACGGCCCCACCGAGACCACGGTCGCGGCGTCGTATTACCAGGTCGGCGAGCGGGCGCCGGGGACGCAGACGGTCCCCATCGGCCGCCCCAACCCCAACGTGCGGTTCTATGTGCTCGACGCGCAGCGTCAGCCTGTGCCGATCGGCGTCCCCGGCGAGCTGTATATCGGCGGCGTGCAGGTGGGGCGCGGCTATCTCAATCGGCCGGAACTGACGGCGGAGCGCTTCCTCCGAGTGGACACTGGTCAGTGGTCAGTGACCAGTCGGCCTGCCCGACTGCTCACCGATCCCTCCACCCTGACCACCCTCTACAAAACCGGCGACCTCGTCCGCTGGCTGCCCTCCGGCGATCTCGAGTTCCTGGGCCGCCTGGACGACCAGGTGAAGGTGCGCGGCTTCCGCATCGAGCTGGGCGAGATCGAGGCCGCCCTGCAGAAGCACCCGGCCGTCCGGCAGGCCGTGGTCGTCGCCCGAGGGGAGGGCGGCGACAAGCGCCTGGCGGCGTATGTGGTCGTCACCGACGACCGACGACCGACGACCGACGGCGGCGAGCCGACCGACGACCGCCAACCGCCGTCCGCCGTCATCCCGGAACTGCGCGACTTTCTCAGGGGACGCCTGCCGGACTACATGCTGCCGTCCACCCTGACCGTGCTGGACGCGCTGCCGCTTACGCCCAACGGCAAAGTAGACCGCCAGGCGCTGGCGCGCCTGCGGCCGGCGCGGGCCGAGAGCGGGTCCAACGTTGTGCAGCCGCAGAACGACCTGGAACGCCGCATCGCCGAAGTCTGGCAAAGCGTGCTGGGCGTGGAACGCGTCGGCGTGAACGACAACTTCTTCGACCTGGGCGGCCACTCGCTGCTCGTGGTGAAAGTGCAGGCCGAGTTGCAGCAACGCCTCGGCCGCGAATTGCCGATTGTGGACCTGTTCCAGTTCCCGACCGTGTCGGCGCTGGCCCAGCACCTGAGCCGGGCCGGGGATGGACCCGGCGCCGCGCAGGCGGGCCAGGCGCGGGCCGAGAAACAGAAGGCGGCGCTGGCCCAGCAACAGCAACGCCTGCGGGCCGCCGCCGCCGCGCGCCGGCCGGCCGGCCCGCCGACGAATGGCCGCGGGACCGGGTAGTGCGCCGTGATGTGTCGTTATCCGGGTTTATCAGTATCGCTCCTCTTCCTATGTCTGACGCCATTGAGCCTACCGGCTTTGAGATCGCCATCGTCGGCCTGGCGGGCCGGTTCCCGGACGCCGCCGACCTGGAGCAGTTCTGGCGCAACCTGCGCCAGGGCCGCGAGTCCATCACGGTCTTCAGCGACGAAGAGGCCCGCGCGGCCGGCGTAGACCCGGAGCGGTTGCGCGATCCCGGCTACGTCAAAGCCGGCGCGGTGCTGAGCGACGCCGACCGGTTCGACGCCGGCTTCTTCGGCTACTCGCCGCGCGAGGCGGCCGTGCTGGACCCGCAGCAGCGCGTCTTCCTGGAATGCGCCTGGGAGGCGCTCGAGGACGCCGGCTACAACCCGGAGACCTACCCCGGCGCCATCGGCGTCTTCGGCGGCGCCAGCCTGAACACCTACCTGCTCTTCAACCTGGCCCACAACCCGGATGTGCGCGCGGCCGTCGACGGGTATCAGCTCACTCTGGGCAACGACAAGGACTTCCTGACCACGCGCGTCTCGTACAAGCTCAACCTGCGCGGACCGAGCGTGAACGTGCAGACGGCGTGCTCCACGTCGCTGGTGGCCGTGCACCTGGCCTGCCAGAGCCTGATCGGCTACCAGTGTGACCTGGCCCTGGCCGGCGGCGTCTCCATCCGCTTCCCGCAGAAGCAGGGCTACCGCTACACCGAGGGCGGCATCCTTTCGCCGGACGGCCACTGCCGCGCCTTCGACGAGCGAGCGGCCGGCACCGTAAGCGGCGAAGGCGCCGGGATCGTGGTCCTCAAGCGCCTGGCCGACGCCCTGGCCGACGGCGACGCCATCCGGGCCGTGATCAAGGGCACGGCCATCAACAACGACGGCGCCAACAAGGTCGGCTACACGGCCCCGAGCGTGGACGGCCAGGCCGAGGTCATCGCCGGCGCGCTGAGCCTGGCCGGCGTGGACGCGGCCACCATCCAGCACATCGAAGCCCACGGCACCGGCACCGCCCTGGGCGACCCGATTGAGATCGCGGCCTTGCAGCAGGTCTTCGGCCCGAGCGTCCCCGGCCGGGACGTTATCTCGATCAGCTCGCTCAAGACCAACCTCGGGCACCTGGATGCGGCGGCCGGCGTGGCCGGCCTGATCAAAACGGTGCTCTCTCTCCAGCACCGCGAGCTGCCCGCCAACCTGCACTTTACGCGCCCCAACCCACGCCTGAATCTGGAAAAGACCCCGTTCTTCATTAACAGTGCCCTGCGGCCCTGGCCGGCCCCGGCCGACGGCGGGCCGCGCCGCGCCGGCGTCAGCTCCTTCGGAATCGGCGGCACCAACGTGCACGCCGTCCTCGAAGAAGCGCCCGAGCCGGGGCCGTCCGGCCCGTCGCGGCCCTGGCAGCTGCTCACCGTCTCGGCGCGCTCGCCGGAGGCCCTGGACGCCGCCACCGCGCGGCTCGCGGCGCGCCTCCAGGCGCAGCCCGATCTCAATCTGGCGGATGCGGCCTACACCCTGCACCTCGGGCGCAAAGCCTTCGCTGAGCGGCGCATCGTCATCGCCCGCGACCGGGCCGAGGCCGTCGCCGCGCTGGAGGCGCTGCCGGCGGCGCTCACGTATACCGCGCCGAGGCCGGCCGGGACCGCCCGCCTGGCTTTCCTGTTCACGGGTCAGGGCGCGCAGTATCCGGGCATGGCGCGCGGCCTGTATGAGGCCGAGCCGGTCTTCCGCGAGCACCTGGACCGCTGCGCGGCGCTGCTGCGCCCCCACCTGGACGCGCCGTTACTGGAAGTCGTTTTTGGCGAAGGACAACAGACGAAAGACGAGCGTGAAGACGCCTGGCCTCCGGCCTCCCGCCCGGGCCGCCTCGACCAAACGGCCTTCACCCAGCCCGCCCTCTTCGCCGTTGAATACGCCCTGGCGCAGTTGTGGATGCGCTGGGGCGTGAAACCGACGGCCATGCTCGGCCACAGTATCGGGGAGTATGTGGCGGCCTGCCTGGCCGGCGTATTCTCGCTGGAGGCGGCGCTGGCGCTGGTGGCCGCGCGCGGCCGCCTCATGCAAAGCCTGCCGCCCGGCGCCATGTTGAGCGTGCCGCTGCCGGAGAGCGAGGTGCGCCGCCACCTGAACGGCCACGTCTCCGTGGCGGCCGTCAACGCCCCGGCGCTGTGCGTGGTCTCCGGCCCGGCCGACGCCGTCGCCGCCGTGGACGCGGACCTGCGGCGCGCCGGCGTGGAGGCGCGGCGGCTGCGCACCTCGCACGCCTTCCACTCGGCCATGATGGACCCGATCCTGGACGCGTTCGCCGAACGCGTGGCCGCGGTGGAGCTTCGCGCGCCGCAGTTGCCCTTCATCTCCAACGTCACCGGGACCTGGATCACGGATGACCAGGCCACCGACCCGCAGTATTGGGCCCGCCACCTGCGCCAGGCGGTGCGCTTCGCGGACGGCGTCGCCGAGCTGCTCAAAGAACCGGACCGCGCCTTCCTGGAGGTCGGCCCCGGCCGCACCCTGGCGACGCTGGTGAAGAGCCAGCCCGGCGGCGCCGAACGCGCCCTTGTGACTTCGCTGCGCCATCCGAACGAGGCGCAGGCCGATCAGGCGCATCTGCTCCTGGCGCTGGGCCGGCTGTGGGCGGCCGGCGTCCAGCCGGATTGGGCCGCTTTCCATGCCGGCGAAACGCGCCGGCGCGTGCCGCTGCCCACCTACCCGTTCGAGCGCGAGCGTTACTGGGTGGAGCCGCCGACAGGGCTGGCGGCGCCTCGCCCGGCTGAGATCAGGAAGCGGCCGGCTGTGCGCGAGTGGGCGTATGTCCCGTCGTGGAGGCGCCAGGACCACCCGGAGCTGGCCGGGCGCGCGCTGAGCGCCGCGCTGGAGGCCAGGAAGCGCTGGCTGATCCTGGCCAACGTGGACGACCTGAGCGCGGCCCTGGTCCGCCAGCTCCACGCCGCCGGGCATGAGGTCGTCACGGCCTCGACCGGCTCGCGCTTCGACCAGCTGGCCGAGCGCCAGTACACGCTCGATCCGGGCCGCGCCGAGGATTTCGACTCGCTGCTCGACGAGCTGCGCCTGCTGGAGCGCCTGCCCGAACACGTGGTGCTCGACCTGCGCCGGGGCTTCGGCGACGACGCCGGCCTGCGCGGGTTCTACAGCCTGCTCTACCTGGCCCGCGCGCTCGGACGGCAGGTCGCCGCGCCGGTCCAGGTGTTGGTCCTCACGACCAACGCGCATCCGGTCACGGGCGACGAGCGGCTCGCCCCGGCCCGCGCCGCCGCTGTCGGCCTGAGCCGCGTCATCCCGCAGGAGTATCCCCACCTCACCTGCCGGTGCGTGGACGTCGGCGCGCCCGTTCAGGCGGCGCGTCTCCTGGCCGAGTTTTTCGCGCCGCCCGCCGAGTCCCTGGTCGCCTATCGCGGCGCGCATCGCTGGGTGCAGGCCTTCGAGCCGCTGGACCTGGCGCACCGGGATGGCCCGCCTCTTCGTCCGGGCGGCGTCTATCTCATCACCGGCGGCCTGGGCCGCATCGGCCTGACGCTGGCCGAGCACCTGGCGCGGACGGCGCGCGCGAAGCTGGCGCTGGTAGGCCGGGGCGCGCGCCTGGAGGCCGAACGTCTGGCGGCGCTGGAGGCGCTGGGAGCGGAGGTGCTCGTCATCGGCGCGGACGTCGCCGACGAGGCGCAACTGCGCGCCGCCGTGGCCCAGGCGGAAGGGCGCTTCGGCCCGCTGAACGGCGTCCTGCACGCCGCCGGCGCCGTCGGCCAGGCGGCGGTCCGGGCTCTGGCTGAGACCGGCCCGGCGGAGGCCGAAGCGCAGTTCCGGGCCAAAGTCCACGGCCTGACCACGCTGGCCTGCGTCCTGGACGGCAAGCCGCTGGATTTTGTGATGCTGTTCTCATCCCTCTCAGCCGTGCTGGGCGGCCTGGGGCTGGGCGCATACGCCGCCGCCAACGCTTTCATGGACGCCTTCGCGAGCGCGCAGTCGAGGCGCGCTCCGGAGACCGCGTTCCAGCGCTGGGTGAGCGTCAATTGGGATGGTTGGGATTTTGGTGAAACGACCTCGCGCCACGCGCGTTCCGTCGGCGAGTTGTCGATGACGCCCGCCGAGGGCGTGCAGGTCTTCGAGCAGGTGTTGGCCCTGGACGGACCCGCCCAGGTGGTGATCTCCACGGCCGACCTGGAGGCGCGGCGGGCGAAGTGGCAGCGCCCGGCGCCGGCCCCGGCCGAGGCGTCGCAGAAGAAGGCCGCGCTGGGCGGCCGGCACGCGCGCCCGCGGACCGGGACGGCCTTCGTCGCGCCGCGCGACGACGTTGAACGGGCCGTGGCCGAGATGTGGGGCGAGGTGCTCGGCCTGGAGCCGATCGGCGCCGACGACGATTTCTTCGAGCTGGGCGGCCACTCGCTGCTGGCCACGCAGCTGGCGGCGCGCGTGCGCGACGCCTTCCAGGTGGACCTGCCGCTGCGCCGGTTGTTCGAGGCCCCCACGGTCGCCGGCATCGCCGCGCTCCTCCGGTCTGCGCGGCCGGCGACTGCGCCGCCGTCCGCGATCACGCCGCTCCCCCGCGACGGCCGCGTTCCGCTCCCGCTCTCGTTCGGGCAGCAGCGCTTGTGGTTCCTGGACCAGCTTGAGCCGGGCAGCCCGCTCTACAACAACCCGGCCGCCGTGCGGCTGACCGGCCCGCTGGACGTGGACGCGCTGGAACGCGCGCTGGGCGAGATCATCCGCCGGCACGAAATCCTGCGGACGACGTACCAGGCCGAGGACGGCCAGCCGCGCCCGGTCATCGCGGCCAGCCTGGAGACGCGTCGGGTCATGTCGCGGCAGGATCTATCGTCCCTCCCCGCCGGCGAGCGCGAGGCCGAGGTCCGCCGCCTGGCCATCGCCGAGGCGCAACAGCCGTTCGACCTGGCGCGCGGGCCGCTCCTGCGCGTGGCGCTGCTCAAACTGGCCGAGGCCGAGCACGTCGTCCTGCTGACCATGCACCACATCGTCTCGGATGGCTGGTCGCTGGGCGTCTTCACGCGCGAGCTGGCGGCGCTGTACGACGCGTTCGCGCGCGGCGCGCCCAGCTCGCTGCCGCCCCTGCCGATCCAGTACGCGGACTTCGCCGCCTGGCAGCGTGGACAGTTGCAGGGCGAGGCCCTGGACGCGCACCTGGCCTACTGGAAAGCGCAACTGGGCGCCGGCTCGCCGGCCCTGGCGCTGCCCACCGACCGGCCGCGCCCGCCCGTGCAGAGCTTCCGCGGCGCCACGCGCTGGGTCCGGCTGGCCCCGGACCTCTCCCGCGCGCTCTACGACCTCGGCCGCCGCCACGACGCGACGCTGTTCATGACCCTGGCCGCCGGCCTGATCGCCCTGCTGCACCGCTACACGGGCCAGGACGACCTCAGCCTGAGCACGCCCATCGCCGGACGCCCCCATCCCGAGACCGAAAGCCTGATCGGGTTCTTCGTCAATACGCTCATCCTGCGCGTCGACGCCTCCGGCGACCCGACTTTCACGGAGTTGCTCCGGCGCGTGCGCGAGGTCGCCCTGGGCGCTTACGCTCACCAGGACCTGCCCTTCGAGATGCTGGTGGAGGCGCTCAAGCTCGAGCGCGACCTGAGCCGCACGCCGCTGGCGCAGGTGATGTTCGTCCTGCAAAACGCCCCGGCCGCGCCGCTCGAGACGCCCGGCCTGCGCCTGGCCCAAATGGAGACCGACACCGGCACGGCCAAATTCGACCTGACCTTGATGCTGGAGGAGACGCCCGACGGCCTGCGCGGCTGGTGGAACTACAACACCGACCTGTTCGACGCCGCCACCATCGAACGGCTCGTGGCGCACTTCGAGAACCTGCTGGCCGGCGCCGCCGCCGACCCGGCCGCGCGCCTGTCCGCGCTGCCCGTGCTCACCGAGGCCGAACGCGCCCGGTTGACGGCCTGGAACGGCACGGCCACCGGCGAGCCCGCGCCTGAGCCCGTCCATCATCTCATCGCGGCCCAGGCGGCGCGGACGCCGGACGCCGTCGCGCTGGTCGCGGGCGGGGCGTCCCTCACCTACCGCGAACTCGACGAACGCGCCGACGAACTGGCGCAGCGCCTGAGCGCGTGCGGCGTCGGCGCTCCCGGACGGGCCGAGACCATCGTCGGCGTGTGCCTGGACCGCTCGCCCGAAGCCGTCATCGCCCTGCTCGGCATCTTCAAGGCCGGCGGCGCTTACCTGCCGCTCGACCCGGCCTACCCGGCCGACCGCCTGGCCTTCATGCTGGCCGACTCGGGGGCGTCAATCGTGATTACCACGTCGGCGCTCGCCCCCCTGCTCCCCGGCGCCTCGGCTCGGGTCCTCTGCCTGGACACGGACGGGGCGTCCCTCACGCCCTCCGCCGTCAGCCGCCAGCCCTCAACCGCCAGCCCTCCGCCCCCGGCCCCGGACTCCCTGGCCTATGTCATCTACACCAGCGGCTCCACCGGCCAGCCCAAGGGCGTGATGATCGAGCATGGCGCGCTGGCCGCACATTGCCGCGACATCGCCCGCCACTATGCGCTCACGCCGGCCGACCGCGTCCTGCAATTTGCGGCGCTCAACTTCGACCCGTCGCTCGAACAGGTGCTGCCCACCTTGATGGCGGGCGCGACCGTCGTGCTGCGCGATGAGGCCCTGTGGCCGCCGCAGGACTTCTACCGTCGGGTGGTCGAACTAGGCCTGACCGTCGTCAACCTCCCGCCGGCCTACTGGCATCAGGTGGCCGCCCTCACCCCCCGGCCGCCTCTCCCCCCGGCTTCGGGCGGGGAGGCGGGGTTGAAGCTCCGCCTGGTCATCGTCGGCGGCGACGCCATGCCGGCTGAGAGCCTGGCCCTGTGGCGGCGCACGCCCCTGGCCGGCGCGCGGCTGCTCAACGCGTACGGCCCGACCGAGGCCACCATCACGGCCACGACGTTTGAGGTCGCGCCGGATTTCGTCCCGGCCTTCGCCACGCTGCCCATCGGCCGCCCGCTGCCCAACCGCCAGGCCTTCATCCTCGACCCGCACGGCCGCCCGGCGCCCATCGGCGTGCCCGGCGAGCTGTACCTGGCCGGCAACCTGGCGCGCGGCTACCTGAACCGGCCGGAGCTGACGGCGGAGCGCTTCATTCAAGTAAGCAGTGGACAGGGGACAGGGGACAATCGGTCCGCCCTCGTGACCACTGTCCACTCGCCCCTCACCACTCTCTACAAAACCGGCGACCTGGCCCGCTGGCTGCCCTCCGGCGACATCGAGTTCCTGGGCCGCGTGGACCAGCAGGTGAAGGTGCGCGGCTTCCGCGTCGAGCTGGGCGAGATCGAGGCCGCGCTCGGCCAGCACCCGGCGGTGCGCGAGGCCGTGGTCATAGCGCACGACGACGCCGGCGGCGACAAGACCCTGGTGGCCTATGTGGTCGCCCGCGCCTCCGCCCGCTGGCTCCCCGACGAACTGCGCGACTTCCTCAAAGCGCGCTTGCCCGCCTACATGGTGCCTGCGGCCTTCATCCCGCTGGACGCGCTGCCGCTCACGCCCAGCGGCAAGGTGGACCGGCGCGCCCTGCCCGCCGCCGACCTGACCCGGCGCACGGCGCGGGCGGCGTACGTGGCGCCGCGCGATCCGGCCGAGGCCCAACTGGCGCAGTTATGGGCCGAGGTGCTGCGCGTGGAGCGCGTGGGCGTGCACGACGACTTCTTCGACCTGGGCGGCCACTCGCTGCTGGCCACGCAGCTGGCGGCGCGCGTGCGCGACGCCTTCCAGGTGGACCTGCCGCTGCGCCGCCTGTTCGAGGCGACCACCGTCGCCGAACTGGCGGTGCTCATCGCCCAGGAGCAGGCCGCGCGGCTGCCTGACGGCGACCTGGACGATCTATTAGCCGAACTGGACGGCCTGTCCGACGAAGACGCACAGCGCCTGCTCGCCGGCGGCGCACAGGGACCCGCCCATGACTGATCCCGCTGACCGCATCGCTCAACTCTCGCCCGAGAAACGCGCCCTGCTCATGCAGCGCCTCAAGCAGAAGGGCGACGGCGCGCGGACGCCCGGCCTCCCGCGCCGCCCGAACCCCGGCGAGTATCCGCTGTCCTTCGCCCAGCAGCGCCTGTGGTTCCTGGATCAGCTTGAGCCGGGCAGCCCGTTCTACAACATCGCCGCCGCCCTGCGCCTCACCGGGCCGCTCGACGTCGGCGCGCTCCGGCGCGCCCTGGGCGACGTCGTCCGCCGGCACGAGGTGCTGCGCGCCTATTTCGTCACCGAAAAGGGCTATCCCGTGCAGCAGATCGCGCCGGAGCTGGCGTTGGCGGTCCCGCTCATCGACCTGCGCGACCGGCCCGAGGCCGAGCGCGAGGCCGAGGCCCGGCGTCTGACAGACGAGGAGGCGCGCCGGCCGTTCGACCTGGCCCGCGGGCCGCTGCTCCGCGCCAGCCTGGTGCGGCTGGACCAGGCCGTCCACCTGCTCCTGCTCACTCTGCACCACATCGTCTCGGATGGCTGGTCCGTCCAGGTGCTGGTGCAGGAACTGGCCGCCCTGTACGCCGCTCACACGCGCGGCGTAACGGCGGCTTTGCCCGAACTGCCCGTTCAATATGCCGACTTCGCCCACTGGCAGCGCGAGCAGTTGGCCGGCGCTTTGCGCGAGCAGCAGCTGGCTTACTGGAAGGCGCAGCTCGCCGACCTGCCGCCCGTCCTGGAACTGCCCACCGACCGGCCCCGGCCCACCGTGCAGACCTACCGCGGCGCGCGGCGCAGCGTCTCGATCCCGGCCGCCGTCGCCGACCGGCTGCGGGCGCTCAGCCGGCAGGAATCGGCCACGCTCTTCATGACCCTGCTGGCCGCCTACGCCGTGCTCCTGGCGCGCTACACCGGCCAGGACGACCTCGCCATCGGCATCCCGGTCGCCAACCGCGCGCCGCGCGAGGTCCAGGGCCTGATCGGGTTCTTCGTCAACACGCTGGTCATGCGCGCCCGCCTGACCGCCGTCGAAGGCGGCGCGCTGTCCTTCCGCGCCCTGCTGCGCCAGGTGCGCGAGACCGTGCTGGCCGGCCAGGCCCACCAGGACCTGCCCTTCGAGCTGCTGCTCGACGCCCTCGACGTGCAACGCGATATGAGCCGCTCGCCGCTGTTCCAGACGATGTTCGCGCTCCAGGACTCGCCGCTCGCCGGGCTGAGCCTCGGCGACCTGAAGCTGGACCTGCTGGAGCCGGACACCGGCACCGCCAAATTCGACCTGACGCTGTTTATCGACGAGCGCCCGGGCGGCCTGCGCGGCGCAGACATGCTGCGCGCCACGTTCGAGTACAACACCGACCTGTTCGATGCCGCCACGCTCGAGCGGATGTCCGGCCATTTCCTCAACCTGCTCGCCGGCCTGGCCGCCGACCCGGACGGCGACGTGTTCACCGCGCCGCTGCTCGCGGAGGCGGAGCGCCGCCAGCTTCTGGTGGACTGGAACCAGACCGCCTTCGACTACCCGCGCGACGCCTGCCTGCCGGAACTGTTCGCGGCCCAGGCCGCGCGGCGTCCGGACGCCGTGGCCGTCCGCTACGGCGAGGCGCAGTTGACTTACGGCGAGCTGGACCGCCGCGCCAACCAGCTGGCCCACTGGCTGCAGGCGCAGGGTGTGGGGCCCGATCAGCTCGTCGGCCTGTTCATGGAGCGCTCGGTGGACATGGTGGTGGCCATGCTCGGCATCGTCAAAGCCGGGGCCGCCTACCTGCCGCTGGACATCGACTATCCGCGCGAGCGCCTGGCCTTCATGCTGGCCGACGGCCAGGCGCCGGTGCTGCTCACCCAGGCCCGCCTTAAGGACGAACTGCCGGCCAGCCACGCTAGCGTGCTCTGCCTGGACACGGACTGGCCCACGCTCGCCGGCTGGCCCGAAACGGCGCCGCGCCACGCTGCCACGCCCGAGAGCCTGGCCTACGTCATCTACACCTCCGGCTCCACCGGCGTCCCCAAGGGCGTGGCCGTGCCCCAGCGCGCCATCGTGCGCCTGGTCTTCAACACCAACTACATCTCGCTCGGCCCGGACGACCGCATCGCCCAGGCGTCCAACGCCTCGTTCGACGCCGCCACGTTCGAGGTCTGGGGCGCGCTGCTGCACGGCGGCCAGCTGATCGGCGTGTCGAAAGACGTGGCGCTATCCCCGCGCGACTTTGCCGCCTTCATCCGCGACCAGGGCCTGACGGCGCTGTTCGTCACCACCGCCCTCTTCAACCACCTGGCCGCTAGCGCGCCCGGCCTCTTCCAGCCGCTGCGCACGCTGATGTTCGGCGGCGAGGCGGCCGACCCGCGCTGGGTCCGCCAGGTGCTGACCACCGGCGCGCCGGAGCGCCTGCTCAACGTCTACGGCCCCACCGAGACCACCACCTTCGCCACCTGGTACGACACGCGGCGATTAAGGCCCGAGGCCGTCAACGTGCCCATCGGCCTGCCCATCGGCAACACCACCTGCCATGTGCTGGACCGCAACCTTCAGCTCGTGCCCGTGGGCGTGCCCGGCGAGCTGTACATCGGCGGCGACGGCCTGGCGCGCGGTTATCTCAATCGGCCGGAGCTGACGGCGGAGAAGTTTGTGCCCTCCCCCTTCCTCCCCCCGGCCGCTGGCGGCGAGCCGCGGGGGGAGGGCCGCCTCTACAAAACCGGCGACCGCGTCCGCCGTCTGCCCGGCGGCGACCTCGAGTACCTCGGCCGCTTCGATCACCAGGTGAAAATCCGGGGCTTCCGCATCGAGCTGGGCGAGATCGAGGCCGTGCTCGGCCGGCACCCGGCCGTGCGCGAGCTGCTGGTGATGGTGCGCGAAGACGCGGCGGCGGGCGGCGAGAAGCGCGTGGTGGCGTACCTCGTCCCCCACGCCGGCCAGGCCCCGACCCTGGCCGAACTGCGCGCCTATCTCCGGGAACGCCTGCCGGAGTACATGGTGCCGGCCGCCTTCGTGCTGCTGGACGCCTTCCCGCTCAACCCCAACGGCAAGGTGGACCGCCAGGCGCTGCCCGCGCCGGAACAATCCGGGGCCGCCAGCGGCCGGCCGTTCCTCGCGCCGCGCACCCCGGTGGAAGAGTTCCTGGCCGGCCTGTGGCGGGAGGTCCTGCGCCTGGAGCGTGTGAGTGTGTACGACAACTTCTTCGAGGTCGGCGGCGACAGCATCAAGGCCGCCGTCCTGACCAACCGCGTGCAGGAGGCCCTGCAGGTCTCGGCCCATGTCCGCGCGGTCTTCATGGCGCCCACCATTGCCGAGCTGGCCACCTATCTCAGCGAGTATTACCCTGGGGCCGTCCAGCGCGTGTTCGGGGCCGCCGTGGCGCCCGCCGAGGCCGCCCCGCTCCAGCCCGGCCTGGGTGAGCCGGTCAGGCGCCTGGACATCGCCGACGTGCTGCGCCTGCGCCAGGCCATTGCGCCGCTGCCGCCGCGGCCGGCGCCGCCCGCCCGCCGCAACCCGCCGGCCGTGTTCCTGCTCTCGCCGCCGCGCTCCGGCTCCACGCTCCTGCGCGTGATGCTGGACGGCCATCCGCGCCTGTTCGCGCCGCCGGAGATGGACCTGCTCTCCTTCAACACCCTGGCCGAGCGCCGCGCGACCTTCACCGGCGAGAGCGCCTTCTGGCTGCAGGGCCCGGTGCGCGCCCTCATGGCCGCGCGCGGCCTGGAGGCCGAGGCCGCCGAGCGCCTGATGGAGGCCTTCGAGCGCCAGGGCCTGAGCGTCCAGGAGTTCTACGCGCGCCTGCAGAGCTGGATCGGCGACCGACTGCTGGTGGACAAGACGCCCACCTACCCGCTCGACCCCGCCATCCTGCGCCGCGCCGAAGAGGATTTCGACGGCGCGCTGTACATCCACCTCGTCCGGCACCCGTATTCGTCCATCTACTCGTTTATCGAGGCCAAGCTGGACCAGGTCTTCTTCCGCCACCCCCACACGTTCTCGCGCCGCGAGCTGGCCGAGCTGGTGTGGATCATCAGCCATCAGAACATCCTGGACTTCCTGAGCGGCGTGCCCGCCGAACGCCAGATCCGTGTGCACTTCGAAGAACTGGTCACCGACCCGGAGGCCGTCACCCGCCGGCTGTGCGCTTTCCTGAAGATCGAGTTTGACCCGGCCCTGGTGCGCCCGTACGAGGGCGAGCGCATGACCGACGGCGTGCGCCCCGGCGCGCCGATGGTCGGCGATTTCAAGTTCTACCTGCGCAAAGACATCGACGCCAACGCCGCCGACCGCTGGAAGAAGTTCCACACCGTGGACTTCCTCAGCGACGTCGGTCGCGCCCTGGCCGCCAGCCTGGGATACCGCCTTGACGACGCGGCGCCGGCGACGGACGGCGCCCGGCCCGCCTTCGGCGAATTGCGCCCCCTGCCGCGCGACGGTTCGGTCCCGCTCCCGCTGTCTTTCGCCCAGCAGCGCCTGTGGTTCCTGGATCGGCTGGAGCCGGCCAGCCCGTACTACAACGTGCCCGCCGCCGTGCGGTTCACGGGCGCGCTGGACGTCGCCACGCTCGAGCGCGCCCTGAACGAGATCATCCGCCGGCATGAGACGCTGCGCGCCACCTTCGAGACCGTGGACGGCCAGCCGGTGGTCCGGATCGCCCCGGAACGCGCCCTGCGCCTGGCCGTAACC
>DAOUAB010000069.1:0-5049 GCA_034434015.1 Anaerolineales bacterium
GGAGGCCTGGCAGCCCAACGCCCGGCCGCTGTACGGCGAAACCGTGCGCGCCGCCCAGGCCGCCGGCGCCAACATGCTGACGATCTTCCGGCGCAGCGCGCTGCGCAACGCCTCGCCGCCCATCTTCGCCGACGATCTGGCGCTCTCGATGCCGCCGGAGGACGTGCGGGCGCTGGCCGAACAGGCGCGCGCCGCCGGCCTGCGGACCACGCTCCATCCGGTGACCTGCGCCTACACCCCGTACGGCATCTGCGATTACTGGAGCGGCGCCCCTTTCTCCGCCGACTTCTGGAACGCCTGGTTCGCGGCTTACGAGCGCCATCTGCTCACCCAGGCCGACGTCGCGGCCCAGGCCGGCGTCGACGTGCTGGTGGTGGCCGATTTCAAGCTGCGGCCGGCCTTCCCCGGCGAGCCGGAGGCGCCGCCGGAGGCCGAGGCCCGCTGGCGCGACCTGCTCGCGCGGGTCCGTCTGCGCTTTCCGGGCCAACTGGCGTTTGAGCTTCTCATGGGCCAGAACGTCTGGCCCAACACGCCCGCCTTCCTCGATTCGGTGGACGTCATCCGGCTCTTCTGGTGGGCGTCGCTGGCCGCGAACAACGCGCCGACGGTCAACGACCTGGTCACCAACGCCGGCGGTCTGCTCGATACCCAGGTCTTCCCGGTGCAGCAGCGGCTGGGCAAGCCGTTCGTGCTCAGCCTGGCCTACTATTCCGCCGACGGCGCGGCCACCCAATGCCTGCCGCGGCCGGACGGGGCCTGTCACCTGTTCAGCGACTTCAACCCCGAGGCCGCCGACGTCGTCCGCTACGGCCTGGACCTGGCCGAGCAGGCCGACCTCTACCAGGCCATGTTCACGGCCGCTCACGCGCGCCCGTGGATCAGCGGCGTCACCGCCTTCGGCTACAACCCGGTCGTGGCCCTGCAGGACAAATCGGTGTCCGTCCGCGGCAAGCCCGCCGAGACCCTGCTCAACGCCTGGTTTCGGCACTTTATGGGCCGCTGACGTCTCTTGTCTTTCGTTCCTCGCTCAGGTATTATTCCCGCCCTGGCCTGCGCGGACAAAAAAAGCCGGCCTCCGCGGAGGAGGCCGGCCTGCGGGCGAGCGCCAGACGCGCTATTTGAGCTTGGACATCGCCTTGATGCACTTGGCGCACAGCGTCTTCTGCACCGGCCGCCCCTGCTCCATCACCGTCGTTTTCTGGAGGTTGGGCCGGAAGGTGCGCGCCGTGTGCCGCTTGGAGAACGACACGTTGCGCCCGAAGGTCGTGGTCTTGCCGCAGTGTGCACAGTGAGCCATGAGGACGTCCTTTCGCAATCGTCGCGGCGCCACCCGGAGCGCCCGGCCGCGGCGCGACGTAAAGATCCGTAAAGATCATTGAACAGACAACGGGTTTGATATTATCATAGAGTGTCGGCTGTATCAACCCCGGGGAAACCTATGCTGCCCGAAGAACACACGCTCCTGGGCAAGATCACCATCTCGCCCAACGCGATCGCGACGGTGGCCAGCCACGCCGCCCTGCAATCCTACGGCGTCGTCGGCATGGCGGCCAAGAACGTGGTCGACGGCCTGACCAATATCCTCACCCGTGATCCGCGCCACGGCGTCGACGTGGCCTTCCACGGCGCGGAGGTGGTCATCAACATCTACGTCATCGTCGAGTACGGCACGCGCATCTCCGTAGTCGCCAGCAGCCTGGCCAGCACCGTGCGCTTCAACGTCGAAAAGATCCTGGCCCTGCCGGTGAAAGAAGTGAACGTGCACGTGCAGGGCCTGCGGATCAGCTCGCCGGACGCCTGAGGACCCGGATGTCTGCCCTTGAAACGCTCCCTCCCCCGCGCGCCCAGCGCGAGTTGTACGCCATCGGCGGCCAGGACCTCAAACAGCTGACCGAGGCCGCCATCGCCTGGCTGACCACCAACAAAGAGATCGTCAACGCCCTGAACGTCTTCCCGATCCCAGACGGCGACACCGGCACCAACATGCTGATGACCATGCAGGCCGCCTACCGCGAGGTGGCCGGCCACGCCGACAAGAACGTCGGCCAGGTGGCGCACGCCATCGCCCACGGCGCGCTGATGGGCGCGCGCGGCAACTCCGGCGTCATCCTGTCGCAGATCTGGCGCGGGTTCGCGCGCGCGCTCGACTCGGTGGAGACCTTCGACGCGCCGCTCTTCGCCCGGGCGCTGCGCGAGGCCAGCGACACCGCCTATCGCGGCTCGGTCCGCCCGGTGGAGGGCACCATCCTGACCGTCATTAAGGATTGCGCTGCCGCCGCCGAGGAGGCCGCCCAGCGCCACCGCGAACTGCGCGCCCTGCTTGAGCGCGTGGTCCACGCCGCCCAGGCGTCCGTCGCCCGCACGCCGGAACTGCTGCCCGTGCTCAAGCAGGCCGGCGTGGTGGACTCGGGCGGCAAGGGCCTCACCATCCTGCTGGAGGGCATGTTGCGTCATCTGCGCGGGCAGCCGCTGGACAAGCCGGTGGACACGGTCGTGCGGCCGCTCGGCCTGGAGGCCGTCGGCGCGGCGCTGGAGGCCGTGGAGCCGGGCCAGGAGTGGGAGGTCGTCGTCGACTTTCGCCCCAGGGCGACGCTGCACCTCCCCAGCCTGTATCAGCGCCTGGAGGCGCTGGGCACCGCCATCCAGGTCGGCGAAGGCGACGGCCTGTACCGCGTCCACATCCACCTGCTCAAGAGCCGCCGCTACGAGCCCCTGGAGCTGGCCGAGGAATTGGGCACCATCACCAACGTCCACATGGAGAACCTGCTGGCCCAGATGGACGAACTCAAGGCCCAGGAGCCGCCGCCGCTGCCGCTGGCGGTCGTGGAGCCTGGACAGATCGGCGTGGTGGCGGTGTCGCCGGGCGAAGGGCTGTCGCGCGTGATGGCGTCGCTGGGCGCGGCCGCCATCGTCGGCGGCGGGCAGACCCAGAACCCGTCGACCGAGGAGATCCTCAACGCCATCGGCGAGCTGCCCACCGACCGCATCGTCGTCCTGCCCAACAATAAGAACATCATCCTGGCGGCGCAACAGGCGGCCCAGCTCTCGGTCAAGCAGGTGGTCGTCATCCCGTCGCGCTCCGTGCCGCAGGGCATTGCGGCCCTGCTGCAATTCGTGCCCAACGGCGACCTGGAGGGCGTGCGGACGGCCATGGAACGCGCGCTGACCGGCGTGCAGACCGGCGAAGTCACCGTCGCCACGCGCTCGGTGGAACTGAACGGCGTGGCCGTTAACGAGGGCCAGGTGATCGGCCTGCACAACGGCCAGATCGCGGTCGCCGGCGACGACTTGGTCCCGACCCTGCTGCGGCTGCTGGAGGTGATGGAGACGGCCGCCCACGAGGTCATCTCGCTCTACTACGGCGCCGACGTCAGCGAGGCCCAGGCCGAATCGGTCGCCGAGGCCGTTCGCGAACGCTATCCGGATCAGAGCGTCGAGCTGCATTTTGGGGGCCAGCCGCACTACCACTTCATCATCTCGGTCGAGTGACGGCGCGGCGGGCGGCGGGCGACGGCGCGCCCGGCCGCCTCACCCGTCACCCGCCGTCCGCCACCCGTCGTCCGCATGGTCAAAATCGTCACCGACAGCAACGCCTATTTCAGCGACCCCGACTTCGCCCGCCGGCATGATGTCACCGTGCTGCCGCTCCATATCCGCGTGGGCGAGCGCGTGTTCAGCGAGACCGAGCTGACCACGGAACAGCTTTTCCAGCGCGTCACGGACGGCCACCTGCCCGCGGTCGAGCCGCCCTCGCCCGAGGCGTTCGCCGCCGCGTTCGAGGCGCTGGCCAGGACCACCGACAAGATCGTGGCCATCCACTTCTCGGACAAGCTCAGCGGCGTGGCCCACAACGCCCGCGCCGGGGCGAGCGCCCTCCTCGGCCGCTGCCAGATCCACGTCATCGACTCGCAGTCGGCGTCCATCGGCCTGGGCGGCCTGGTGGAACTGGCGGCGCGCGAGGCCGCGCGGGGCGCCAGCCTCGACGAGATCGTCAAGGCCGTGCGCGGCCAGATCCCGCGCCTGTACGGCGTCTTCTTCACCGAGCGGATGGAATACCTGGCCCGCGCGCAGCACGTCGGCACGGCGCACGCCCTGCTGGGCGAGATGCTCGGCATCCGGCCGTGCCTGGCGCTGGAGGAGGGCGACCTGATCCCGATGGAGAAGGTCCGCACCCGCCAGCAGGCCATCGAGAAACTGGTGGAGTTCGTGGTCGAGTTCACCGACATCGAGCGCTGCGCCATCCTCCAGCCCTCGCCGCGCGCCTCGGCCGACACCCCGCTGCTGCTGGAACAACTGGCGGTGGAGTTCCCGGGGCGGCGCTGGCCCATCATCGCCTACGGCCCGTCGCTGGCCGCGCTGCTCGGCCCGGAGGCTATGGGGGTGCTCATCCACGAGGGCGGCGCGGAGGACGACTGACCGGGGCCGAAGGACGGCCGCCGGCGGACCCCGGGCTGGCTCACGTCGCGTCCCGCCTCCGCCGTCCTTTCCATTTTGCGAGTACAATCATCTTCATGCTCCCCTCGCTTGCCCAACTGCAGAAATATCTGCAAGTCGAAATCGATCACAAGTACACCAACAAGGCCATCATCGGCGGGCTGCCCAAGATCCTGAGCTTTTGGGAACCGAACGCCCGGCGCGACGGGGTCGACCCGGCCCTGATCGAGGGCCTGGTCATCCGCCTCCGGGCCTACCCGGACCTGCCGCCGGACAAGCGCCCGCTGGCTATCGCCGAGCTGCTGGACCTGGTGAAGGAGGCCAACACGGCGACGATGGCCGCCAGGCAGCCGCCGGCCCGCGAGGCCGCCCCCAAGAAGGGCGAGACCGGCGCGCGGCCTGACCGGCCCGCCGCCCCGCCGCGCCCGCCGGAGACCCGCCAGACGCCCGAACGCCGGCCAGCGCCGCCGCCGGCTGGTGAGGCGCCGCCCGCTCCGGCCAACCCGGTCGCCTTCACTCAGGAGATCCCCTCGCCTCAGGACCTGAAACCCGTCCGTCCCCCTGCGCCGCCGGCCCGGGCCGACGAGGGCCGGCCGGCCGAGCCCAGGCCGGCTG
>DAOUAB010000070.1:0-16968 GCA_034434015.1 Anaerolineales bacterium
CCTTCGGCAGGCCGGCCGCCACGCCGCCGGCCAGGGCCAGGTCCCGGTTCAGGCGGAGGCGCAGGCGGTCGCCCTCGCGTGAGATCTTGAGCGGGCCGACCACGTAGAGCAGGACGCGGAAATTCGCCGCGAGCATGCCCAGGACATGGCCGAGCTCGTGCAGGGCGATCGCGCCAAAGACCGACAGCAGGGCGACGGCGATCACGAGCGGCAGATCCGGCGCGGCCTCGTCGGAGATGTCCGGGAGCGCGCGGCCCGCCAGCCAGCCGAGGGCGCCGCCGCCGAACAGGAAGAGGCCGAAAGCCAGGACCTGACGCAGCCAGGGCGCCTGGCGTGGCCAGGCGGGGGGGCGCGAAGGGGTCAGGCTGTCACTCATGGATGACGTCTGCCTCCTCGATATGATAGTCGGTGGGATAGAACGCCAGGGCCAGGGCATACAGCTCCTGCCCGCCCTCATCGGGCGATTCGGTGAAGGCCTTGAGCAGGCCCTGCAGTCGTTTGTAGAACCGGCGCGCCTGGGCGGGCGTGAAGCGCGCGAAGCCGCGCTTGATGAACAGCGCCTTCGGATGGGGGGCCGCCTGGCCCAGGTCGAGGCGGCCGGCCTGAGCGCTCTTCTGGATGTCGGCCCGGGTGGCGTCCAGCACAAAGGCCAGGATCGCTTCCAGCCCCGTGTCGGCCTCGCCCGGCGAACGTGTGAAGAGCTGACGGTCCACGCGGAACTGACGGGCGGCGGCGCGGTAATGCTTCTCAATGATCCCGGAGACAATCTCCGTGTGGACGACGCGGATGAAACCGTGCTTCTCCAGCAGGTGGACGTGATAGTACAGGCGCGTGGGCGGCAGGCCAAACTGGGCCGCCAGCGCCTTCACGGTGGCGGGGCGCTGGACGAGCGCCTCCACCAGGTGCGCCCGGAGCGGGTCCGAGATCAGCTTCAGGTCTTCCAGCGTAATCAGCCGGACATCGTCCGGCGTGAGCGTTGGCGGCGGTTCCATCCCGGCCATTCCATCCTCGCTCATCGTTCAATTCTATTAGAATGTTTACAGCTATTGGAATAATCTGTCGTCAAGCGCAGATTAAGGGCGATTAAGGTCTGGCGGCGTTTTGACTCGGGTAAAATAGAGGTCGATTTCACTAAGAGCTTATCTCTACACCCGCCCGATAGCCGACGGCAGTGCCGTCGGCGACGCCTCTGCTGAGGTTTAGAGACAGGTTCTAAAAAGGCAAAAGGCGCAGATATGGCGGTCACGGAGCAGACGGAGACGGTTGCCCCCGTCAACCTGGACGATCCCCGGCTCTACCTCAACCGTGAACTGAGCATGCTGGAGTTCTTCTGGCGCGTGTTGGACGAGGCCCGCGACCCGACCAACCCGTTGCTCGAGCGCGTCAAGTTCCTGGCGATCGTCGGCTCGAACCTGGATGAGTTCTTTATGGTGCGCGTGGCCGGCCTCCGGCAGCAGGTGGAGGCCGGCGTGGTGGAGATCTCGCCGGACGGGCTGACGCCGGCCGAGCAACTGGCCGCCATCCGCAAGGCCGCGCTCAGGCTGATGCAGGAGTCGCGCCAGTGCTGGCGCGACTCGCTCTGGCCGAGCCTGACGGAGGCCGGCATCCAGATTCTGGATTACGCCGACCTGAACGCCAGCCAGAAGGCCAGGGTCGACGAGTACTTTGACGAGACCGTCTTCCCGGTGCTCACGCCGCTGGCCTTCGACCCCGGCCGGCCGTTCCCGCACATCTCCAACCTCAGCCTGAACCTGGCGGTCCTGATTCAGGACCGCCACAAGCTGGAGCACTTCGCGCGCCTCAAGGTCCCCAACACGCTCCCGCGCCTGGTGCCCATCAAGCGCTCGTCCGGGGGCAAACGCAAAGATGGCACCGTGCCCTACAGCCACTACTTCGTCTGGCTGGAGCAGGTCATCGCCGCGCACCTGGACCGGCTCTTCCCCGGGATGCAGATCGTGGAGGCGCACCCGTTCCACGTCACCCGCGACGCCGACATCGTCATCCAGGAACTGGAGGCCGCCGACCTGCTCGAGACCATGGAACGTGGCGTGCGCCAGCGCCGCTTCGGGTCGGTGGTGCGGGTGAAGATCAACCCGACCATGCCCCCGCACCTGCAGGACCTGCTGGTGGAGAACCTGGACATGGACCGGCGCGACATCTACGTGGTGGACGGGCCGCTCGGACTGAGCGATCTGCGCCACCTGTACGCCATCGACCGCTATGACCTGAAGGACCCGCCCTTTGCGCCGGCCCTGCCGCGGCCGCTCAACGGCAAACGCTTCGACGGCGACCTGTTTGGCGCCATCCGCAACGGCGACATCCTGCTCCATCACCCGTACGATTCGTTCAAGCCGGTGGTGGCCTTCCTGGAGCAGGCGGCGCGCGATCCGGACGTGCTGGCCATCAAGCAGACCCTCTACCGGGTGGGCCGCAACTCGCCGGTGGTGGAGGCGCTGCTGGAGGCCAGCGAGAACGGCAAACAGGTGGCCGTGCTGGTGGAGCTCAAGGCGCGCTTCGACGAGGAGAGCAACATCGGCTGGGCGCGCAAGCTGGAAAGCGCGGGCGTCCATGTGGTCTACGGCCTGCTCGGCCTGAAGACGCACTCGAAGATCGCCATGGTGGTCCGCAAGGAGGGCGACCGCATCCGGCGCTACGTCCACCTGGCCACCGGCAATTACAACTCCGTCACCTCCCAGGTTTACACCGACCTGGGCCTGTTCACCGTGGACGATGACATCGGCGCGGACGCCACCGACCTCTTCAACTACCTCACCGGCTACTCGGCCAAGACCGATTACCGCAAGTTGCTGGTGGCGCCGATCAACCTGCGCCAGCGTATGACGGCCCTGATCGAGCGCGAAGTCCAACACCAGCGCGAGGGCCGCGGCGGGCATCTCATCTTCAAAATGAACGCGCTGACCGACCGCGGCATGATCCAGCAGCTCTACCGGGCCGCCCAGGCCGGGGTGAAGATGGACCTGATCGTGCGCGGCATGTGCTGCCTGCGCCCCGGCGTGCCGGGCATCACCGATACCGTGCGCGTCACCAGCATCGTCGGCCGTTTCCTGGAACACAGCCGCATCTACTATTTCCGCAACGGCGGCCAGGACGAGATCTACCTGGGCAGCGCCGACGTCATGACGCGCAACATCGATCGGCGCGTGGAAGTGCTCTTCCCTTTGCAGGATGCGCGCCTGGTCCGCCTGGTGCGCGACGACATCCTCAAGACCTACCTGGCCGACAACGTCAAGGCGCGCGTGCTCACGCCGGAGGGCACCTACGAGCGCCCCAAGCTCAAGAAGGATCAGACCCCGTTCAATTCTCAGGCCGCGCTCCTCAACCACCAGCCGCGTTGACCGGGTCGCCGGCGCGACGCTGGTCACGCCGATCCTGGACCTGCTGGCCGGCGACGTCCGCCAGGCGTGCGGCCCGGTCGACAAGCAGATCATCACTACCGGCTCCGGCCGCAGCCGCCGGACCCACTACGACGACGCCGTCGAGGGCCAGCGTTTCCGCGTCCACGCGGCCGCCTACAACGCCCTGATCGAGGGCCGCGATGACGGCCTGTTCTACCTGCCGTGCTCGAAAAAGATCGTGGGCGTGGACGGGCTGAGCTGAGGCTCACTCCTTCTCCACGAACGCGGCGTACCAGCGCGCGATCGTGGGCGCGTGGCCCGGCGCCCAGCGCTCCCAGACCTGGCGCACGTAGCGCTCGACGAGCCCGGCGCGGGCCGGCGGGGTGGGGGCGCCGGCGACAGCGGCGACGTTGAGCGACCCGGCGAAATCCGGCGGCGTCAGCCACTGGAAGCGCCCGTGTTTCTCCCCCGGCCTGGCGCGCAGCGCCTTCGTCCGCAGCCACACCAGCCGGTCGACGGCCACCCCCTTGACCAGGACCCCATACAGCGCCAGCAGATGCACCGCCACCGACTGCGTGGCCTGAGCGGACGGCGCGCCGGGGTGCTGCGCGGCATAGGCGTCCACCAGCTGGGCCAGGGCGGGCGTCGGCGCGACGGGCGGCTCGCCGGCGTTGAGCAGCGCGCTGTAGATGGCCCAACACGCCGGCGAGGCGCCAATGTAGCGGTGCGTGGGCCCGTCGCCGGGCGGCAGGCGGGCGCCGCAGCCGGGGCAGGGGGTCCATTCCCGGGATGACATCGCCTCTGGTCCCGGGCCGGTTACAGCTCGTTGAGCCGGGCGCGCAGTTTCTCCCGGCCCGCCCGGGCGCCGGCCAGCTTGGCGCGCTCCTTGTCCACCACGGCCGCCGGGGCTTTGTGGACGAAGTCGGAGGCCAGCAGGCCCTCGCTCTTGGCGATCTGCTTATCCAGCTCGGCCAGTTCCTTCTCCAGGCGCGCCCGTTCGGCGGCCAGGTCCACCAGGCCTTCCAACGGCAGGAACACCTGCGTGGCGCCCGCCACTACGGTCAGCGCGTTCCGCGGCGCCTCGACGGTCGGCGCGATCGTCAGGCGCGCGTCGTCCAGCCCGGCCAGGGTTGTGAACAGCGCCCGCTGCCCGGCCAGCCAGCCCGCTTTGTCCCCGGCGGCGATGAGGGCCGGGATGCGCCGGCGTGGTTCGACCTTCTTCTCGGAGCGTGCGTTGCGGATGCCGCGGATCAGGGCGCGCACGTGCTCGAAGTCGGCGAGCGCGGCCGGGTCGGCGGGCCCCGCTTGCGGCCAGGACGCGATGAGCAGGGCTTCCGCATCGCCTGCGGCTCGCGGAAGCTTTTGCCAGACCGCTTCCGTGATGTACGGCACGTACGGGTGCAGCAGCCGTAAGGTCTGGTCCAGCACGTGCACCAGGATATGGCGCACCCGGTCCTTGGCGGCCTCCTCCTGGCCTTGCAGCGTGATCTTGGCGATCTCCACATACCAGTCGGCGAAGTCGCCCCACAGGAAGTCGTACGCCTGGGCGCCCGCCTGCCCGAAATCGTAGCTGTCGATCAGGCGCGTGCAATCGGCCGTCACCTGGCTGAGGCGCGCCAGAATCCAGCGGTCGGCCAGGGCGGGCGGCGGATCGCTGATGGCGGATCGCTGAAAGCCCTCCGGCAGGTTGGTCACGATAAAGCGCGCGATGTTCCAGATCTTGTTGGCGAAGTTGCGGTTGGCCTCCACCCGGCTCAGGCTCAGGTTGAGGTCGTTGCCGGGCGTGCCGCTGGTGAGCAGCGTGAAGCGCAACGCGTCGGTGCCGTAGTCGTCCATGACGACGCGCGGGTCCACCACGTTGCCGAGCGTCTTGCTCATCTTGCGCCCGTGCTCGTCGCGGATGATGCCGTGCAGGTAGACGGTGTGGAACGGCACCTGGCCCGTGAATTCCAGGCCGGACATGATCATGCGCGCCACCCAGAAGAACAGGATGTCATAGCCGGTCTCCATCACGCTCGTCGGGTAGAAGTAACGCAGGTCGGGCGTGTCCTCCGGCCAGCCGAGCGTGGAGAACGGCCACAGCCCGGACGAGAACCAGGTGTCCAGCACGTCCGGGTCCTGCTCCAGCCGGACAGCGGGCCCATGTTTGGCGCGCGCCTGCGCGTAGGCCTCGGCCTCGGTGTGGGCGCAGAACTGCTCCGGCGTCGGCTGGCCGTCCGGGCCGACCACGTACCAGACCGGGATGCGGTGGCCCCACCACAACTGACGGCTGATGCACCAGTCCTTGATGTTTTCCAGCCAGTTGAAATAGACCTTCTCGAAACGCTCCGGCACAATCCGGATGCGGCCATCGCGCACCGCCGCCAGGGCGGCCTCGGCCAGCGGCTGAATCTTCACAAACCACTGGGTCGAGATCATCGGCTCGACGATCTCGCCGCCGCGCTGCGAGCGCGGGGTGTTGCGCAGGTACGGCTCCTCCTTGAGGACCAGGTCGGCCACGCGCATATCGGCCCAGAGCTGCTGGCGGCACTCGAAGCGGTCCAGGCCCTGGTAGCGGCCGCCGGCGGCCGTGATCCGGGCCTCGCGGTCCAGCACCGAGATGATCGGCAGGCCGTGGCGCGCGCCGATCTCGTAGTCGGAAAAATCGTGGCCGGGCGTGATTTTGAGCGCGCCGGTGCCGAACTCGCGGTCCACGGCCTCGTCGGCGATGACCGGGATGGGGCGGTTCAGGATCGGCACCAGCGCCTGCCGGCCGATGAACTTTTGGTAGCGCGGATCGTCCGGGTGCACGGCCACGGCCGTGTCTCCCAGAATGGTCTCCGGACGGGTGGTCGCCACCGGAATGAAGTCGTCGCTGTCGGCCAGGCGGTATTTGAAGTAGTAGAGCGAGGCCGGCTCCTCGCTGTACTCCACCTCCAGGTCGCTGACGGCCGTCTTCAGGCCCGGGCTCCAGTTGATCAGGCGCGGGCCGCGGTAGATCAGGCCGCGGCGGTACAGGCGCACGAAGGCCTCGCGCACGGCCTTGTTCAGGCCGTCGTCCAGCGTGAAGCGCACGCGGCTCCAGTCGCACGAAGCGCCCAGACGGCGCAGTTGATCGTAGATGATGTCGCCGTACTTCTGCTTCCAGGCCCAGCAGCGCTCCAGGAACTTCTCACGGCCCAGCTCCTCGCGCGTCACCTCCTCCGTGCGCAGCAGGTCCTTCTCCACCTGGAGCTGGGTGGCGATGCCGGCATGGTCGGAGCCGGGCACCCACAGCGTCGGCTCGCCGCGCATGCGGTGGTAACGGATCATCAAATCCTCCACCGACACGAACATGGCGTGGCCGAGGTGCAGTTCGCCGGTGACGTTGGGCGGCGGGATGGAGATGACGAACGGCTTGCGGGTCGGATCGTGGCCGGGCTCGTTCGGGTCGTTCGTCGGCCGGAACCAGCCGTTCTTCTCCCACCAGGCGTACAGCTCGCGCTCGGTGGCGTGAAAATCGTAGGTTTTGGGGAAGTCGGTCGTCATAGCCTCTCCGCTGATGGCTCGGTCTGCAACAAAAACGCCCTCCCGCCGTTGAGGGCGAAAGGGCGCGCCTTCCGTGGTGCCACCTCAATTTCCGTGCAGCCGGCCGAAAGCCTGCGACGGACACTTGGTTCCGCGCTATCGGGCGGGTCCCGCGCCGGTCTTGTCGGCCGGACTCTTAGGTCCGGCTCGCTTTTCGGCGGACTCGCGAGCGACGTTCGGCGGCGGCGCGTGGGGAAGGCTTCCAGCCGATGGCCCTCCGTCTCTGTCAGCGCCCGGGCTGGCCGCAGCCAGCCACGCCTACTCCTCTCGGTCGGCGTCAGCTTTCGATTGGCCGGAGTATAGCACAGCCTCAGCCGGCGAGATTTTGACAGCCCACCCGGTCCTGCTAGAATGCCCGTGTCGGTTTGCACCCGCGTTCACAAAGAAAGGACAGCCCGCATGGCGCGCGCCAACTCCATCCAAGAAGTGTTCGATGCCCTGCCCGGGCGCTATCAGCCGGACAAGGCCGGCGGCCTCCAGGCCGTCATCCAGTTTGACCTGAACGGCGAGGGCGGCGGGCAGTACGCCGTGACGCTGAGTGAAGCCGGGTGCAGCGTCGCCCCGGGCGTAGCCGCCAATCCGAACATGACCTTGACGGCGTCCGCCGCCGATTACCTGAGCGTGGTCAACGGCGACCTGAACGCGATGCAGGCCTTCATGCAGGGCAGGATCCGGGTGAAGGGCGATATGGCCATCGCCATGAAACTCCAGGCGATCTTTGGGTTCTAGCCGGGCCCGCCGAGGGGGGCGCCCGCTGATGGGCCAGGCTCCCGGATTAGGACTTTCGGGCTAGGGACAACGCGGAGGGGGATGGTTAGTATACGATTATCAAACGGCTGCCTGTCAGCCCGTGTCTTAATCTACCTGCGCGTCGTCTCACAGGCCCGTAACGGGGCCCAGGATCCCCTGACGTGACCGTCAGCTCTCAAGCGCTAACTCAAAACGCTGCCCGGCGCGACGATTGGGGCTGGCCGGTGCGGCGCGACGCGGCGGCGCCGGCGGCGCCCGCCCCGCCTCAGGACGCGGCGCGGGACTATCAGAGCGATGCGGCCCTGGTCCAGGCGTGTCTGGACGACGACGAGAGGGCCTGGCAGAAACTGGTCGACCGTTACGGCCCGCTCGTCTACTCAATCCCCCGCCGGCTTGGCCTGAGCGAAGCAGACGCCGACGACATCTTCCAGAACGTCTTCCTGGTGGTCTTCAAGCGTCTGGCGACGCTCAGGACCCATACCTCGCTCTGCGCCTGGCTGATCAAAATCACGCATCGTGAATGTCTGCACTACTTCCGACGCCGGCCGGATTACGCCGAGCTGGCGGACGAAATCCTGGACGTGGCCGCGTTGCTGCCGGAGGAGGTGGAGCGCTGGGAGCAGCGCGCCCTGGTGCGCGAGGCCCTGAGCCGGCTCGACCCCCGCAGCCAGGCCATCTTGCAGGCCCTGTTCTTTGAAGTCGTCACCCCCAGTTACGAGGAAGTGGCCCAGCGTCTGGGGGTGGCCCTCGGCGCGGTCGGCCCCACCCGGGCCCGCTCGCTCAAGAAACTGGAGACCATTCTCACCTCGATGGGCGTTGACTGGGCGGCCGGGTAGCCGCTCAGAAGGGGGGCTTGTCAAACGGCAGGGTATTGCTTATAGTCACAAGAGCACCACCCAGCCCAACAACTTTATGTGACTCTGTAGACGGTGGCTGAGAACACACACCCGACCACATACGAACAACTTGTGGCTTATGCGGTTGGGGATCTTTCGCCGTCTCAGGCGGCCGTCCTGCGCCGGCATCTCGCCACCTGTCCGGAGTGCCGCGCGACGGCCCGCCGCCTGTATCAGTTGCGGACGCTGCTGCGCCGCCCGGCGGCTTCCACGCACCGACCGCCTCCGGCCACCACCGCCCGCGCCAAAGCCATCTTCCGTCAACACCGCGCCGCCGTGCGCCAGTCGGCCTGGCCGGAGCGCGTGTTACGCGCCCTGCTGCAACCCCGCCTCCGCTACGCGCTCAGCCTTATCATCCTGATCATCACCTGTGGCGTGAGCACGACCTATGCCATGGCCGATATCTCCCGGGACGCGCTGCCGGGTGAGCCCCTCTACCCGGTCAAGACCGCTCTGGAGGACCTGCGCCTGGCGGTCGTCCTGGACGAAACCCAACAGGCGCGGCTGCGCGTCCGGTTCGCCCAAATCCGGGCCCAGGAAATCGCGGATCTGGCCGAAGAAGGCCGCTACAGCGCGCTCCCGGATGCGGCGCTGGCCTTCGAGGCGGACGTGGTGGAAACCACCCAGTTGCTGGAGACCGTGATGGCCCAGGACCCGCAACTGGGCGTGAGCCTGGCGCGGCGCATCGACTCCGCCGTGGCGCGGACCTCCGACCTGTTGGACCAGCTCCAGACAACGGGCGCCATCACCATCCAGCCGAACTTCGCCCCCGTCCAGGCGACCTCCGCCGCAAACGTGGCGGTCGCCGTGGCGCGCATCCCGGCTGTGACCATGCTGCCGATTATGGCGTCCCCGACCGGCACCTCGACGCGCGTTCCCAGCGCCACCTTCACGGCCTCGCCCACGTCCACCCCCAGGCCGCCGATGCCCACGCCCACGCTGGAGCCGACGGTCACCGCCTGGCCGACCAAGACGCCCGTCAGCACGCCGACGAATACGGCGTTACCCACGCCTACCAGCGAACCGCCGACGCCCACGCCGACCGACACGCCCGAGCCGACGGCGACCGAGACGCCGCTCCCGACCGACACGCCTGAGCCGACGCCGACGCCGACCGACACGCCCGAGCCGACGGCGACCGAGACGCCGCTCCCAACCCACACACCCGAGCCCACCAGTACGCCGACCGGGACCCTCGAGCCGATTGCGCCGCCGACCTCCACCCCCTGGTTTGGCGGCAAACCCACGCGCACGCCTCGGCCGACTCAGAGCCCCTAGTCCGGGCCGCGCCCGATCTCAATCAAACCGGTCAGGAGCGTTGGGGAAAGGTTAGGCCCCCCGACGTCCTTGCTCCTTAAAAGTTCCTACTCCTATTGCGATACGCCAAAGATGCGTTATACTGTGGGGGCTTGTGGGAGAAAGTGGGTTAAAGTGGAGCGCCGAGCCAGCTCGGCGTTCATCCTTTAAAGGATATACAGAACGTATGTTCATGGGCGAGTATGCCCACGCCCTCGATGACAAGGGGCGTCTGACTATCCCGGCCCGCTTTCGGGAAGCCCTGAACCAGGGGGCTGTCATCACGCGCGGCTTCGAGAATTACCTTCTGATTTACACCGCCGAAGCCTTTCAACGCCTGACCGCTCGAACGCGGACCCTCAGCCTGACCGATCCCACGCACCGCGCACTGCTGCGCATGGCGTTCTCCGGCGCCGCCGACGTGGAGCCGGACAGACAGGGGCGCATCCTGATCCCGCCTTTCTTGCGCGCGTACGCCGGTCTGGACGGTGACTGCGTGGTCGTCGGGGTCGGAGATTATATCGAAGTCTGGAATCGCGCCAGTTGGGAGGCCCAACTGCAGAGCATCAACGACCCGGCGCTCAATGCGCAGCGCTTTGCGGCGATGAACCTGGCCATCGATGCGCCCGCCGACTGACGCGCCGGGCGGCCACATCCCGGTCCTTTACAACGAAGTCCTGGAGGGCTTGCAGCCGCGCCCCGGCGGCGTCTACATCGATGCGACGGTCGGCGCGGGCGGGCACGCCGCCGGACTGCTGGAGCGGTCCGGCCCGGATGGACGACTGCTTGGGCTCGACCGCGACCCGGCGGCGATCGCGCAGGCGCGGGCGCGACTGGCGCCCTTCGGCGAACGCGTCCGGCTGGTCTGCGCTTCCTATACGCGCCTGACCGAGTTCGCGCCGGAGGCCGGCGCCGACGGTCTGCTGCTCGATCTGGGCCTGTCGTCCCTGCAACTGGACGACCCGGCGCGCGGTTTCTCGTTCCAGTCCGATGGCCCGCTGGATATGCGCTTCGGGCCGGACACGGAACTGACGGCGGCCGAGATCGTCAACACCTGGCCCCTCGATGAGCTGGCCGACCTGCTCTTCGAGTTCGGCGAGGAGCGCCACAGCCGCCGGATTGCCCGGGCGATTGGCGCGGCGCGGCCGATTACGAGCGCGCGGGCGCTGGCTGAGACGGTGGCGCGGGCCGTCGGCGGACGCCGCGAGAAGATCCACCCCGCCACGCGGACGTTCCAGGCGCTGCGGATCGCCGTCAACGGCGAGCTCGACGCGGTGGCGGCGGTCCTGCCGCTGGCGGTGCGGACGCTCAGGCCGGGCGGACGCCTGGCCGTGATCACCTTTCATTCGCTGGAGGACCGTTTGGTGAAGCGCTTCATCCGGGACCAGGCTGCAACCTCCGTGCCAGCGCTGCGGATGATCACGCGCAAGCCGATTGAAGCGGCGCCCGAGGCGGTCGCCGCCAACCCGCGCGCGCGCAGCGCCAAACTGCGCCTGGCCGAGAAACTGCCGGTTCCCGCGCTGGCATAAAGATTGCAGATATCGCCGCTATGCAAAACCTTCATCCCAACGCGCTTATCCGCGCTTTCCGCCAGGCGCCGTGGCGGCAGCAGACCCAAATCCTGGCGGCGCTGTCGATCGGCCTGCTGGTCCTGCTGGTGGTCGGCGGCCTGTATCTGACCGTGGCCTCCCGGGCCGGAAACGCCGGACGCGACCTTCAGGATTACGAAGCCCGCAAGTCCGAGCTGATCCGCGAGAACGACCGCCTGCGCGCCCAACTGGCCGAGCTGCGCACCATGACGCGCATGGCCAACCGGGCGCTGGAGCTGGGCTTCGCCCCGGCCCAGCCGGACCAGGTGCGTTACGTGGCCGTGCCCGATTACCCGTATCCCACCGCGCCGGCGGCGGCCCAGGCGCCGGAAGCGGCCCCGCAGGACGAGTCGCCCATCGACTGGCTGGCGCAGACCTTGCGCCAGCTGTTCGGAGGCGGGTGAGCCGATGCAAGCGACGGTCTTTGTGCGGCTGCGTCTGATCCTGATCGGCCTGGCGCTCGTCACCGGGCTGGTCGTTTTTCAGTTGCTGCGCATCGAGTTTGGCGCCGCGTCGGTCGGCTACTTCCGCGGCCTGACCGAGACGATCAGCGAGCGGCCCAGGGAGTTCGCGCCGGCGCGCGGGCGCATCTTCGACCGCGACGGCGAGCTGCTGGCCACCAACGACGTCCAGTACGAGTTGAGCATTTCGCCGCCCAACGTCACCGACGCGGACGAGGTCGCCGAGGTGCTCTCCGACCTGCTGGCGATGTCGGTGACCGAACTGCGCGCCGCGGCCGAGAGCGACGCGCCCTACGTCCTGGTGCGCCGGCCGGTGAGCGCCGAGGTGGGCGACCAGATCAAGCAATTGCGCGAGACCGGGGCGGCGGCCCTGAATGGCGTGGACCTGACGCCGATCCCGCACCGCGTCTATCCGGGTCACAGCCTCTCGGCCCAGGCGCTCGGGTTCGTGGGCTACAACGACAGCGGCAAGCAGGTCGGCTATTTCGGCGTGGAGGGCTTTTACAACGACTGGCTCTCCGGCCGCGCCGTGCAGGGGGTGGAGCAGATGGTGCCCTTCAACGCCCAGCTCGACCCGGTGCCGGACCAGGGCGCCGACCTGCACCTGACCCTCGACCGCGACATCCAGTTTCTGGTGGAGGGCGTGCTGGCCAGCGCCGTGCAGCGGTACGGCGCCGAGGGCGGCACCATCCTGGTCATGGACCCGCGCACGGGCGAGATCCTGGCCATGGCCTCGGCCCCCACCTACGACCCGAACAACTACAGCGCCGGGCCGCTGCCCAACCCGCAGAACCCGGCCGTCGGCGGACAGTATGAGCCCGGCTCCACGTTCAAGATCCTGACGATGGCGGCGGCGCTGGACGTCGGCCTGGTGCAGCCGGAGACGCCCTTCCACGACACGGGCTACATCGAGGTCGGCGGCTGGGGCATCCGCAACTGGGACGGCGGCGCGTGGGGCGCCACCGACATGGTCGGCTGCCTGCGCCACTCGCTCAACGTCTGCATGGCCGCGCTGTCCACGCAGATGGGTCCGACGACGTTCTACAACTACATGGCCGCCTTCGGCATCGGGCACCGCACCAACGTGGACCTGGCGGCCGAAGTGCCCGGCCGCCTGAAAGTGCCGGGCGACACCGACTGGTACGAATCCGACCTGGGGACCAACGCCTTCGGCCAGGGCGTGGCGGTCACGCCGATCCAGCTGGTCACGGCTGTTTCGGCCGTCGCCAACGGCGGCGTGATGATGCAGCCGCACATCCTGCGCCGGGTGGAGAACGGCGGCCAGGTCCACGCGACCCAGCCGCAGGTGCTGGGGCGGCCCATCCGGCCGGAGACGGCGGCCACGCTCAACCAGATGCTGACCCAGTCCCTGGCGCAGGGCGAAGGCGACCAGGCCCTGGTGCCGGGCTACAAGATCGCGGGCAAGACCGGCACGGCCGAAATCCCGATCCCGGGCGGCTATGACCGGCGCCAGACCATCGCCTCCTTTATCGGCTGGGGGCCGGTGGACGACCCGCGCTTCATCGTGCTGGTGAAACTGGACAAGCCCAGCGCCAGTATCTGGGGCTCGGAGACGGCCGCCCCGACCTTTGCGGAACTGGTGCGCCGGCTGGTGGTGCTGATGCGCATTCCGCCCGACGAAGTGCGCGCCGCGCTGAGCGGGCCATAGGGCCGTAGACCTGAGGACCGGGCCCTGTCATGCTCACGCTTGGCCTCGTCATCGAAGCGCTGACCGGGTACCAGGCCGCCGGCGGCCCGCAGATCATCACCGATGTCGCGATCGACTCGCGGCACAGCATCCCGGGCTCGCTGTTCGTGGCGTTGCCCGGGGACCGGACGGATGGGCATTATTTCGTCTCGGCCGCCTTCGCCAAAGGCGCTATCGCCGCCCTGGTCCAGCGCGATATGCCGGCCGACTTCCGCGTGCTCGACCTGCGCGAGCCGCTGACCTTCGAGCGGGCCGCGAACGTCCCGGTGCCGGTCTGCCTGCGGGTGGACGCGACCCTGCCGGCGATGCAGACGCTGGCCGCCTTCTGGCGCAGCCGGCTGGACCTGCGCGTGATCGGCGTCACCGGCAGCGTGGGCAAGACGACCAGCAAAGAGCTGATCGCGGCCGTGCTGAGCGCGCGCTATCGCACCTTAAAAACCGAGGGCAACTACAACAACGAGATCGGCCTGCCGCTGATGCTGCTCAAGCTGACCGAGGCGCATGAGCGCGCGGTGCTGGAGATGGGTTTCTACCAGGCGGGCGAAATCGCGCAGTTGTGCGCCTGGGCCCGGCCGCAGGTCGGCGTGGTCAACAACGTCTACGCCGTGCACCTCGAGCGGGCCGGCAGCCTGGAGGCCATCGTGCAGGGCAAGGGCGAGCTGGTGGAGGCGCTGCCGCCGGACGGCGTCGCCATCCTCAACCGGGACGACCCGCGGGTCATGTCCATGCAGGCCCGGACCCGGGCGCGCGTGTTCACCTACGGCCTGGACCCGGCCGCCGACCTGTGGGCCGACCATATCGAGGGCCGCGGACTGCAGGGCGTGCGCTTTCATCTGCACCACCGCCGCGAGACGCTGCACCTGCGCGTGCCGCTGCTGGGCCAGCACTCGGTCCACACCGCGCTGCGGGCCGCGGCGGTCGGCCTGGTGGAAGGCCTGACCTGGCAGGAGATCGTCGAGGGCCTGCAGTCCATCGGGGCCGTGCAGTTGCGGCTGGCGGCGGTCAAGGGCCCGGGCGGCAGCCTGCTGATTGACGACACGTACAACGCCTCGCCCGAGTCGACCATTGCCGCGCTCAACCTGCTGAGCGAGATCGAGGGGCGCCGCGTGGCCGTGCTCGGCGACATGCTCGAACTGGGGCCGTACGAGGCGACCGGCCACCGTCTGGTGGGTCGCCGGGCCCGGGATGTGGCCGACGTCTTGATCGCCGTCGGGCCGCGCGCCCGCCTGATCGCCGAGGAGGCCCGCAACGCCGGCCTGCCCGCCGCCGCCATCGCCGAGTTCGACACCGGCGACGAGGCGCTGCCGTTCCTGCGCGGCCTGATCGGCGCCGGCGACGTGGTCCTGCTCAAAGGGTCGCGCGGCCTGCGGCTGGACCGGCTGGTGCGCGCGCTCGGCGAGGACGCCTGATGCGCGAGGCGGCCTTCGCCCTGGCGGTGGGGGGCGTGACGTTCGTGCTGGCCGTCATCTGGGGCGAGCCCCTGATCGCGCTCCTGCGCCGTTTCCGCATCGGCAAGCAGATCCGCGTGGACGGGCCGCAGACGCACCTGACCAAGATGGGCACGCCGACGATGGGCGGCCTGATGATCATCGTGCCCGTGCTGGGCATCAGCGCGCTGCTCAACGCCGCCAATCTGCTGCGCGGCACGTTCGTCGGCCGCTCGATCCTGCTGCCGCTGCTGGTGCTGACCCTGTACACGATCCTGGGCGCCGTGGACGACTGGCTGGGGATCCGGGGCGTGCGCCGGGGCGAGGGCATGCGCGGCCGCCAGATTTTCTTCTGGCAGAATGTCATTGCGGCTCTGGCGGCCGGCGGCCTGTACTTCCTCCTGGGCATCCACTTTGTGGCGCTGCCCGGGGCGCCGTTCTGGGAGCTCGACTGGTGGCTGTATATCCCGATCGCCATGTTCCTGATCGTGGGGATGTCCAATGCCGTGAACCTGACCGACGGCCTGGATGGGCTGGCCGGCCTGATCTCGGCCACGGCCTTCGCCGCCTATGGCCTGATCGCCGTGCTGCAGGGGCAGATCTACCTGGCCCGCTTCTGTTTCACGCTGGTCGGCGCCCTGTTCGCCTTTCTCTGGTACAACGCGCACCCGGCCGAGCTGTTTATGGGCGGTTCGGCCTCGTATTCGCTGGGCGCGACGCTGGCGGTGGTGGCCCTGATGACGGGCCAATGGGTGCTGCTGCCGATCATCGCCATCATCCCGGTCAGCGTGGCGCTCAGCGTGATGCTGCAGGTCGGATATTTCAAGCTCACCAAGCGGCTCACCGGCGAGGGCCGGCGCCTGTTCAAGATGGCGCCGCTGCACCACCATTTTGAGCTGGTGGGCTGGAGCGAGACCCAGGTGGTGCAGCGGTTCTGGCTGGTGGCGCTGCTGGCGGCCATGGTGGGCGTGGCGCTGGCGTTGCTGTGATGACAAATTATGCCGGCAAGCGCATCGTCATCCTCGGCCTGGCCCGGCAGGGCACGGCGCTGGCGCGCTATCTGGCCGGACAGGGCGCGCGCGTGGTCGTGAGCGACCGGCAGCCGGCCGAGAAGCTGGCCGAGGGGCTGGCGGCGCTGCGCGATCTGGAGATCGAGTACGCGCTGGGCGGCCACCCGGACACGCTCCTGGACGGCGCCGACCTGCTCTGCCTGTCCGGCGGCGTGGACGCCAACCTGCCCCTGGCGGTGGAAGCCCGCCGGCGCGGGATCGCGCTGAGCAACGACGCGCAGATATTTCTGGAAGCCTGCCCGTCGCCGCACACGGTCGGCATTACGGGCAGCGCCGGGAAGACGACGACGACGACGCTGGTGGGGAGGATGCTGGCGGCGGCGACCGCCGCCGTCTGGGTCGGCGGCAACATCGGCAACCCGCTGATTGCGGACGCGGCCCGCATGTCGCCGGAGGACTGGGTTGTGCTCGAGCTTTCGAGCTTCCAGTTGGAGATCATGACGCGCAGCACGCGGGTGGCGGCGGTTCTGAACATTACGCCGAACCACCTGGACCGGCACGGGACGATGGAGGCCTACATCGCGGCCAAGAGCGGCCTGTTGCGCCACCAGCCGCCGGACGGGGTGGCCGTGCTGGGCGCCGAGGACGCCAACGCCCGCAACCTGGCCGGGCTGGTCCGCGGACGCCGGGCGTACTTCGGCGCTGATCTGGCCGGGGCGGAGGGCGCCCAGTTGCGCGGCGACCGGCTGGTCTGGCGCTGGGACGGCCGCGAGCATGAGATTGGCGCGGTCGGCGACATCGCCCTGCGCGGCCGGCACAACCAGCTCAACGTCCTGGCCGCCTGCGCCATCGCCGGCGCGGCCCTGGCGCTGCGCGGCGCGAGCGCCGAGACGGCGCTGGCCGCTATGCGGGCCGGCCTTCAGGGCTTT
>DAOUAB010000071.1:0-6861 GCA_034434015.1 Anaerolineales bacterium
GATCTGGCCCGGCGCCATCCTGCCCTCCGACCTGGCCCCGACGCAGATCGGCGTGAGCATCCTGCCGCCCGGCTCGCAGTTCGGCGCGCCCGCCTCGTGCACGCTGGACGCGGCCACCCCGCAGCTCTTCGCCGTCTCCCGGCCCTACATCACGACGACGGCCCGGACCGTGACGCTGGAAGGCCAGGGCTTTGGCGCCACCCAGGGGACCGGGCGCGTGACGCTGAACGGCGTCGCCGTGCCGGCGACGTCCTGGAACGACCGCGTCATCACCATCAACGTGCCGGCCACGGTTACGCCCGGCGCCTACCAGCTCGAAGTCGTCGCCGCCAACGGCCAGAGCACGGTCAACGGCCTGACCCTGCACGTGCTCGGCGTCGGCTATCAGCCCGCGCTCTACGAGGTCGGCCCCGGCCGGCCCTACGCCACGATCCAGGCCGCGGTGGACGCGGCGGCCGGCGGCCCGGACGCGCTGGTGGTGGTCTACCCCGGCACGCCCGCCCAGTGGAACCCGACCGGCCTGTACTACGAGAACGTCATCCTGTACGACTCGGTCAAGCTTCAGGGTGTCGGGCCGGGCGGTGTGCGCGCCGACGGCACCTTCGTGCTCGGCTCCGGCATCGACGGCGTCGGCGTCACCGGCGATACGGCCCAGGCCGAGGCCTGGCGCGTGCGGGTGGAGGGCCTGACCTGGGACGGCAACCAGCAGGTCTATGAAGGCCCGGTGATCTCGATCCTGGCCCAGGACGGCGAGTTCACGGACAGCTTCCCGGCCACGATTGACGGCTTCACCATCCAGGGCGGCGACCAGCAGGGCTTCCCGAATAACCTGCCGGGAGGCGAGCCGGGCGCCGGCGGGCCGGTGACCATCCAGGGCGGCGGCATTTTCGCCAACGCTTACGCCCGCTATCTGCGGATCACCAACAACGTGCTGCGCAGCAACGGCGGCGCGTACGGCGGCGCCATCCGGCTGGGCACCCCGCACCTGCCCGGCGCTGAGAACGACAACCAGAACGACGGCGTGCGCATCCTGAACAACCGCCTCCTGGCTAACGGCGGCACCAACCTGGCCGGCGCCATCGGCGTGTTCTCCGGCGCCGATGGGTACGAGATCGCCTACAACGACCTGTGCGGCAACTTCTCGGCCGAGTACGGCGGCGGCATCAGCCACTACGGCTACAGCCCGAACGGCCAGATCCATCACAACCGTATCTACTTCAACCGGTCGTACGACGAGGGCGGCGGCATCATGATCGCCGGCGAGCTCCCGGCCGACCCGGCCGCGCTCTCGCCCGGCGCCGGCCCGGTGGACGTGTACGCCAACCTGATCCAGGCCAACCTGGCGAACGACGACGGCGGCGGCCTGCGCTTCCTGATGGCGGGCAATTTCCCGTACAACGTCTACAACAACTTCATCGTCAACAACGTCTCGACGCATGAGGGCGGCGGCGTGTCGCTCAACGACGCGCCGGATGTGCGGGTCTTCAACAACACCATCATGAAGAACCTGACCACCGCCACGGCCGTCACCAGCAACGGCTCGCCGGCCCCCGCCGGCCTCTCGACCGTGCGCAACAGCGACGTGCTGCAGGCGACCCTGCCGCCGGGCGCCCCGCTCTTCAGCAACCCGGTGCTGTTCAACAACCTCTTCTGGGACAACCGGGCCGGCGCCTGGACGGGGGCGGGTGTGGCCGGCATCGGGCTGGACGGCCCGGCCGATATCTACAACTGGGACCTGGGCGTGGCCGACGGCGCCGGCGTGCTGGCCCCGACCAACACGCTCATGCAGGTGGACACCGGTACGATCCCGGACGCCAGCAACCGCGTCGGCCTGGACCCGCTGGTGGTGGCGACCTACGACGTGTCGGTGCGCGTCCTGCCCTGGCGCGGCAACCCGCGCTTCGTGGACCCGATCCTGGTGGCCACTGAGTTGCCGCCGAACCTGCTCGGCAACTACCACCTGCAAGGGGCGGCTTCGCCGGCCTACAACGCGGGCGCGTCGGCCGCCGGCGGGGTCAACGCCCCGGTCGACGACTACGACGGCGACTTCCGCCCGCAGGTGGGCCTCTTCGATATCGGCGCCGACGAGTCGCCCTGGGTCCTCCTGGACAACTTCAACCGCGCGAACGGCGCCGTGGGCGGCGCGTGGCGCGGCAACACCGCCCAGGCCGTCAACCGCATCCTCAACCAGGAAGTGCAGGTCCGCGCCTCCGGCTACCTGTGGTGGTGCGGTTCGCCGTGCACGGGGACCTCGGGCACCTTTGGCGCGAACCAGGAGGCCTTCTTCACCTTCACCAAGGTGTCGGCCACGGCCTCGGTGCAGTCGGTGCTGTTGAAGGTCGTCGGCCTGGCCGCCAACGGCTCCGGGACCTTCACCGCCTCCGGCCGGGCCATCGCGGTGGAGTACGACCCGACCATCTCCGCCGTGCGCGTCACGACCTACGCCAGCGGCCAGAACTGGGTCACGCGGGCCACGTTCCCGGGCGTCACGTTCCAGGCAGGTGATGTCCTGCGGGCGCAGGCGCTGGCGGACGGGACGGTGCGTGTGTACCGGGGCGGGATCCTCATCGGCGCCACCAACGTCACGACCGGGCCGACGCCCTGGCCGGCAGCTTATGCGGCGGCCGGGGGCCGGATCGGCGTGTGGTTCATCGGAACGCTGGCCGTGCCCAACGACGCCCGCTTCGACAACTTCGGCGGCGGGACCTTGCCCTAGAACCACGAGCGCGGCTCGCAGGGAGGGGTTCAATCCCACCCTGCGAGCCGCCCCGTAAAGGTGGGTCTCAGATCCGCCCCGTAAGGGCGGGTCTCAGACCCGCCCCAACAGGAGCAACTCTATGACCACGCGACTTCCCACACGCAGGTTCACCCGGCGCGGCTTCTTCAAACTGGCCGGCGGCGCGCTCGCGGCAGCGGCCGGCGCGTACGCCCTGCCCAAGGTCTTCGGCCGGTGGCTCGGACCGTCCGGCCTGGCCAGCGCCCAGGCCGCTCCGCCCGATCTGGTCTTCGCCGGGACGGACGGTTGGATCAGCCTGCCGGCCACGCCCGCGATGCCGCCGTATCACCCGGACCCCCTGGCGCCGGCGCCGTTCACCACCTACATCTTCGGCTTCCACAATGTCACCGGCCTGACCGAGGCCCAGCGCCTGAACCAGAAGATGAAGGCCCAGCACCCGGCGCCGCTGTTCTGGGTGAACCAGGACGCCGAGTTCCGGCTGGAGCTCCATAACCTCGGCCTGCAGATGCGCCCGGACCTGACCGACGCGCACACCGTCCACTGGCACGGCTTCCGCAACGTCATCCCGTTCTTCGACGGCGAGCCGACCGGATCGTTGGCGGTGCCGATGGGCCAGAACTTCACCTACGTCTACCGGCCGCGCGAGCCGGGGACCTACATGTTCCACTGCCACGTCGAAGACATCGAGCACGTCCACATGGGCATGACGGGCATGACGTTCGTCCGCCCGGCGCAGGATGGCAACACGGCGCTCTACCCGAGCGGCCGGTACGCCTACAACGACGGCGACGGCTCCACCGGCTTCGACCGCGAGTTCAGCATGCTGCTGACCGAGGTCTGGAATGAGGCGCACTGGGACGACGCGCATATCCAGTTGCCGGAGTGGACCGATTACCGGGCCGACTTCTGTCTGCTGAACGGGCGCGTCTACCCGGACACCATCGCGCCCAACAGCCCGCTCGGCGCGCCGCCCGTGGGCACCGTCTCGTATCTGCCCTTCGCCACCGACCCGGTCAGCGGCGACCTGCTGACCACGCCGGGTTACGAGTACCTGCAATACCAGCCGATCTCGTCCCTGGTGAACTGCAATGCCGGCGAACGCGTCCTGCTGCGCTTCGCCAACCTGGGCTTCAAGGAACAGGCCCTGACGCTGGCCGGGATCAAGATGCAGGTGGTCGGCCGGGACGCCACGCTGTTGCGCGGGCGCGATGGGACGCCCACGGCCTTCGCGACGGACACGATTTCGCTTCACGCGGGCGAGAGCTACGACGTGATCGTGACGGCGCCGCCCTATGTCGGCCCCGGCCCGTACGACACCTATCTGCTCTACAACCGCAAGTACAGCGCGGTGAGCAACCTGGTGGCCGGCGGGCACGGCGGCCAGATGACCGAGGTGCGCGTGTACCCGCCCGGCACCCTGGCGCCTCAGACCCTGCCGAACACCTAAGCCGGCGCCCAACCTCTTCCCGCAAAGGAGCTCAACATGCGCACTCTCTTGCACAAACGGACGCGGTGGGGCCTGGCGCTGACGGCCCTGCTGGCGCTGCTCTCCCTGTATCCGGCCGCCGGCGCGCCGCGCGTGGCCGCCCAGGCCCCGCCCAGCGACGGCCTGGTCTGCACCACCGGCCCGACCTTCACATTGACGGCGCGCGCCGGCTACATCGGCACGCCGGATGACAACATCCTGTACATGTGGGGGCTCTCGGCCGGGAGCGACCCCTATCAATATCCCGGCCCGGTCCTGTGCGTGAACCAGGGCGACACGGTGACCGTCATCCTGCACAACACGCTGTCACAGGATATCTCTCTGATCTTCCCCGGCCAGACCGGCGTGCTGGCGAACGGTCAGCCTGCCCAGCCCCAGTTCGATGGCACCGGCGCGCTCACTTCGCTGACCAACGTCGCTCCGGCCAACGGCGGCTCCGTCACCTACAGCTTCGTAGCCTCCGAGCCCGGCACCTATCTGTACCAGAGCGGCACCAACCCGGCGGTGCAGGTGCGCATGGGCCTGTTCGGCGCCCTCGTCGTCCGCCCCAGCCTCGGCGCCGGTTACGCCTACAACCGGGTTGATAGCGCCTTCAATCCGGCGAACGAGTACCTGGTGTTGCTCTCCGACATCGATCCCTACCTGAGCCAGGCGATGGAAACCGGTCAGCCGTTCAACATGAGCAATTACCACCCCCGCTACTGGCTGATCAACGGCCGCGGCTTCCCGGACGCCATCGCGCCCAACTTCGCCTCCTGGCTGCCCAGCCAGCCCTACGGCGCGCTGGCGCGCATCTACCCGTACGACGCGACCCTGAACCCGCTCCCGGCCCTGGCCCGCTATATCAACGTCGGCAGCGAGGACCATCCCTTCCACCCGCACGGCAACAACGGCCTGATGATCGGCCGCGACGGCCGGGCGCTGGAGGGCCCCGCCCAGCAGGACCTGGCCTTCGAGCGCTACTCCTTCAACATGGGCCCCGGCCAGACGGCCGACGTGCTCTTCCGGTGGTATGACGCCGAAGCGTACGCCCCGAACAACCCGGTGCCGGTCACCATCCCGAATTTCCAGAACATGATGTACGGCATGTTCTACAGCGGCAGTCCGTATCTGGGCGAGCAGGGCACCATCCCGGTCGGCACGACCTCCGAGAACCAGTGCGGCGAGTACTACATCATCGCCCACAACCATGCGCTCTATCAGCTCTCGTCGTGGGGCGTGTTGATGACGGGTCCGGCGACGTACATGCGCGTCGACCCGCCGCAGCCGAACAACTGCCCGTGACAGGCGGAAAACAGGAGAGCAACATGACCAAGCATACGGGTACCCCACCGCGAGCCGGCGCGCTGCTCTTGGCGCTCGCCGTGCTGCTCGCCGCCTTGTCGCCGGCCGGCGCCTCGTCGGTCCACGCCGCCGGCGTGCCCGCCGTCACCTGCACCCTGAACGGCGCGGTGCGCGAATGTGCGTTGTGGGCCAAGAGCGGCGGCTCCCTGGCGCTGCCCGGCGCGACCGTCGCGTTCTGGGGCTATAGCGACACCGCCGCCGGCCCGGCCCAACTGCCCGGCCCGACCCTCGTCGTCAACGAGGGCGAGACCGTGCAGATCACGCTGTACAACAACCTGGCCGTGCCCACCGCCCTGCATTTCCCGGGCCAGACGATGCTGCCGGACACGACGGGTGTGGCCGCCGGCGGCAGCCGCGTCTACACCTTCACCGCCAGCGCGCCCGGCACCTACCTGTACGAGGCCGGCCTGCTCGGCGGCGCGCAATATCAGGTGGCGCTGGGGCTGTATGGCGCGTTGATCGTCCGGCCGGCGACGCCGGGCCAGGCCTATAACGACCCGGCCACCGCCTACGACGACGAGGCCACGCTGGTCCTGAGCGAGATCGACCCGGCGCTCAACAACAGCGCCAACCCGGCCGCCTTCGACATGCGCAACTACCGGCCGCGCTATTTCCTGATCGACGGCGCCGCCTTCCCGAATACGGCCCCGATCACGACAGCCGCCGGCCGGACCGTGCTCTTGCGCTACCTGAACGCCGGCCAGCAGCACCACTCGATGACGCTGCTCGGCCTGCACCAGACCGTGGTGGCCCAGGACGGCAGCCTGCGCGCCCTCGGTTACCGGATGGCGGCCGAAACCCTGGCCCCCGGCCAGACGCTGGACGCCATTCTCACCGTGCCGGCTACCGCCGCCGGCCGCTTCCCGATCTATGACGCCAGCCTGTTGCTGCACAACAACGGCCAGCGCACCGGCACGCGCGTCAACTTCGGCGGCATGCTCACTTTCCTGGACGTGCCCGCGACCCCGCCCGGCGGCGACGGCGTGGGACCGGCCGCCAGCGGCGTGGCCCTCTCGCCCAACCCGACGAACGGCGGCAGCGCCGTGGCCCTGACCGCGTCGCTCAGCGACGTGGCCAGCGGCAACGGCAACATCGCGGCGGCCGAGTACTTCATCGACGCGCCGGGCGCGGCCGGCGCCGGCCTGGCCATGAACCCGACGGACCTCGCGTTTGACTCGCCGACGGAAGCCGTCAACGCGACCATCTCCACCGCGGCGCTGGCGTCGCTGTCCAGCGGCCCGCACACCATCTACGTCCACGGCCAGGACGCCGCCGGCAACTGGGGCCCGTTCAG
>DAOUAB010000072.1:0-9713 GCA_034434015.1 Anaerolineales bacterium
CGTAGGCCAGGGAGTCGGGCGTAACTTGAGACTGGAGATCGGCAACGGACGCGGGCGTGCCGGAGTCCCAATCCGTGTCCAGGCAGATGACCTGAGCCGCGGAGTGAGGGAGCCGGGGAGCGAGCGCTGCCGTGGTGAGCAGCAGCGGCGCGCCGGAGTCCTGGAGCATGAAAGCCAGGCGCTCGGCGGGATAGTGCGGATCGAGCGGCAGGTAGGCGCCGCCGGCCTTCCAGATGGCGAGCAGGCCCACCACCATCTCGAGCGAGCGTTCGGCGCACAGGCCCACGATGGTCTCCGGCGGGAGGCCGCGTCCGAGCAGATGTCGAGCGAGCCGGTCGGCGCGCCGGTTGAGCTCCGCGTAAGTGAGCGTCTGATCCTCGAAGATCAGGGCGATAGCGTCCGGCTGCTCGGCGGCGCGGGCCTCGAAGAGCTGATGCGCGCCGCGGTCACTGGGCGTCGGCGCGTCGGTGCGGTTCCAGTCCACCAGCATCTGTTGGCGCTCGGCCTCGGTCAGCAGCGGCAGATGCGTGATCGGCCGGTCCGGGTCGCCGGCGACGGCGTCCAGCAGGACCAGGAAATGGCCGACCAGGCGGCGGGCCGTGGCGGTGTCGAACAGGTCGGTGTTATACGTCAGCGCGCCGCTCAGGCCACGCGGCGTCTCGTCCAGGCTGAGCAGCAGGTCGTACTGGGCCGCGCCGGTCTCAGTCGCCAGCGGGCTCATCGTCAGGCCGGGCAATTCCAGGGCCTGGAAGGGCGTATTTTGCAGGGTGAACGCGGCCTGGAAGAACGGTGTGTGGCTCAGATCGCGGCCGGGCTGCAGGGCCTCCACCAGCGTCTCAAACGGGATGTCCTGGTGGGCGTAGGCGCCGAGCGTGGTCTCGCGTGTGCGCTGGAGCAGCTCGCGGAAGGTCGGCGCGCCGGCCAGGTCCCCGCGCATCACCAGCATGTTGACGAAGAAACCGATCAGGGGCTCGATCTCGGCGCGGCCCCGGCTGGCGATGGCGGCGCCGACGGCCACGTCGTCCTGGCCGGAGTAGCGGCCGAGCAGGACCTGATAGGCGGCCAGCAGGGTCATGAACAGCGTGGCGCCTTCCTGGCGGCCGAGGGTCCTCAGCCGCGCCACCAGCTCGCCCGGCAGCTCCAGGCGTTCGGAGGCGCCGTGGTAGGTCTGCACGGCCGGACGCGGCCGGTCGGTGGGCAGTTCCAGCAGGGGCGGCAGGCCGGCGAGCTGTTTGCGCCAGTAGGCTACGTGCTTTTCCAGGACGTCGCCCTGCAGCCAATTGCGCTGCCAGCGCGCGAAGTCCGCGTACTGGATCGGCAGGTCGGGGAGAGGCGAGGGGCGGCCGGCGGCGAAGGCGGCGTAGAGCGCGGCCAGCTCGCGCACCAGCACGCCCATCGACCAGGCGTCGGCGATGATGTGATGGAGGACGAGCACGGCGACATGGTCGGCCTCGCCCAGGCGGAACAGGCGCGCGCGCAGCAACGGGCCGGCCGCCAGGTCGAACGGCTGGCGGGCCAGGTCGCGGGCCAGGCGTTGCGCCTCGGCCTCGGGGTCGGGCTGCCCGGCCAGGTCGATCACGGTCAGCGAGAGCGGATGGGCGGGGGCGATGACCTGGACCGGCTGGCCGGCCACGGTCCGGAACGTCGTCCGCAGCGTCTCATGCCGGCGCACGATCTCGTCCAGGGCGCGGGACAGCGCGGCGCTGTCCAGGCGGCCGGTGAGCCGCACGGCGGCCGGGAGGTTGTAGAACAGGTTGCCGGGAGCGAGCTGGTCGATGAACCATAGCCGCTGCTGAGCGAACGACAGCGGCGCCAGGACGCCGTCCTGGCTGAGGGCGAGGCCTGCGGCCTCGCCGACACGCTGACGCGGCGCGGGCGTCAGCGGCGGCGCCTCCAGGCCGGCGGCCGCGCGGCGGGCCGCGTCCACGCGCTCGGCCAGGCCCGCGACCGTGGGCTGCTCGAAGAGGGCGCGCAGCGACACGTCCACGCCGAAGGTCTCGCGCACGCGCGCGATGAGCTGCGTCGCCAGGAGCGAGTGGCCGCCCAGGTCGAAGAAGCTGTCGTGCAGGCCGACGCGCGGCGCTTTGAGCACGCGCGCCCACAACTCGGCCAGGACCTCCTCGGTCGGCGTGCGCGCGCCCGTCGGGGCCGCCTCGGCCAGAGCCTCCCGGTCCGGCGCGGGCAGGGCCCGGCGGTCCACTTTGCCGTTCGGGGTGAGCGGCAGATGGTCCAGGAAGACGAAGGCGGCCGGGAGCATGTAGTCGGGCAGGCGCTGCCGGACGAAATCGCGCAGCGACTGGAGGACGGCGGACGGCGGACGGACGACGCGGCTCGACTCGCTTTTGTCCGCCGTCTGCCGGCGGTCGTCTGCCAGGACCACATATGCCGTCAGGCGTTGGTCGCCGGCGGTCTCTTCGCGGACGACGACCACGGCCTGGCTGACCGCCGGGTGCTGCTCCAGCGCGCTCTCGATCTCGCCCAGCTCGATGCGGAAGCCGCGCACCTTCACCTGGTCGTCCAGGCGTCCCAGGAACTCCAGGTTGCCGTCGGCGTGCCAGCGGGCGCGGTCGCCGGTGCGGTAGAGGCGCCCCCCCTCCCCGGCGCTTCCCTCTGCCAGGGGGAAGGGGGACGGGACGAATTTCTCGGCGGTCAGTTCCGGCCGGTTGAGGTAGCCGCGCGCCACGCCGACGCCGCCGATGTAGATCTCGCCCGGGACGCCGACGGGCACCGGCCGCCGCTGCGCGTCCAGGACGTAGAGTTGGGTGTTGGGGATCGGGCGGCCGATGGGCAGAAAATCCAGCCCCGCGGGCAACGGGTCGAACACCTGCCAGGTCGGGCCGATGGTGGCTTCGGTGGGGCCGTAGGCGTTGATCAGGCGCCGCCCCCGGGCCCAGCGCCGGGCCACCTCCATCGGGCAGATTTCGCCGGCCGTCAGGACGGTGTGCAGGGCGGGCAGGTCCTCCGACGACAGCGCGGCCAGCATCGAGGGCGGCAGGGTCACCATCGTGATCGCCTGCGTCTGCAAGAGCCGGTGCAGGTCCGGCGGCGACGACAGCGCCTCACGCGCGGCCAGGACCAGCGTGTGGCCGCCGGCCAGCGTGCTGAAAATCTCGGCCACGGACGCGTCAAAGCTGAAGGACGCAAATTGCAACAAGCGCTCCTGCTCACGGGTGAAGTAGGTGCGGCAGGCGGCCTCAATGAAGTTGACCAGGCCGCGATGCTCCACCAGCACACCCTTGGGCCTGCCCGTGGAGCCGCTGGTGTAGATGACGTAGGCCAGCGAGTCGGGTGTGACTTGGGACGGGGGACTGGTAATGGGGAAGTGCGCGACTTCAGGCCAATCCGTGTCCAGACAGATGACCTGAGCCGCGGCGCCGGAGAGACGAGGGACAAGGTGTGATTGAGTGATGAGCACCCGGGCGCCGGAGTCCTGGAGCATGTAGGCCAGGCGCTCGGGCGGGTAACTCGGGTCGAGGGGCAGGTAGGCGCCGCCGGCTTTGAGGCTGCCCAGCAGGCCGATAATCATCTCGAGCGAGCGCTCGACGCAGAGAGCGACCAGGGCCTCCGGGCCGACCCCGCGGGCGCGCAGCGCGTGGGCCAGCCGGTTCGAGCGTCGGTCCAGCTCGCCGTAGGTCAGCGTCTGCGCCGCGCCGCCCGGCTCAGCGAAGATCAGGGCCGCCGCCTCCGGCTTGTGCGCCGCCTGCGCCGCGAACAGGTCGAGGACAGTGCCGGGGACGGGGAGGTCGGCTTCGGCGCGGCTCCAGGCCGCCAGTTGTCCGGCCTCGGCCTCGGTCAGCAGCGGCACATCCGCCACGGGACGCTCCGGCCCGGCCGCGATCCCCTCCAGCAGAGTCTGCAGATGGCCGAGCAGGCGCTCGATCACGTCGGCGTCGAAGCGCTGCGGGTCGTACGAGACCTTGAGCGTCAACGACCGGCCGGGCCCGGAGATCAGGTTGAGCGGGTAGTTGGTCTGCTCGCGCGACTGGACGCCTTCGACGCGCAGGCTGCCGACCGGCTCGCGCAGCGCCTCATCGACCGGGTAGTTCTCGAAAATCAGCAGGCTTTCGAACAGCGCCCGGTCGCGCGGCGCCTCGCTCCAGCCCTGGACCTGCACCAGCGGGCTGTACTCGTACTGGCGCATCTCGGCGGCCTGCGCCTGGAGGGTCTGGAGCCATTCCACAACCGGCTGCTCCGGCCGGACGCGGACGCGCACCGGCAGGGTGTTGATGAACACGCCGATCATGCCCTCCACGCCGGGCAGGTCCGGCGGGCGGCCGGATACCGTGGCGCCGAAGAGCACGTCCGCCTCGCCGCTGTAGCGGTGCAGCAGCAGCGCCCAGGCGCCTTGCAGGATCGTGCTCAGGGTGAGGCGGCGCTGGCGGGCCAGGGTTTGCAGGGCCTGGGTGACCGGCTCTGACAGGCGGCGCTCGCGCTCCTCGGCCGTTGCCGGCTGAGCGGCGCCCGGCCGGTCCACCACCAGCGGCGTCGGGGTCGTGAAGCCGCGCAGCGTCCGCCGCCAGTAAGCCTCGGCCTGGCCCAGGTCCTGCTGGCCGAGCCAGGCGATGTAGTCCCGATAGGGGCGGGCCGGCTCCAGCGCCAGATCGCGGCCCTGCCGGAAGGCTTCGTAGAAGGCGAAGACCTCTTTGAGCAGCAGCGGCATGGACCAGCCGTCGAGCAGCAGATGGTGATGGCTCCAGACCAAGATGTGCCGGTCGTCGGCCAGGCGCAGCAGGGCCAGGCGCAGCAGAGGCGCGCGGCCCAGGTCGAACCCGCGCTGGCGGTCGGCCTGGAGATAGGCCTCCAGGCGCGCGTCCCGCTCCGCCTCCGGCGCGCCGCGCCAGTCCTGGTAATCAATCGGCAGCGCCACCTGACGGTGGACGATCTGCAGCATCCGGTCCAGGCTCTTCCACGAGAAGGCCGTGCGCAGGACGGCGTGTCGCTCCACCACCCGCCCCCAGGCGCGCTCGAAGGCGGCGCGATCCAGCGGGCCGATGAGCGTGGCGCGCAACTGCTCGAAATAGACGCCGGTCTCAGGCGCGTACAGGCTGTGGAAGAGCATGCCCTGTTGCATGGGCGACAGGGGATAAATCGCCTCGACATTGCGCTTGCTCATAGCCTATAACCTCGCTATAACTCCAACGCCTCCGGCGCGGCGAACGACAACTGGACCGGGCAGGACACGCCCGCCGGATGGTGCGCACCGCTCTCCCTGAATGGGGGAAAGCGCTATTTGCCTTTGTCAGGAAAACGGAAACCAAACACCCCGCCTTAGTAGCTTATGTCACAAACAGGCGTGTGTCTGCCTTACCCAAGTCCTATTGGCATGACTTGAGATCAGGTCCGTTCTCCGATTTCACCCAACAGCGCCTCCAGATCATCCGCGCCCAGGCCGGCGTCCGGGAAGTCGGACGGCGTGTAGCCGACCGCTTCCGGCGACTGGCAATGGGCGATCAAACTTCGCAGGAATTGAGCAAAGCTCTCGGCCAGGCGCTCGATGGTCTCGCGCCGGTGCCGGTTCTCGCTGTACAGCCAGGCCAGCTGCAGCCGCCCTCCGGCGATGCTCCCGGTGACATCCACCTGGTGGGCGCGCGGGTTGCGTGGACTGCGCGACGGCCCCGCGCTTTCGCGCGCCGGCCGGAAGGCCGAGGCCTCGCCGAGCAACTGGTCGAACTGGCCGAGGTAGTTAAAGCTGAGGTCGGGCCAGGCGGCTTCCGGCAGAGCGCCGGCGACATACCGCAGCAGGCCGTAACCCAGGCCCCGGCGCGGCGCCCGGCGCACCTGTTCTTTGACGGCTTTCAGCGCCTCGCCCGGATGGCGGCCCGCGCCGGTCAGCCGGAGCGGGTAGAGCGCCGTGAACCAGCCGACCGTGCGCGAGAGGTCGACGTCGGCAAACAGGTCTTCGCGGCCATGGCTCTCCAGCGCCACCCAGGCTTCCGGCGCTCCGGTCCAGGCGGACAACGCCTGAGCCAGCGCCGTCAGCAGGGCGTCGTTGACGTCGGCGCCGTAGGCCGCGTGGACATCCTGTAACAGCGCGCGCGTCTCGGCCTCGCTGAACTCCTGGCGCACCTCGCGCGCCGAGGCCTCGTCGTTGGCGCCGCGCTCGTGGTCGGCCGGCAGCCGCGCCCCCGCGGACTGCGCCTGCCAGAACTCCAGCTCCGCCAGAGTCGTCGCCGACCCGGCCTCGGCCAGCAGGCGGCGCGCCCAGGCCGAATAGGACGTCGTCTTGGGCGGCAGCGCAATGGCCCGGCCGTGCCGCCGCTGGGCGTAGCCGGTCTGCAAGTCCTCGAACAGGATGCGCCAGGAGACGCCGTCCACGGCCAGGTGATGGACGACGACCAGCAAACGATCGGGCCGGCCTGGCCCGCAGTCGAAGCAGACCACGCGCAGCAGCGGCCCGGTCGCCAGGTCCAGGCTGGCCTGGGCCGCCGCGCAGCGCGCCTCGAGGGCGGCCGGCAGGTCGGCGTCGGGCAGGGCAGACAGGTCTTCGACGGCCAGCGGGACCTCGGCCTCCACCGGCGCCATGTGGGCCGCCCAGCCGTCCGCCTCGCGCCTGAAGCGCAGGCGCAACGCGTCGTGGTGGGCCAGCAAGGCGGCGACGGCCTCGCGCAGGGCGGCCGGGTCCAGGCGCTCGCGGACCTCGAGCAGGAAGGCCTGATTCCAGTGCTGCGGCTCCGGCAGACCCTGCGCAAAGAAGTGGCGCTGGATGGGCGTCAACGGGGCGGGGCCGGTCACCGGTCCCTGCTCAGCCTGCACCACCGGGCTCTGGCCGGCCACGGCCGCCAGCCCTTCGATGGTGGGATGCTGGAAGAGCTGGCGCGGCGTGAGGCGCAGGCCGGCCTGCGCGGCGCGGGCGATGACCTGGATGCTCAGGATCGAGTCGCCGCCCAGCTCAAAGAAGTTGTCGCGCACGCCCACCTGCTTGACGCCCAGCAACTGCGCCCAGATGGCGGCCAGCGCCGCCTCCGCCGGCGTGCGCGGACCGACGAAGGCGCTCTCCAGTTCGGGCCGGTCCTGGTCCGGCGCCGGCAACGCGCGCCGATCCACCTTGCCGCTCGGGGTCAGGGGGAATTGCTCCAGCGTGACGAAGGCGGCCGGGAGCATGTAATCGGGCAGGCGCTGCTTGAGAAAGGCGCGCAGCTCACCGGCCGGCGCGGGCGCGGCAGGATCGGCCAGCCGCAGGTAGGCGACCAGGCGCTTGGCGCCCGGCGCGTCTTCGCGAGCGACGACGACGGCGTCGCTCAGGCCGGGATGCTCTTTGAGCGCGGCCTCGATCTCGCCCAGTTCGATGCGGAAGCCGCGCACCTTCACCTGGTCGTCCAGGCGTCCCAGGAACTCCAGATTGCCGTCGGGCAGGTAGCGGACGAGGTCGCCGGTTTTGTAGAGGGTGGTCAGGGTGGAGGGCTCGGTGAGCAGTCGGGCAGGCCGACTGGTCACTGAACACTGACCAGTGTCCACTCGGAGGAAGCGCTCCGCCGTCAGTTCCGGCCGATTGAGATAGCCGCGCCCCACCTGCACGCCGCCGATATACAGCTCGCCGGGGACGCCGACCGGCACAGGCTGGCCGCGCCGGTCGAGGACGTAGAGCTGGACGTTGTCCACCGGTCGGCCGATGACGGGGCGATCGGGTCGCGCGCGGACGTGTCCGATGGTGGAGTCGCACGTGCACTCGGTGGGGCCGTAGACGTTGTAGAACTCGGTGGCCGGCGCCTGGGCCAGAGCCTTCCACAGGGCCTCGTCGATGGCCTCGCCGCCGGGCAGCACGGCGCGCGGCGCCCAGCCGGAGCCGTCCAGCATGCCGGCGGCCAGCAGGAGCTTGAGCTGCGACGGCACGCAATCCAGGCCGTCCAGCCGCAGGCGGCGGATCCAGGCCAGCAGGCCGTCGCCCTCCAGGCGCAATTCCTGCGGCACGAGGCACAGCGTGTGGCCGAACATCAAGAGCAAGATGTGCTGGACCGAGGCGTCGAACGAGAGGGGCGCGTTCAGGCTCAGGCGCAGCCCCTCACCCAGCGGCGCGTAGACCACGCGTTGCAGCGCCTCGCCCAGGTTGACGGCCGAGCGGTGCTCGATGAGGACGCCTTTAGGTTTGCCGGTACTGCCGCTGGTGTAGATAACGTAAGCCAGAGAATCGGGAGTGGCTGGAGGCGGGAGGCTGGTAACCGGCGATTGGGGTATTGCGTCCCAGTCCATGTCCAGGCGGATGACCTGGGCCGAGGCGCTGGGGAGCAGGGGGGCGAGCGCCGACGTGGTGAGCACGATTGAGGCGCCGGAGTCCTGGAGCATGAAGGCCAGGCGGTCGGGCGGGTAGGCCGGGTCGAGGGGCAGGTAGGCGCCGCCGGCCTTCCAGATGGCGAGCAGGCCCACGATCAGGTCCACCGAGCGCTCCAGGCACAGGCCGACGATGGAGTCCGCGCCGACGCCCTGCGCCTGCAAGACCCGCGCTAACCGGCCGGCGCGCGCGTCCAGTTCGGCGTAGGTGAGCGCGGCGTCCTCGTAGACGACGGCGGTCCGGTCCGGCGTGCGCGCAGCCTGCTCGGCGATGCGCTCGTGGACGGTGCGGCTCAGATCAACGGGCCGCGCCGTCTGGTTCCAGTCCACGAGCAGTTGCCGGCGCTCGGCGTCGGTGAGCAGTGGCAGCGCGCTCACCGATCGGTCCGGGTCGGCGACGGCGGCCTCCAGCAGAATGCGAAAGTGCGCCATCATCCGGGCAAGGGTGGCGGCGTCGAACAGGTCGGTGTTGTATTCCACCAGCCCGCGCAGCTCGCCCTCGCGTTCCTGCAGGAAGACGGTCAGGTCGAACTTGGACGTGCCGCCGTCCACGTGGGTGGGCGTGATGGTCATGCCGGGCAGCCGCACCGGCTCGGCCGGCGTGTTCTGCAGGGCGAACATCACCTGGAAGAGCGGCGTGCGGCTCAGGTCGCGCGCCGGGCGCACCGCGTCCACCACCATCTCGAACGGCACGTCCTGGTGGGCGAAAGCCTGGAGCGCGGTCTCGGCCACCTGGTGGACGAGGGCGCGGAAGCTGGGATCGGCGGAGAAGCGGGTGCGGATGACGAGCGTGTTGACGAAGAAGCCGATCAGGCCTTCGACCTCCGCCCGCGTGCGGTTGGCGACCGGGGTGCCGGTGCACAGGTCGTCCTGGCCGGTGTAGCGGTGCAGCAGCGCCTGGAAGGCCGCCAGCAACGTCGCGAAGGTCGTCACCCCGGCCGCGCGGCTGAAGGCCGCCACCTGCTGGGTGAGGGGCTGGCTGAGCGCGAAGGTGTAGCGCGCGCCGCGGTAACTCTGCAGCGCCGGGCGCGGCCGGTCGGTGGGCAGGTCGAGCTGGGCCGGCGCGTCCGCCAGTTGCCGCTTCCAATACGCCAGCTGCTGCTGGAGGGCCTCGCCCTGCAGCCACTGGCGCTGCCAGTAAGCGTAATCGGCGTATTGCACCGGCAGCGGCGGCAGACTCGCCGACAGGCCCTGGCTCAGGGCCGTGTACAGCGCGGCGACCTCGCGCGTCAGCACGCCCACGGACCAGCCGTCGCAGACGACGTGGTGCAGGACGAGCAGGAACAGGTGCTCGTCGGCGGCCAGGCGGAACAACGCGCCGCGCACCAGCGGCCCCTGCGCCAGGTCGAACGGTTGCAGGGCCTCCAGGCGCGCCAGGCGCTGGGCTTCGGCCTCGCGCTCCGCGTGCGGCAGAGACGCGAGATCGGTTACGGCCAGGCGCAGGGCGC
>DAOUAB010000073.1:0-37771 GCA_034434015.1 Anaerolineales bacterium
TGACGGACCGCGCGCTCGACGCCGGCCGGGGTCAGGTCGTTGGTGGTCGCCAGGCCCACCCGCGACCCGCAGGCCGCGCGCACTTCCAGCGTGGCGTCGCTTTCGGCGACATTCTGATGGATCGTGTTGTGCGCGAAGCGCGTGAGGGCCTCGTCCACGCCGGTGTAGACCAGCTCGGTCTCATCCGCTTCGGACAGCGCCAGCGCGCGCTCAAGCAGCGCTCGGACGGAGGCCGGGCCGAGTCCGGCTGGGCTCGGCCCGCCGGCACGTTGCGAGATCATCGGAGCGGCTTCATTCCGTAGGGGCTGGCCGGAGCGGACCCATCAGGCGCCCGGACGGTTTGCCGATCAGCACCCCGCACAGCCCGCCGCGCTGGGCCACGTTGACGACCAGTTTTTGCGAGGCGCGGCCCAGGACCGACAGCCCGTACTTGGTGGGCGCCAGGCCCATGACGGTGTAGAACGGCTCAAAAGCCAGGGCCGAGGCGCCGTCGGCCCCGCCGATGACCGGGAACTCGTAGACCGGCAGGCGGGCCAGCCGCTGCACCACCCACTGCTCGTCGCCGGCCTCGGCGGCGGCCACCGCCGTCTGGAGCGCGGCCTCCCACTCGCGCTGGCTGACCGCCGGCCCGATCACCACCCGGTCGCCGCCGTACGAGCGGTTCGGCTTGAGGACCAGCAGGTCATGCTCCTTGCGCGCGTACTCCAGCAGGTTCACGCTCTCGCCGTCCGGCAGGGTGGTGCGCCGGTCGGCGACCACGCGCGTCCAGAGCACGTGCCGGCGGAAAACCTGGCGCTCGTCGGCGCTGAAATATTTGTTGGTGTACTGCGGGTCGGTGAGGACCTCCCAGCAGCTCTTGTGGTCGAAGTCGCCGGCCAGCGACGAGATAACGCGGTTCTGCTTGAAGAGCTGGCGCAGCGGCCGGATGTCCACGCCCTCCTCTTCTTCGATGTACAGCATGTCGCGGATCTCGTAATCGCGGTAGATCACGTCGACCATGCGGCCCTTGTACATCACCTCGCCGTCCACCAGGTAGAGTTCGGACGGGTCGGCGTGGAAGATGTTCAGGCCGTGGCGTTCCTGGTAGTATTCGGCCAGGCATTCCTGCTCCACCGGCCCGTCGCCCGAATACTTGGGTTCGACAAAGCAGATGTTGCGCCCGCTCCGGCCGATGCCCTCCAGGTGGTCCAGCACCTCCTGAATGAACAGCTCGCGCAGGTCCTGGCCGGCCTCCAGCCGCAGGGCCGGCGTCTGCCGCTGCAGCGCGGGCACGACGACGTCCGCCAGCACCTGCTCGACGACCGGGATGAGGTGGATGCCGCCCACGCCCGAGAGGTTCGGCTCCATGAAGTGCAGCGAGTCCTTCCACATCGGGCTGGTCAGGTCGATGACGGCGTCCAGCCGGCCAAAGACCGGGTTGTTCTCGCGATGATTAGGCCCCCAGTTATCCCACAGCCACTTCTCTTCCGGCGGCGTCAGGGGGACGACGCCGCGCACGCCGAAGTCCTGGATGTACAGGTCCGGCAGGCGCTTGAGGGCGTTGATCAGGGTCAGGGCGACGAAATGCAGATAGGCCAGCTGGTCGGGCAGGATGGCCGTGGGCCGCAGCATGACGGGGATGGCCTCGGCCTGGCCGTCGCGCACGTAGATCAGCTTGCGCTTGAGGGCCTCGGCGTGCATCTCGCGGACCAGCTCCGCCACCTCGTCCGACGACAGGCGCGCGAACGCCTGGCGAAGCTGGCTGTCGAGGGTCAGGCCGCTCAGGCCGCGTTCTTCGGCTGGGGTCAGGCTGGACAAAGCGGACGTGCTCCGATGATCAGGCTGAAGTTTAGTCTAAATGGGGCGGCCGTCAACCGGGGAGATTATGGAGGGCGCATTCGCTGATGGTGGCCCATCTCCAGGCCGCCGCGCCTGGGCGCAACCATTTCCGCCGTCGCCCCGGCGAAGGCCGGGGCCCGGAAGCTCCCGCTCTTCTGCGCGCGTCTGCGCCTGGAGGCCGGCTTTCGCCGACATGACGTCGGTGATGGGTGTCTGACAGGCGGATAGGTCAGCCCAAAAGCCCGAAGGCACCCGATTATGGATTTTGAGCCTGTTCCGCAGAAATACCAGCCGGCGCACCGGTTTTCCTCGGATGCCGCTTTCCCCCGGCGGACGGTATGCTGGAAGCGGGTAATTTGACTCCATAGGAGTAAGTCTCTTGCCGCGGATTTCACGGATTGACGCGGATTTCTTGGCGAGTAGGACGCGGTTACTGATCATGCCTTTGAGGCCCGGCGCGCTGGCCCTGCTCGGGCTGGCGCTCGCCCTCGGCGGCCTCTCGCCCTCTCCGACTTCGGCGCCCGCGGTCCGGGCCGCCGCCGACCGGGCGATCTATGGCGACGCGCTCGCCGCCGGCTGGCAGAACTGGTCCTGGAACACGGGCGTGAACTTCGCGGCGGCCAGCCCCGTCCACGCCGGCAGCCACGCCATCGCCGTCACGTATCAACAGGCCTGGGCCGGCTTCTACCTGCACCTGGACGGCGGCGTGGACGCCGGCGCCTACACCCACCTGCGCTTCTGGATCCACGGCGGGGCGGGCGGCAGCCGGCAACTGCAGGTGGCCGCCAACGGCGACGGCGCTCACACGGCCCCGGTCACGGCCGCCGCCGGCGCCTGGACCGAAGTCAACCTCCCACTGTCGCAACTCGGGGGCCCGGCCACGCTGGACGGGCTGTGGTGGCAGGACGCCAGCGGCGGCGCCCAGCCCACGTTCTACCTGGACGACGTCAGCCTGGTCGCCGGGGGCGCGCCGCCGCCCGCGCTCACGCTGAGCGTGGACGCCGCCGCGGACCGCAAGCCGATCAGCCCGCTCATCTACGGCATGAATTTCGCCGACGAAGCCCTGGCGGCCGAGCTGGACCTGCCCGTCAACCGCTGGGGCGGCAACAGCACCACGCGCTACAACTGGCAGAACGATACCTACAACACGGCCAGCGACTGGTTCTTCCAGAACATCCCCAACCCCAACGCGGACGTCGCCGCCCTGCCGAACGGCTCCGCCGCGGACCGCTTCGTCGAACAGAACAAGCGGACCGGGACCGAGTCGCTCATCACGGTGCCCCTGATCGGCTGGGTGGCGAAGCGCCGCCCGCCCAATGACACGCACCCGTACGACTGCGGCTTCAGCATCGCCAAGTACGGGCCCCAGCAGGCGAACGATTGGGAATGGGACCCGGACTGCGGGGACGGCCTGCAACCGAACGGCGCGCCCATCACGGGCAACGACCCGACGGATACGAGCGTGACCGCCGGCCCGGGTTTCGTCGCCGGCTGGGTCCAGCACCTCGTCGGCCGCTTCGGCTCGGCCGCGGCCGGCGGCGTGCGCTTCTACAACCTGGACAACGAGCCGATGCTGTGGAACAGCACCCACCGCGACATCCATCCGCAGCCCGTCACGTACGCCGAACTGCGCGACCGGACGGTCCAGTACGCCGCCGCGCTCAAAGCCGCCGACCCGGCGGCGCTGACGCTCGGCCCGGTGCTGTGGGGGTGGTGCGCGTATTTCTACTCGGCCGCCGACGGGTGCGCCCCCGGCGCCGAGTTTCAGCGCGACGGCGCCTTCACGCCCTGGTATCTGGGCCAGATGCAGGCTTACGAACAGGCCAACGGCGTCCGCCTGCTGGACTACCTGGACCTGCACTACTACCCGCAGGCCGACGGCGTCTCACTCTCCCCGGCCGGCGACGCAGCCACGCAGGCCCGCCGCCTGCGCTCGACGCGTTCGCTGTGGGACCCGGCCTACACCGACGAGAGCTGGATCGCGCAGGCCGGGCCGGACGGCGGCACGGTGCGCCTGATCCCGCGCATGCGCGAGTGGGCCGCCGCCCACTACCCCGGCACGCGGCTGGCCATCACCGAGTACAACTGGGGCGGGCTGGAGCACCTCAACGGGGCGCTGGCCCAGGCCGAGGTGCTGGGCGTCTTCGGGCGGGAGGGCCTGGACCTGGCGACCCTGTGGGCGCCGCCGGAGGCCGGCCAGCCGGGCGCGTTCGCCTTCCGCATGTACCGCAACTACGACGGGAACGGCGGCCGGTTCGGGGACGTGAGCGTGCGCGCCGTCAGCAGCCAGCCGGACACGCTCTCGATCTACGCCGCGCAACGGACCTCGGACGGCGCGCTGACCGTGATCGTCATCAACAAGAGCGGCGGCGATCGGGCCGTGGACCTGGCGCTGGCCGGGTTTGCGCCCGCGGCCCCGGCCCAGGTGTACCGTTACAGCGCCGCGAATCTGAACGCCATCGTGCGCGGCGCCGACCTGCCGGCGGACAGCCTGAGCGCGATCTTCCCGGCCAACGCCATCACGCTGCTCGTGATCCCGGGTCAGAGCCTCCCGGCCGCCGACCACAGCCTCTTTTTGCCGCTGATCCAGCAGGGCCATCGCCCCTGAGCGGCGGCCGGACGGCCCGATAATCGCGCGCCCTGTGGCCGGGTCGCCCGGACCCGGGGTTTGCGTTACAATCGGGGCGCTGTATGGCCCATCTGCTGCTGGTGGACGACGACGATGCGCTGCGGCGCATCCTGGCGCGGCTGCTGAGCCGGGCCGGCCACACCGTGGTCGAGGCCCCCGACGCGGCCGGCGCCCTGGCCTGCGCGGCGCGGGAGGCGTTCGATGCCATCCTGGCCGACGTGATGATGCCGGACCTGGACGGCTATGAACTGACGCGCCGGCTGCGCGCCCGGCCCGAGACGCAGACCACGCCGATCCTGCTGATGACGGCCAGCCTGCACGGGCCGGACCCGGCGCGGGCGCGGGCGGCCGGGGCCGACGCGCATACGCTCAAGACGATCAACCCCGGGCGCCTGAGCGCCGCGATCGACGCGCTGCTGGCCCGGCTGAGGCCGCGGGAGGACGCAAGCGCATCATGAGTGAGCAAGCCCGCTTACTGATTGTCGAAGACAACGAAGAAATCGCGCAGATGCTGGTGCTGTTTCTCAGCTCGCGCGGTTACAAGGTTTCGCTCGCCCCGGACGGGGCCACGGCGATGCAGAGCGTGCGCGAGGTGCTGCCCAATCTGCTCCTGCTCGACGTCGGCCTGCCGGACACCGACGGCTACGACCTGCTGACGCGCTTCCGCCGCAGCCCGCGCACACGCTACATCCCGGCCATCTTTCTCACCCAGCGCAACAAGAAGGCGGACCGGATGGCGGGTCTGCAACTGGGGGCCGACGATTACATCACCAAACCCTTCGACCTGGAGGAGCTGTACCTGCGCGTGCAAAACGCCGTGCTGCGCGCTCAGCGCGAGAGCCTGAACGACCCGCAGACCGGGCTGCCCACCGGGCGCGTGGCGCAGGAGGAAGTGGCGGCCGCCCGCGGCCAGGCCGGCCGCGCCATCGTCGAGTTCCGGCTGCGCAACGCCAACCCCTTCCGCGACCAGTACGGCATCCTGGCCGGCGCCGACCTGCTGCGCTACTCGGCCCTGCTCCTGAGCCGCGTGCTCAATCTGTTGGGCACGGCCGAGGATTTCCTCGGCAAGCTCTCGGAAGATGTGTTTGTCGTCGTCTGCGGCGCGGACAAAGCCGAGCTGATCTACCGGACCGTCGTCGAGCGGTTCAACCATGACGTCGTGCAGCACTATGCGCTCGGCGAGCGCCTGAACGCGGATCAGGTGCGCGTGCGCAACCCGGCCGGCGAGACGCTCATCCTGCCCGTCCTCAAGCTCGACGCCGCCCGCATCCAGTAAGCGCGGGTTTCATCCGGGACCCGGCCGCCGCCTGCGGCCGGCGCGCAATGGCTGTGGTACAATGCCCGCCGTTGCCCCTATCGTCTCGTGGACCAGGACGCGGCCCTTTCAAGGCCAAAACTGGGGTTCGAATCCCCATAGGGGCACCACCCGCACAGCCTGCGCGCGCCTCCCGGTGCGCGTTTCTGTTTCTAGGCGGACACACCCGACCTGCGTTATCATCACGCCATGGCGCGTTTTGACGTGATCGCCTGCGCCGCCGACGACGCCCTCGGGCGCACCGGGCGCCTGTACCGCGAGGTCCAGACCAGGTTCAAGGACCTCCCGGCGCGGTCCCACAGCCCGGAATGGACCGGCGAGCGGCGGTGCCAGGCCGAGATGCGCCACCTCAGTCGGAGATACTCTGGTGGAGGCTGAGCGTTCCCGCGACCTCTATGAGGTCATTCCCGCGTATGCGCCGCCGCCGCTCGTCCCGCTGCCGGCGGTCGGCGACCTGTCGGCCTTTGAGCCGTTCGGCCTCCAGCCTGGCCGACTCACCGGCGGCCTGGTGCGGGCCGCCATGGCCGTGACCGGCTTCACGGCCTTCCAGCGACGCCTGCCGGAAACCATCGAGACCCTTCTGCGCACGGTCAACATCCGCGGCCCGGCCCTCTACGCCCCGGCCGTCTCGGCCACCCTGGCCTTCGCCGACGACGCCCGCGACCTGGACCCGTTCCAGCGGGCCGCCACCCTGCTCCTGGCAACGCGCGCCCTGCGCGACGACGTCTTCTCCGGCGCGCTGCCCCCGGACGAGTATCGGGGCCGGCCCCAGGAAATGGGCCAGTATCCCAACTTTTTCGGGACCAGCGTGGTCCTGGATGGACCTGAGCCGCGCCTCTTCAAGACCGCCCTCACCAGCCAGGTCACCGTGATCATCGGCGGGCGGTTCCATCTGTTGTCGTTGTCCGGGCTGCAGGCCGGGGCCGAGGCGGCGCAACTGGCCGACGCGCTGCGCGCCCTGGCCGAGGCCGCGCCGCCCGGCGGCGACTCGCCGGGCCTGCTGACGGCCGCCAGCGACCTCACCCAGCGGCGCCTCTTCGCTCAACTGCGCCGCCGCCCGACCAACGCCCACGCCCTGGCCCGGCTGCGTCACAGCCTGGTGACGCTGTGCCTGGACCTGGATCGCACGCCGGCCTCCCCCGCCGAGGCCGCCTTCCTGGCGCACAGCGCCAACCCCGACAATCGCTGGTTCCACGCCAGCCTGCAACTGGTCGTCTTCGGCAACAGCCGGGCGGCCGCCATCTGCAATTTCAGCGCGTATCTGGACGGCAACACCATGATGCGCGGCGGCGCCGAGATCCAGCGCCGCGCCGCTGCCTGGCGGATAGACCCGCCAGCGACGAACGTTCCCGCGCCGCCAACGCCGACGGCCCTCGCCTGGGAGCTGGAGCCGGAGTGGCGCACAGCGGCTGAACGCGACTGGCAGTTGCTCAAGGACGACCAGCCGGCCACCTTCGAGAGTCGCGACTTTGGCCGGGCGCTGTGCGACGCGCGCGGCCTCGACGCCGTCCCGGCCTTCGTCGTGGCCCTGCAACACGCCGTGCGCCGCCTCACCGGCCGCACCCCCGGCATCACCCAGTTTCTGGCGATGTCACGCTACCGATGCACGGACCTGGTGACGGCCCGGGTGACGACCCCCGAGGTATGCCGCCTGGTCGAGGCCCTGGAGGCGCCGGCCTCCGCCGAGGGAGCTGGCCGGCTGTCCGAGTTGTTGCAGGAGGCGATCCACTCCCAGGAGCAGGCGTGCCGGCGCGCGCGGCGCCACCTGCCGCTGGACGATATCCTGACGCTCTTCATCCTCACCCGGCGCGGGCTGCAGCGCCGCTGGGCGGTGGGCGTGGCCGCCCTGACGGCCATGGCGCTCCGCGCCACCGGCAAACTGAAGCCGATCCCGCGCGAGATTCTGATTTCGCACCCCGGTTGCTTCGCGGAGGTGCCGGTGGTCGGGCGGCCTGGCGCCCGGCTGCCCTACGTCAACGATTTCGGCCTGCACTACCAGGTCTGGCCGGACCGGACCGTCTACACCCTGATGCCCGGCCTGGGCTGGAAAATCCCCAATCCCCAGCTGGCCGCCGAGCTGAACGCGAGCCTGGCGCGCGTCGCGGCCGTCATCGCGAGCCGGCCCGCGTCCAGCTCCCCCGCCGCCGGCTGAATCACGCCATCGTCAGCGCCATCACCGCCTTCTGCACGTGCAGGCGGTTCTCGGCCTCGTCGTACACGACGGAGTGCGGGCCGTCGATCACCTCGTCCGTCACCTCCAGGTTCCGGTCGGCCGGCAGGCAGTGCATGTAAATACTGTCATCCTTGGTCAGGTCCATGCGGCGCTGGTCCGTGATCCACGACCGATACTTCTCGATCAGCGCCTTGCCTTCTTCCTTGGCCGTCGTCGTCACCAGCGGCCCCCACGACTTCGGGTAGACCACGTCGGCGTCTTGGAAGGCTTCATCCATGTCGTGGACCACGTCGAAACCGACCCGGTACTGGCGCGCATTGGCGCGGGCCTGGTCCACAATCTCGGGCATCAGCTTGAACTCCGGCGGGTGCGCCAGCACCACATCGCACCCGAAGCGCGTCAACTGCAGGATGAGCGACTGCGGCACCGAGATCGGCTTGCTGTACGAGGCGGCGTAGGCCCAGGAGACGACGACCTTCCGGCGGCGCAGGTCGCGGCCCTTCTTTTCGATGATGGTCATCAGGTCGGCCAGGCACTGGAAGGGGTGGTACACGTCGCACTGCATGTTGAGCACCGGCACGCGCGCGTGCCGGGCGACCTCGTTCTCGTACTGGTTGCCGAACTGCCAGTCGCACTGGCGGATGGCGATGCCGTCGAAGTAGCGGCCGAAGATCTGGCCGATCTCCTTGGCCGTGTCGCCGTGCGCGATCTGCGTGGTCTCCGAGTCGATAAAGGCGGCGTGCCCGCCGAGCTGGGCCATGCCGGCCTCGAACGAGCCGCGCGTGCGCGTGCTGGTGAAGAAGAACAGCATCGCCAGGGTCTTGTCGCGCAGATAGGCATGCGGCTCGCCCAGGGCGCGTTTGCGCTTCAGGTCCCAGGCCACGTCCAGGACCGTCTCCACTTCCTCCTTGCTGAAATCCATGTCGCCGATGAAGTCTCGGCCGCGCAGATTGGTTTGCATCGTTTGTCTCCTTTGAGAATTAATTACGGTTCGCCGCCGGCCAGCACGTCGATCCGCGCGAACTTCGTCACATCCACCAGCCCCAGGTCGGACAAACGCAGTTCCGGGATGACCACCAGCGCCAGCAGGCTGAGCTGCATGTTGGCGTTGTGCAGGGCGCAGCCGCAGGCCCGGTACTCGGCCAACACCGCCTCGGCCTTGCGCGCCACCGCCTCCGCCCGCTCGTCGGACATCAGGCCGGCAATGGGCAGCTCCACGACGGCGCGCACCGCGCCCTGCCGCGCCACCAGCATCCCGCCGCCGAGCCGGGCCAGCTCATTGGCGGCCAGCGCCATGTGCGCGTCGTCGGTGCCGACCACCAGCATGTGGTGCGAGTCGTGCGCCACGGTGGAGGCCACCGCGCACGGCGTGTTGAAGCCGAAGCCGTGGACAAAGCCCACCTGCACGCCGCCGGTGCCGCGGTGCCGTTCCACCAGCGCCACCTTGCAGACGTCCTGCGCGGGATCGCCGTGGACGCGCGCGCCGTTGACCGGCAGGTCCATCACCAAGTGCCGGGTCGGGGCCTGGTTTTCCATCACGCCGATGACGTTCACCCTGGCGACCGGGGGCCGGGAGCCGGGGGCCGGCACGCTGAAATCATCGGCCGTCAGCGGCCGGCCGAGATGAACGGACTGCCTGGCCTCGGCCGGGTACTCAAACCGCGGCAGCTCCAGCCTCCAGGCTCCCTTCTCGGCGATCACTTCCCCGGCCGCTACGACGATCTCGGCGTTGAAGTCAACCAGGCTGGAGGTCATCACAATATCGGCGTAACGGCCCGGCGCGATCTGGCCCACGTCGCGGCTGACGCCGAAGTGCTCGGCCGTGTTGAGGGTCATCATCTGGATGGCCGTCATCGGCTTCAGGCCCTGGGCGATGGCGTGGCGCAGGACCCGGTCCATATGGCCCTCGTTGACGAGCGTGCCGGAGTGCGAGTCGTCGGTGCACAGGAGGAAGTGGCGCGGGTCCAGCCCGCGCTCGGTGACGGCCTTGAGCGGCGCCGCCACATCGTACCAGGCCGAGCCGAGCCGCAACATGGCCTTCATGCCCTGCCGCACCCGCGCCACCGCGTCTTCGGCGCGCGTCCCCTCGTGGTCGTCCTCCGGGCCGCCGGCCGCATAGCCGTGGAATGGCCGGCCGAGGTCCGGCGCCGCGTAGTGTCCGCCGATCACCTTGCCGGCCCGCCTCGTCTCGGCCATCTCGGCGTGCATCCGGGCGTCGGACAGGAAAACGCCCGGGAAATTCATCATCTCGCCCAGGCCGATGACGCCGGGCCAGGTCATGGCCTCGCGCACCTCGTCCGGGCCGATCTCGGCGCCGGGCGTCTCCAGGCCGGGCGCGGACGGCACGCACGACGGCATCTGCACCCAGACGTTGATCGGCTGGAGCGCGGCCTCGTCCACCATCCAGCGCACGCCCCGCAGGCCGAAGACATTGGCGATCTCATGCGGGTCGACGAAGATCCCGGTCGTGCCGCGCGGGGCGACGGCGCGCACGAACTCGGTCACCGTCACCATGCCCGACTCGACGTGCATGTGCGCGTCCAGCAGGCCCGGCGCCAGGTAACGGCCGCCGGCGTCCAGGACGCGCGTGTCCGGACCGAGCGTGTGAGCCGCGTCCGGCCCGACATACGCGATGCGCGCGCCCTTCACGGCGATGTCGGTGGCCGGGATGATCTCGCCGGACTGCACGCATACCCACTGGCCGTTGCGGATCACCAGGTCGGCGGGCGCGCGGCCCATGGCGCAGTCCACCAGTTCGCGCGAGACGGCGTGCCAGGGTTGTCGTTTGGGCATACAGTCTCCTTGGTTACCGGGGCGGGTCGCGGTAGCCGGCCAGGAACCGGCGGGCGACGAACCGGGCGCTCTCGATCAGGAGGACCAGCGCCAGCGGGCCGAGCAGCAGCGCCCACTCGCCCAGGCCGATGGCGCGCACGGACAACAGCGCGCAGGCGACGACGGCGGCCGCCGTCGCCAGGAGCGGCCACAGCCAGCGCCGCCGGCCGCTCATGCAGCGACCAGAGACGCCGCGATCCGGTTGTGGCGCTCGATCACCGGCCCCAGGTCAACGGTGGTCACCTGGCCGGCTTTGACGATCAGACGCCCGTGGACCACGGTGTAGTCGGCGCGCTGCGGGGCGCAGAAGAGCGCGGCGGCCACCGGGTCGTGCAACGCCCCGGCATACTCCAGCCGGCTCAAATTCAGGGCAAAGAAGTCCGCGCACTTGCCCGGCGCCAGGCTGCCGATGTCGTCACGCCCGAGCACCGCCGCGCCGCCCAGCGTGGCGATCTCCAGAGCCTCGCGGGCCGACATCTGCTGCCTCACCCCCGTCCCACGATCTCCGGTTGTGGAGAGGGGGGAAAGGCCGGGGTGGAGGGTGAGGTCAAGCCGCGCCAGCAGCATCGCCTGCCGCGCCTCGGCCAGCAGGTGCGAGCCGTCGTTGCTGGCCGAGCCGTCCACGCCCAGGCCCACGCGGACGCCGGCCGCGCGCATGGCCTGGACCGGGGCGATCCCCGACGCCAGGCGCATGTTCGAGGTCGGGCAGTGCGCCACCCCGCAGCCGGTGCGGGCGTACATGCCGATCTCGGCCGCGTTCACATGCACCGAGTGCGCGAACCACACGTCCGGGCCGACCCAGTCCAGCGCCTCCATGTACGCCGCCGGGCGGCGGCCGAATTTCTCCAGGCAGAAGACTTCCTCGTCCTGCGTCTCGGCCAGGTGGGTGTGCTGGTGGACGCCGTAGGCCCGCGCCAGCCGGGCGGACTCGCGCATCAGGTCCGGCGTCACCGAGAACGGCGAGCAGGGCGCCAGCACAACGCGCAGCAGCGCGCCGGGTTTGGGATCATGATACTGCTCGATCAGGCGCTGCGCGTCCTTCAGAATGAAGGCCTCGTCCTCCACCACGCGGTCGGGCGGCAGGCCGCCCTGGGACTCGCCCAGCGACATGCTGCCGCGCGCGGCGTGGAAGCGGACGCCGATCTGGCGCGCGGCCTCGATCTCGTCGTCCAGCCGGCAGCCGTTGGGGAAAATGTACAGGTGGTCGGAGGTGGTGGTGCAGCCGGACAGGGCCAGCTCGGCCAGGCCCGTCAGGGTCGAGGTGAACACGGCCTCCGGCGTGAGGTTGGCCCAGATCGGGTAGAGCGTCTTCAGCCAGCCGAACAGGCCGGCGTCCTGGGCGGCGGGCACGGCGCGGGTGAGCGTCTGGTACAGATGATGGTGGGTGTTCACCAGCCCCGGCAGGACGACGTGCCCGCGCAGATCCAGCACCTCGTCGGCCGCCTCGGGCAGCTCGGCGGTCGGCCCCACCTGCTCGATAAAGCCGTCGCGCGCAAACAGCCCGCCGCCGCGAATCTCGCGCCGCGCCGGGTCCATCGTCGCCAGCACCTCCGCATTCCGGACCAGCAGAGTCGTCATACGGGGCCTCCCGGATCAGCCGGCGGCGGAGGGGCGGCCGCCGGCAGCGTCAACGTGATGGTGGTGCCCTGGCCGGGGCCGGGGCTGGCGGCCGTGACGGAGCCGTGATGCTCGCGCATGATGCGCTCAACGATGGAGAGCCCCAGCCCGGACCCCTGGCCGATGGGTTTGGTGGTGAAGAAGGGCTTGAAAATCTCCGACAGCACCTCGGGCGGCATGCCGACGCCGGTGTCGTGGACCTCCAGCTGCACGCCGCCCTGGGCGGCCCGCGCCCGCAACGTAATCACGCCGCCGTCCGGCATCGCGTCGCGGGCGTTGTTGATCAGGTTGAAGAGCACCTGGGCGATCTGGTTGCGGTCGCATATCACCGGCGGCAGGTCGGCGGGCACGTCGGCGATCACCCGGAACGCGGGGCGCTTACCGACCCGGTCGCCGATCAGGAGCAGGGTGTCGGCGACGACCTCGGAGAGGCGCTGCGGCGCCAGCTCCGGCGCGGCCCCGCGCGAGAACGAACGCAGCGAGCGCAGGATGCGCGTGGCATGCCAGGCCGCCCGGTTGATGATGGGCAGGAACTCGGCCAGCGTGCTGCGGTCGACCTCCCCGCGCTCCTCCAGTTCCGCCTCCAGCGTCTCCCCGGCGTTCAGGATCAGGTTGACGGGGTTGCTCACTTCATGGACGACCTCGGCCGCCAGCGTGCCCACGATCGCCAGCTTCTGCGACCGGAGCAGCTCGTCCTGCGCCTGCTGAAGCTGGCGGGTGCGCTCCGCCACGCGCGCCTCCAGGTCGTCGGACAGCGCGCGCAGCTCGGCGTTCAGGCGCTGGTTGTCGGCCAGGGCCAGGCCCTGCCGCGCCGTGACCAGCACGGTGAGCAGGGCGGCGCTGGCGAACAGGCCGAGCACGCGCTCGTCGGTCGGCATCCGCGTCAGCTCGATCACCAGCACCAGGCCATAGCCGACGGCGATGGCCACCAGCGGCAGGAACAGGGTCAGCCGCTTTAACACGCCGGCCGACCAGCGCTCGGTCCGCGAGCCGCGCTCGAGGAACGGCTGGCGCAGCGCCGCCAGCAGAAAAAACAGGTAGGCCACGATCCAGCCGATGTCGACCCACCCGCCCGCCGCATACACCCCGGCCAGGCGGGTGTAGGCATACGCCAGGTCCGAAGCGACGAAGTTCAACAGGGCGACCGTCAGCAGCACCAGCGTCGAGCGCGTCGTCGCGTCCTGGCCCCGGTACAGCAGGACCACCAGCCCGGCCAGCACCACCAGGTCGCCGATGGGATAGGCGGCCGACACGATCTGGCTGAGCGGGTCCGGGTGAGTCTGTTGAGCGCCGGGGCTGATGACGAAGTACCAGACCGCCATCCAGGCCGTCACCATCACGATCCCGAGGTCGAACGCAAAGCGCAGGCGCTCGCCGCCGCGCACCGGGGCGCCGGGCAGGTTGAGCAGGCCCAACAACGCGAACGGGTAGAAGGCCAGGTACAGGCCGTCGGCCAGCGTCACGTCCAGGCCGGCCTCCGCCTGGGGGGAGACGTAGTCCAGGTAAAAGAAGATCAGGTCGCCGAGGAAGTACGCGGCCAGGCACAGCCCAAACCAGAGCCAGGCGCGGCGGTAGGCCGATTCCAGCCCGCGCATGACGGCGACGCGCAGGGCCGTAACCATCGCCAGCAGGCTCATGGGCAGAAAAGCCAGGTTGGAGACGAGGGCGCGCCCGGCGTCGGACCCGCCGGCCAGGAAGGTCCAGGCGATGTAGACCGCCACGTACCCGGCGGCGCCGGCGGCGACCAGGCCCCACCGGTCCCGCAACCAGGCCGGCCAGAACGCGGGCGGCCGCCGGGCCGGCCTCACTCGCCCGCCTCCAGCGCCTGGCGCACCTCGGCCGCCAGGTCCTTGATACCGATGGGCTTGAGCAGGACGGCGCGGACGCCCAGCGCGCGCGCCTCCGCCTGGGCGTCGGCGTCGATCAGGGCGCTCAGGATGATGACGCGGGCGTCGGGGCGCACCGACCGGATCAGGCGCAGGGTCTCGAGGCCGCTGCGGTACTCCATGCGTAGGTCCAGCACCACCAGGTCCACCGCGCGATCCAGCACCAGCTGGAGGCCGCGCACGCCGTCCGGGGCGGTCAACACCTCATAGCCGAGCGCCGTGAACTTGCGCTGGAAAACGGTGCGGAAGTCGGGGTTGTCGTCAACCAGCAGCAGGCGGGGCATGGCATGGGGCGCGGGCTGAAGACGAAAGACGGAGGGCGGAGAAACGGCCTCCGCCCTCCGTCCCTGGTCCTTCATCGAGCCTGGTCGGCCAGTTCGGCGGCTGTCAGCGTGTTGCGCAGCAGCATGGCGATGGTCATCGGGCCGACGCCGCCCGGCACCGGCGTGATCGCGCCGGCGACCTCTTTGACCTCGTCGAAGGCCACGTCGCCCACCAGGCGGTCACCGGATTTCCGGCTGGCGTCCTCCACCCGGTTGATGCCCACGTCGATGACCAGCGCGCCGGGCTTGACCCAGTCGCCCCTCACCATCTCGGCCCGGCCGACGGCCGCCACCAGGATGTCGGCCTGGCGCACCACCTCGGGCAGGTTTTTCGTGCGGCTGTGGCAGATGGTCACCGTGCAGTCGCGGTGCACCAGCAGCATGGCGGCCGGCAGGCCGACGATGTTGGACCGGCCGAGCACCACGGCGTTGGCGCCCCGGAACTGCGCGCCGGCCTCCTCCAGCAACACCAGGCAGCCGGCCGGCGTGCAGGGCACGAAGAGCGGCTTGCGGCCCTTCATCGACAGCCGGCCGATGTTGACGGGATGGAAGCCGTCCACGTCTTTGCTCAGGCTGATGGCGTTGAGGACGCGCTCTTCGTCCAGGCCATCCGGCAGCGGCAGCTGGACCAGGATGCCGTGGACCTTGGGGTCCGCGTTCAACTGCGCCACCAGCGCCTCGACCTCGGCCTGGGTGGCGGTCTTGGGCAATTCGTTCCCGAACGACTCGATCCCGACCTCGGCGCAGGCCTTGCGCTTGTTGCGCACGTAGACCTGGGAGGCCGGGTTCTCGCCGACCAGGACGGTCGCCAGCCCGGGCCGCGGTTTGCCGGCCGCCACGCGCGCTTCGACCGCCGCCGCCACCTGGGCGCGCACTTTCGCGGCGACGGCGTTGCCATCAATCAATTGTGCAGTCATGGTGTCTTGGTGCAGAAGGAGGGGTGACGGGATGACAAGTGCCGCCGCAGTCGCTTCACCCGTCACCCGCCGCTCATCCCTGCTAAGGCCGCCAGGCCGGCTGGTAATCCCAGGCCGGGTCCTGGGTCAGCGCGGTTACGGTGCTGCCGCTGGTCGTCATGATGTAGATGTTGTGGTTGGCGTTGTCGCGCCAGGATTCGAAGACGATCCAGCGTCCGTCGGGCGAGAAGTCCGGGTCATCATTGGGGCGCGCGGCGCCGGTGATATTCTGGGCGTTGAAGCCGCGCGCGTCCCAGGGGACCACGTAGATGCTGGCGCCGGACACGAACGCCACCAGATCGCCGTTCGGCGACCAGTCCGGGGCGGCGGCGTCCAGGTCGCGCGTCACCTGGTCCGGCTGGCTGCGCCCGGCGCCGAAGCTGCCGTCCCGGTTCATCCAGTAGAGCGTGGGGCGCCCGGCGCGCGTCGTATTGCGGAAGACGATCCGCTCGCCGTCCGGCGACCAGCTGGGGTGGCTATCGGCCGAGGTGCCGCGGCTCAGGACGCGGGCGTTGGACCCGTCGGCCTCGGCCACCCAAATCTGCGGCCGGTTGTTGGTGAGGTACGTGAACAGGATCCCGGCCGGCGACCAGTCCGGGCTGAAGTTGCCGCCGACCCGCTGAATGAGGGGCTGGATGTCCGAGCCGTCGGCGTTCATCACGTAGATGATGGCGTTGGGATAGCTGTCGTCCTTGGCGCGGCACGGGCTGATGAAGAGCAGTTTCCGGCCGTCCGGGGACCAGGCCGGCTGGCAGGCGCCGTCCGGGCTGGTGGTGAGCGGCTGGAGGTCGCTGTCCTTGGTGGGGCTGTTGACGTCGACGACGAAGATTTGCGGGATGCCGCCGACGCGCTCGCTGACGAAGGCCACCTGCCCCGGCCCGCCGCCGCGCGGCGTGGCCGTCGGCGGCTGGGTCAGCGTCACGGTCGGGGTCGCGGACGGCTCGACGGTGGCCGTCGGCTCGGGGGTGGCGGTGGGGGCCGGCGGCGTGGGCGAGGCGGTCGCGGCGGCGGCCACCGCCACCGTCGCCGAGGCCGGCGCGGCCGTGGCCGGCGCCCGGCTCGTGGGCGTGGGCGTGGCGGGCGGGTTGAAGACGCCGAAGGCGTACAGGCCGCCGCCGGTGAGGGCCAGGGCCGCCACCACGAGGCCGGCGATCAGCGGCAGGCGGTTGGGCGCGGCCGCCGGCGGCTGGGCCGGCTCCGGCCTGGGCGCGTCCTGGCTCACCGTCGCCTCAGCGCGGGCGCGGACCGTGAACTCCTCGAGCGGCGGCAGCGCGGCGGCGAAGTCGGCGGCGCTGGCGTAGCGGTCCTCGGGCCGGACGGCCAGCGCGCGCTCGATGGCCTCCGCCGTGCGGGCCGAGACGGCCGGGTTGAGCTCGCGGATGGGGGTGAGTTGCTTCTGCCCCATCGCGCGTTCCAGGCTGTCCGCCGGCATCCGGCCGGTCAGCAGGTTATAGAGCGTGGCGCCGAGCGAGTAGATGTCGGTGCGCGGGTCGGTGCGGCCCAGGCCGTACTGCTCCGGCGGCGCGAAGCCGGGCGTGTAGGCCTTGGCGCCGACCGTGGTGCTCTGGGTCGTGTCGTGGATCTTGGCCAGGCCGAAGTCCACCAGCACCGCCCGGCCCTCCGGCGTGATCTTGATGTTGCCGGGCTTGATGTCGCGGTGCAGGATGGGCTGGGGGCGGTTGTGCATGTAGGCGAGCGCATCCAGGATCTCGCGCCCCCAGCGGACGACCTCGCCCTCGGGCAGCAGGCCGGCGTGCGCCTCCAGCATCGTCTTGGCGTCCTCGCCGGGGATAAAGTCCATCACCAGGTACTGGCCCTGGTCCGGGACGACGAAGTGGTCGGTGACGCGCGGCAGGTTGGGATGGCGCAGGGAGGCCAGCACGGTGGCCTCGCGCCGGAACTGGCGCTCGGACTCCGGCGAGACAAACAGGTTTTCCTTGATGGCCACATCCACGCCGAGGTTCTCGTCGTGCCCCTTGTAGACGGCCCCCATGCCGCCGTGCCCCAGTTCGCCGATGATGCGATAACGGTCGCGGAGAATCGAATCAGCTTGAAGAGGCATACACGCAATCTTTGGCCGAGGTCAAATTAATGGAGCGTGCGGATTGTAACATGAGAGAGGCAGACGGCGCAAAATCACCCCCCCTGCTTCGGTAATAAAAAGCGAGACGGATTGCGGATCCGTCTCGCCTCTGCCTCGGCCGATAAGCGACCGCGTCAGTCGCGGCGACCACCCCGCCCGCCATCGCGCGGCGCCGGCGGGCGCGCCTCGGAGACCGACAGCGGCCGGCCCATCATCACGAAGCCGTTGAACTTCGCGATGGCCTGGCGGGCCAGCTCTTCCGTGCTCATCTCCACGAAGCCGAAGCCCTTGGAGCGGCCGGTCTCCCGGTCCGAGATGACGGTGGCCGAGGTGACCTCGCCCACCTGCGCGAAGAGCTCGCGCAGATTTTCATCCTTGACCGAATAGCTGAGATTGCCAATATAAAGTCGCTTGCCCATGATGAAGTCTCCTGTCACTGGGTCTAAGAAGGGTGGAAAGCGGCCGAGCAAAAGTCAGTCCCCAGCGCTTTCGAACCGCAGACCTGACACGGAACTTACGCGCAAGCGAACTTTTGCCAATCGAGCCGGACGCCCCAATATTAGCACGAAATAAGAAAATATGCAGACAATTCCGCCTGCGCCCGTGGCCGGGACGGGCCAGAGAGGGGCCGGATCAGGCGGCGCCCGCCGCCCGCCGCAGCTTGTCCTCCAGCTGCTGGCGCACCTCGCGCATCGACTCTTCGACGTAGGGGTAGGCCAGCCAGACGTTCGCCAGCCCGAACAGGGCGCCGGTGAGGGTGCGCAGGAGCGGGGTGCTTTCGCGGCTGGCCAGGAGGTTGAGCACCGGCAGGACGTTGTAAGGATAGTTGCTGAAGAGCTGGGAGAAGCCGTCCAGGCCGATCGGCGCCAGGCCCAGCAGGGCCCAGGCCACCCAGTGCAGCGGCTTCAGACGACGGCGCACAAAGGGCAGGCCGAAGAGCAGACCGCCGAGCAGGATGGCGCCGTAGATGGCGACGTCGCGCTGACAGAAAGCGACCTTGAAGCCCATCTGCGCGTTGCCCAGGAAACCGCGCGCCGCCCACAGGTCGTTCGGATCAATGCCGGTCCGCGCCTGGAATTCGGCGCGCGGATAGGCGGCCTGCTCCCCGAACAGGTACCAGGACCGGTAGCCCAATTGGTGACACAGCGGTCCGTAGACCGTGTAGATCAGCCTGGCGCCATCCGTCCAGCCGGCACGCATCAGGGCCGGCGCCAGGAACGGCACGCCGACGTAGACGAAAATGAACAGGTTGAAGAACAACAGCCAGTGGCGGCTGAAGGCCAGGATGCCGCGATCTACGGCCAGGACGGCGTCGCGCGTGCGGCCGGTCACGCGGGGCTGGCCGCCGGTCGTGGGGGTCGGTTCCATGCTCAAGATCGAAACCTGCTCACTGACTGCCGACGCCGGCGTCGACCAGATATTGATCGAGCTGGCCATCGGTCATGAAGCCGACGTGCTGCTTGAGGATGACGCCGTCGCGGCCCACGACGAAGGTGGTCGGATACCCGCGCACCCGGTACAGGTCGAAGACGGTCTCGCTCGGGTCGAGCAGGACGGTGAACGTCAGCCCCAGGCGCTCGACGAAGGCCCGGACGTCGGCGGCCGGCTCCGCCAGGTTGACGGCCAGCACCGTGAAGTCGCGCTCCGCGAAGGTCCGGTAGCGCTGCTCGATGGCGGGCATCTCGGCCTCGCACGGCCCGCACCACGTCGCCCAGAAGTTGAGCAACACCACCCGGCCCTGATAATCGGACAACGTGACCGTGTTACCGGCCAGGTCGGTCAGGGTGAAATCGGGCGCCGGAGCGCCGGCCACGGGCGCGGGCGCCGCCGGGCCGGCGGCCGAGGCCGTGGGAGAGGCCGGGGCCTGGATCGCCGGCAAACCGAAGAAGATCACAGCCCCGGCCGCCAGGCCGAACAGCAGGCCGGCGCCGATGAAGGCCAGGGCCGTCCAGCGCGATCCGGACAGGGTCTCCATGCGGCCTACTCCCCGCCCCCGGTCAGCGCGCGCCAGAAGTCCACCACGCCGTTGTCGACCGCGGTCTGGAAGTCGGTGAGCGGCGCCCAGCGCGCGAACACGGCCATCGAGTCGGTGAAGAGCAGGACGCCGACGAAGATCAACAACGCGCCGGTGGCGATGGAGACGTAGCGCAGGTAGCGCCCGTAGCGGCGCAGGAGGTCGCTGACACTGCCGATGCCGGCCGCCGCCAGCAGGAACGGGACGCCCAGCCCGAGCGAGTATGCAGTGAGCAGCCAGCCGCCGCGCGCGACGCCCTCGGCGCTCAGGGCCATGGTCAGCACCGCGCCCAGCACCGGGCCCACGCACGGCGCCCAGCCGGCCGAGAAGAATACGCCCATCAACGCCGACGAGAGGTAGCCCAGCCGCCGGTCCGGCGCCTGCTGGCGGCGCGTGTCGTACTCGAGGAAAGGGATGTGGATCACGCCCATCGTGTGCAGGCCGAAGACGATCACCACGATCCCGCCCACCCGCACCAGCGCCGGCTGGAGGTCGTAGAGCAGCGCGCCGACCGCGCTGGCCGTCAGCCCCAGGCCGATGAACACCGCGCTGAAGCCGAGCACGAAGGCCAGGCCGTGCGCCAGCGTCCCCAGGCGCGTCTCGGTCACCTGGCCGTCCACGGCCACCGAACGGCTGCTCAGGTACCCGACATAGGCCGGCACCAGGGACAGCACGCAGGGCGAGATAAAGGACGCCACGCCGGCCACAAACGCCAGGCCGAACGACAGATCACCGGGATTCATGCTGCTGCTCCAGCTCCTCCACCTCGCGCGACAGCGCCGCCATGTGCTCCAGGTGGCCGCGGATCAGCCACCACCACACCCCCCATCCCACCACCAGCACGGCGGCCATGATCACCAACACTGAGTCCATGCCTGCCTCCGCTCGTCAGCTCTCGACCCGGATATCCACCAGCGTGCCCCGGTTCTCCCAGCTCACGATGATGTCGCCCGGATTATACGCCACCGGCGGGTTCGTCCAGCGGAACAGCCACTTGGCGTCGGCGGGCTTGAGGTTGATGCAGCCGCGCGACTTGGGCCGCCCGAAGGCGTTGTGCCAGTAGGTGGAGTGCAGGGCCTCGCCATTGGAGGCGAAATAGGAGACCCAGGCGACGCCGGGCAGGTCCCACCCGGACTCGCGCGTGCCGCCCTGCATCTGGCGCGAGAGACGCTTCTGCCAGATGAAGCGCTGGCCCAGCCCCGTGCCGCCCACCAGCGTCCGCCCGTCCTCGCCGAAAAACTGCGCGCCGGACGCGATCGGGGCGCGATAGACTTCGGCCCGGCCTTCGTAAGCCGTGATCGTCTGGCGGCTCAAATCCACGACCAGGCGCTTGTCGGCCACCTCCGGCGCAAGCGGCGTGATCTCGTCCGGGGTGATAAGGCGGAAGGCCTCGGCCGGCGCGTACATGTTCGGGATGATCTCGGTGCCGGCCCGGTACCAGACCGCGCCGCCGGGCAGGGTCAGGACCTCGGAAATCCTGTACACGCCGCTGTAATAAAAGCGGTAAAGCACGCGGGCCTCCGGCGAGGGCTGAGCGCGGCCATCAACGAACGGCACATACACCTCGGCCCAGACGCCCTCCGGCGGCACCTGCGTCAGCGGCGTCTGCGGCCAGTTGCGGACCGGCTGGACATAGGCGGAGTAGATGAAGCCGTCATCCAGCTCAAACCAGAGGTGATTGTGCGGCATCATGCCCAGGCCCACGATCTCGCGCCGCAGGACGACCAGCTCCTCGGGCATCACGGTGCGCACCACGACGCCGTCCGGGCGCGGGCGCGTCATCACGTTCACACCCCACGGCCAGGCCACGCGTCCCAGCCAGACGTCGGGGCCCTGAGGCAGATCGGTCTGCGCCTTCAGCGCCGGCGCGCGCCCTAGGGCTGCGCCCGCCAGCGCCGCGGCGCTCCACTTCAGAAACTCTCGGCGTGTCCGCATGACGTCAATTTACCAGAAGGTCCTGACAGATATCAAAGGCCGGGCGACTCCCCGCCGCCCGGCCCCACCGGCGCGTATGTTACCCTTGAACAAGGGGTCTGACAAGTTCCTCCCCTTACCAGGGTGCCTTCGCCGCTGGCGGTCAATCTCCAGGCCGCCGCGTCTGGGCGCAACCGTTTCCACCGTCGCCCCGGCGAAGGCCGGGGGCCAGATGCTCCCGCTCTTCTGCGAGCGTTTACTCCTGGCTGCCGGCTTTCGCCGGCACGATGTGGGTGATGGGTATCTGACAGGCGGACGGGTCAGCCACACAGCCCGAAGGCACCCCCCTTACAGCTTCACCCGGCGCAGGCGCAGGCTGTTGCTGACGACGAAGATCGAGCTGAAGGCCATGGCGCCGGCCGCCAGCCACGGCACCAGGAAACCCAGGGCCGCGGCCGGGATGAGGATGACGTTGTAGAAAAAGGCCCAGAACAAGTTTTGCTTGATCGTCCGCATCACGGCGCGTGAGAGGCGGATGGCGCGCGGCACGCCGCGCAGGTCGCCGCTCATCAGCGTCACCGGCGCCGCCGCCATGGCTACGTCCGCGCCCGTGCCGATCGCCAGGCCGACGTCCGCCTGGGCCAGCGCCGGCGCGTCGTTGACGCCGTCGCCGACCATGGCGACATACCCGCGCGCACGGCCGGGCGCCCCCACAGCCTGCGACTGCAATTCCTTGATGACCGCCGCCTTGTCGCCCGGCAGCACCTCGGCAATGACGCGGTCCACGCCCGCCGCCCGGCCGATGGCCTCGGCCGTCTGGCGGTTGTCGCCCGTCAACAGCACCACTTCCAGGCCCAGCGCCTTGAGCTCGCGCACGGCCTCGGCCGAGCCGTCCTTGATCGAATCGGCCACGGCGACGACGCCGGCCACCTCGCCGTCCACGGCCACCAGCATCGGCGTCTTGGCCTCCGCCTGCAGGCGGGCCACCTCCGCGCCCAGACCGTCAACGGCCAGGCCCTCGGTCTCCAGCATCCGGGCGTTGCCCACCCGCACGCGCCGGCCGTCCACCTCGGCCTCTACCCCCAGGCCCGGCATGGCCTTGAAGCCGGCCGGGGCGCTCAGGTCCAGGCCGCGCTCGGTCGCCGCCGCCACGAGGGCCTCGCCCAGCGGATGCTCGCTGACCTTCTCGACGGAGGCCGCGAGACGGAGCAGTTCGGCGGCAGACAGCGGACGGCGGACGGCGGACGGCGGTCCATCGTCGGCCATCACAATGTCCGTCACCGTCGGTCGGCCTCGCGTGATGGTGCCGGTCTTGTCCAGCACCACCGTCCGCAGACGGCCGGCCAGTTGCAGGGCCTCGGCCGACTTGAACAGGATGCCGCTCTCGGCGCCCCGCCCCGTGCCGACCATGATGGCGGTCGGCGTGGCCAGGCCCAGCGCGCACGGGCAGGCGATGACCAGCACGGCGACCATGTTGATCAGGGCGGTCGTGAAGTCGCCGGTGACCAGGAACCAGGCCGCGGCCGTGACCAGGGCGATGGCGACGACGATCGGCACGAACACGGCCGAGACCTGGTCGGCCAGTTTCTGGATGGGCGCCTTGCTGCCCTGCGCCTCTTCCACCAGGCGGATGATCTGCGCCAGGGCCGTGTCCCGGCCGACCTTGACGGCCTCGAAGCGGAACGCGCCCTGCTTGTTGAGGGTGCCGCCGATGACGGCGGCGCCCGGCCCCTTCGGGACAGGCATCGCTTCGCCGGTGAGCATGGACTCGTCCACGCTGGACCTGCCTTCGACCACCACGCCATCCACCGCGATCTTCTCGCCCGGCCGGACGACGACCAGGTCGCCGATGCGCACCTCGTCGACGGGCAGATCGGCTTCCACGCCGTCGCGCACGACCCGCGCCGTCTTGGGGCGCAGGCCCATCAGTTTCTTGATCGCCTCGCTGGTCTGGCCCTTGGCCCGCGCCTCCAGGAACTTGCCGACGATGATCAGCGTGATGATGACGGCCGCGGTCTCGAAATAGACGTGGCCGCCCAGCCAGCCGAAGAGCACCGGCAGCGAGTAGAAGTAGGCGGCCGAGCTGCCCATCGCGATCAGCACGTCCATGTTCGCGGCGCCGTTGCGCAGCGCCTTGTACGCGCCCACGTAGTATTGCCGGCCGACGTAGAACTGCACCGGCGTCGCCAGCGCGAACAGGAGCCAGTTGAACCACGGATAGGGCTCGGCGGCCATGCCGGCCATGCCGCCGTGGGCCGGGTCCAGGAAAAAGGCCGGCAGCAGGCCGAAGTCGCGCGCCATCGACAGCACGAACAGCGGCGCGGTCAAGAGCAGGCCGACCGTCAGCAGGCGCTTCTGGTGGCTGATCTCTTTCTGGCGCGCCAGCCGCTCGGCGTCCTCCAGGTTCCCGTCCGCCATCACGGCTTCGAAGCCGGCCGCCTGGACGGCGTCGCGCAGCTCGCCCTGGCTGATCAGGGTCGGGATGTAGCGCACGACGGCCCTCTCGGCCGCGAAACTGACCGCCGCCGACTGGACGCCGTCGAGCCGGGCCAGCGCCTTCTCCAGCCGCTGCGCGTCGTGGGCGTCGCTCAGGCGGCGCAGCGGCAGGACCGCTTCCGCGACCGCGATCCCGTAGCCGGCCTTCTCGATCCGGGCGATGATGGCGGCTTCGTCCAGCTGCGCCGGGTCGAACTCGAGCGTCGCGCGCTCCGAGGCCAGGTTGACGTTGACGTGGTCGGCCGTCGGCAGCTTCTTGAGGTTGCGCTCGATGGTGGCGGCGCAGTTGGCGCACGTCATCCCCGTGATCGGCAGGGTCAGTTGCTTGGTCGCCATGGCGTCGGCTCAGGCCCGTCGCGGACGAGGCGCGCGGCGCGTCAGTTCAGGCGCTCGATCGGATAACCGATCTCGGCCATCAGCTTCTCGATCTGCGCCTCGGTGGCCGGCGCCTCGAAGGTGATGGTCACCAGTTTGGTGTCCTGGGCCGCCTGGACGGACCGGACGCCGGCCAGCTCGCCCACCTCGTTCTGGATGGTGTGGACGCAGTGGCCGCACGAGATGGCCGGGGCTTTGACGGTCAGGGTGGTCATAGGTGTCTCGTCTCCTTGGGACAGGGAATTTGAACAGCGCGACGCGCGCGGCGTCACACCTTGGTGGCGGTCTCGAAGACGTGGGCGATCTCGTCCAGCACGCGCTCGCGCTCGCCGACGTCGTCGCTGCGGACGGCGGTGACGACGCAGGAGTGCAGGTGCCCGTCCAGCAGCTGGGCGCTGACACGGTTGAGCGCGGCCTGCACCGCCTGGATCTGCTTGATCACGTCGATGCAGTAGGTGTCCTCTTCGAGCATGCGCTCGATGCCCTTCACGTGCCCGCCGATGCTTTTCAGCCGCCGCAGCGCGTCGGCCTTATGCCGGTTCTCCATCGTCGCCTCCTACCCCCCCCCAGGGGGGAGGGGATAAGTGAACGATAGCGCAATTTCTGCGCCGGGTCAAGGGCGAGTTTTCGCGGCCAGCCTTCCGCCCAAAGTTGGATGGCAGCTCCGCCCGGCTCCCGACGACCCGGCCGCCGGGCGATGCTAAAACCTCCGCATGCGAGGTCCGGTCCAGCCACCGAGTGGAGGTGCTGTTTTGATGCTCCCAGACGCGCGCAGAACAAGTGTGCTTGTGCTCGGCGTGGCTGTGCTGCTGACGGCCTGCACCACCCTGCAAATCGGCATCGAGTCGCCGGCCACGCCCGCGCCCGACCCGGCGGGCACTGGCGCCGCCCTCCTGCGCACCCAGGCGGTGGCCACCGGGACCGCCCTGCGGCTGACCGCGCTGTCGGGCGCCGCCGCCACACCGACCGCCACGCCGACCGGGACGCCGGCCGCCACCCTGACCACCACGCCGACCGGCTCCGCCCCTAACGCAGTGGCCGAGTCGTCGCCTCTCAACCCATGACCTCGCTGTGCAAAGGAGACATTACTGTGTCCATTAATCGCGTGCTCCTCGCGCTGCTGGCGCTGAGTCTCAGCCTGGCCGCCTGCGCCCCGAACACAGCCGCCCCTGCGCCGACCTCGCCGGCAACGCCGCCGCCCACCGTGACGGCGCCGCCGCCGGCCACCGCGACGGCGCCGCCATCCTCGCCCACGCCCGAAGCGCCCCCGGAACTTGCCACCTACCGGGACACCGAGACCGGCTTCGAACTGGACTATCCGGCGGGCTGGATCATCGAGAACGCCGGCCAGCCCGGCGCCACCGTGATCCTGTGGTCCGAGCCGGTCGCCGGGCCGGGGACCGACGGTGTGCCTGAGGGCGTTGCCAAGATCGAGATCACGGCCGGGCCACCCACGGGCCTGACCCTGGATCAACTGGCGGCGCAGCAAAAGGACGGCATCCTCTCGGCCAATGGCAGCGTGCTGGAGGAGGCGCGTGTGCAGACGGCGGCCGGCCTGGACGCGGTCCGCCTGCACACCATGGCCTTCGGTGAGGCGCTGTCGCTGATCACGATCATCAACCGCCGCCCGATCTACGTGGTCGGTTTCGGCGACCTGGCCCGCTTCGACGCCGTAGCGCAGACACTGCGCGCCATCGAACCCGCCGGCGAAGCCCCTGCGCCCGGGTGTTCGACGGCGTACGCCGACGGCGCGCGCCTGTACTGCCTGGGCGAGGGAGACACGCCCCGTCTGATCGCCGAGTCAGGCGAGGGACAGATCACCTCCCCGGCCATCTCGTCCGACGGGCAGTGGGTGGCCTTCGTGACCGTGCTGCCGGATTTCACGGCCAAGCTGTGGGCCATCAACGTGGCGGGGCGCTTCGGCCTGGAGCCGCTGCGTTACCTGGCCGGCCCGGACGAACTTGGCAACAGCGATCCCAACGTGTTAGTCTCGGTGCAGGCCTTCCAGTGGCAGCCCGGCTCCAGTGTCCTCTTCTTCAACACGCGTTTCCAGCCTCGGGACGGGATGCAGGGGCCGGGCGAATACCACAACGACGACCTGTGGACGGTGGACGCCGAGACCGGCGCCATCAGCCAGGTGCGGCCACGCGGGAGCCTGGGGCGATTCTTCGTCTCGCCGGATGGCCGCCGGATCGCGATCTCCAACCCGCAATCCATCGCGCTCGTGAATGTGGACGGGAGCGATTTCCGCCTGCTGCTCGAGTTCCCGTTCATCAACACCGCCAGCGAGTACGCCTACCGACCCGAGTTGCAGTGGAGCGCCGACGGCTCCGCCTTCTTCGCCAGCGTCCCGTCGCCGGACCCGGCCGCCCCAGACGCGCACGCCGTCTTCTACCGCTTCGGCGTCGACGGGTCGGTCCAGGCCCTGGCACAGGTGCCGGGCAACTTCGTCTGGAACCCGAGCCCGGTGTTGTTCTCACCGGACGGCCGGCGCGCGGCCTACGCGCTCTACGATCAAGCGGCCCAGCAGTGGACGGTCAGCGCCCACAACCTGGATGGCTCGGGCGTGATCGCCCTGGCCTCCGCGCCGCTGGCCGTGGGCCTGGCCTGGTCGCCGGACTCCATGCGCTTCGCCTACCGCTTCGCCGACGGCCAGGGCGGCACGCTGGCGACCATTGGCGGCGCGGGGCAGTCCTTCGGCGAGGGCCTGAGCGTGATCCACGCCGCCTGGGCGAACAACGACAGCGTGTACTTCCTGGCCAACCAGGACGGCCGCTGGGGCCTGTATTTCCAGCACCTGGGCGAGCCGGCCCGCCTGGTCGCGTCCCTGGCCGACGGGGTTGCCAGCGCCCTGGCCGTGCGGCGTTAGCGCCGCGACGGTCCAACCCGCCTGGAATGGGGCGGCGCAGGTCTGCGCCGCCTTTTTTGTGTTCCCCGGCGGCCGGTGTTAAAGCTGTGACGCCCATCGCGGCCCTGTCACATGGACGTCATGCGGGCGTGACGGCGCTTCGCTACTGTAGAGCCAGGACACCCGGACCGCCACTTCCCTCAGGAGGCCTCTATGCGCCGCCATCTCTCCCTCTGGCTGCTCGCCGCCCTGCTCACGCTGGCCCTCGCCCCGGCCGCCGAGGCCGCCGGCCCGTGCGGGAGCCGGTACGTCGTCCAGCGCGGCGACACGCTCTACCGGATCGCGCGCCGGTGCGGGTCCACCGTGGACGCGCTGGCGCAGGCCAACCAGCTCCGCAACCCCAACCGCATCTACGTCGGCCAGGTCCTGACCATCCCGGCCGAGGCGCCGGCGCCGGGCGGCGAGGCGCGCGTGGTGTATTTTCACGTCAGCCCGACCACGTTCCGGCCCGGCGACGTCGTCAAGCTGCAGTGGCAGGTGGCCGGCGAGCGGGCGACGATCTGCCCGGTGACGGGCGGCCGGCCGGTGGCCCACCGCTGCATCGAGGTGACGCCCGACGTCGGCGTGATCACAGTGAACACGGACGCCGACGCCGTCGCCTACACCGGCTTCGAGATCCGGGCCGAGGCGGGCGGGTACCTGGACAGCCGCGCGGTGGCGGTCACCGTGCGCTGCCAGGGCTACCTGGACTGGTTCTTCCCCGGCGCTCCGGAGCGCTGCCCGAGCGCGGCGCCGATGACGTTCAGGGCGGCGGCGCAGCGCTTCGAGCGCGGGCGCATGCTCTGGCTTGACGGCTCGGATGTGTTCTACGCCTTCCTCTACGGCGAGCCGCAGACCCGGCAGCCGTTCGTGCAGGTGACCGGCCCGCTGCGCCTGAAGCCCGGAGGCTCGTGGGATAATCGCCTCGGTCTCACGCCGCCGCCCGGTCTGTTCGAGCCGATCAGCGGCTTCGGGCTGGTGTGGCGCGGCGAGGTGGAGGGCTTCCCGGCCCTGCGCGAGCAGCTCGGCTGGGCCGTGGAGCCGGAGTTCGGCTTCGAGACCCAGGTGCAGTGTGAGGCGGCTGTGGCCTACGGCTGGAGCTGCTACCTGCGGACGCCCGAGGGCACAATCCTGAATTACAGCTATTCACTCTACGGCAGCCTCTCCTGGCTTCAGAAGTAATCAGGACACATGCGCGCCCTACGCTGGATCGCGATCGCCCTTCTCGGCCTGTGGCTGACGGCCTGCGGAACGCTGGAGGTGGGCGTCGAGATGTCGGTCACGCCGGACCAGGCGACGGCGCTCGCCACGGTCTCCACGACCGGCGCCGTGCCGCCGGCGCTGCGCAGCCGCACGCCGACCTCGTCGCCGACCCCCACCGGCACGGCGACCGGCACCTGGACCAGCCCGCCGCCCACCCTGACGCCCGAGCCGCCGACCGCCGCGCCGACGAACACGCGCCGCCCGGCTATCCGGCCCACGGATACGGCGGCGCCCCCGACGCCCGCGCCCACCGCCAGCGAGACGCCGTCGCTCACGCCGACCATCACCGGGACGCCTTCGGTGACGCCCACGCCGACGGCGTGCGCCGACGCCTGGTTCTTCACCGAGCCGCGGCCGGCCGTCTGCCCGGACGGACCGGCGGTCACCTCGAATGCCGCGGCGCAGCGCTTCGAGCGCGGGCGCATGCTGTGGGTGCAGACCGGCGACGTCTACTATGTGCTCCTCGGGAGCGCTTCCGGGGCGCTGCGGACCGTGCGCGGGCCGCTGACGCTGCGAGAGGGCGGCTCGCCGGACAACCGGGTCGGCACCCCCCCGCCGCCCGGCCTGTTCGAGCCGGTGAGCGGCTTCGGGCTGTTGTGGCGCGGCGAGGTGGCGGGTGTGGACGGCTTTCGCGACGCGTTGGGCTGGGCCGTGGAGCCGGAGGCCGGTTTCCAGGCCACGCGGCAATGCCGGTCCGAGGCCGCGCTCTGCTACCTGCGCGGGCCGGACGGGGGCCTGCTGGAGCTGGCCGACACGACCTGGGAACAGCGGTGAGACTCGCCGGGAAGTGGTACAATCAGAACATCTGTCCCACCGGCGCCGCCGACGACGGCCTTCCCAATCCGGCCCCGCCACAGCGAACAACCTGCCATGCCTCCCTTTAAAGTCCATTCTCCGTTTGAGCCCATGGGCGACCAGCCGCAGGCCATCGCCCGACTGGCCGAGGGCGTCCGGCGCGGCGACAAACACCAGGTCCTGCTGGGCGCAACCGGCACCGGCAAGACCTACGTCGCCGCCAAGATCGTCGAGCAGGTCCAGCGCCCCACCCTGGTGATGTGCCACAACAAGACGCTGGCCGCGCAGTTGTACGCCGAATTCAAGGAATTCTTCCCCGAGAACGCGGTCGAGTATTTCGTCTCCTATTACGACTACTATCAACCGGAGGCCTACGTCGCCCGGCACGACCTGTACATCGAGAAAGAGACGCAGATCAACGACGAGCTGGAGAAGCTGCGCCTGGCGGCGACCACGGCGCTGCTCAGCCGCCGCGACGTGCTGATCGTGGCTTCGGTCTCCTGCATCTACGGCCTGGGCTCGCCCGAGGCCTATGGCAAGGTGGTGATCAACCTCAAGCGCGGCGAGCGGGTCCGCCGCAGCACGCTGCTGCGCCAGTTGGTGGAGATCCACTACGAGCGCAACGACGTGGACCTCAAGCTCGGCTCGTTCCGCGTGCGCGGCGATACCCTGGAGGTGATGCCGGCCTACACCGACGCCTTCGGCTACCGGATAACGCTGTTCGGCGACGAGATCGAGCGCATCGTCGAGTTCCACCCGCTGACCGGCGAGATCCTCAACGAGCGCGAGGCGCTGGACCTGTACCCGGCCAAGCACTTCATCACCGAGGCCGAAAAGCTCCAGAAGGCCATCGGCGACATCGAAGCCGAGCTGGAGGAGCGCCTGGCCTGGTTCAAGGCCAACAACCTGCTTCTGGAAGCGCAGCGCATCGAGCAACGCACCCGCTACGACCTGGAGATGCTGCGCGAGGTCGGCTACTGCTCCGGCATCGAGAATTACTCGCGCCACCTCGACCAGCGCGCGGCCGGCTCGCCGCCCTGGACGCTGATCGACTACTTCCCGCCCGATTTTCTGCTCATCATCGACGAATCGCACATGACCATCCCGCAGATCGGGGGCATGTACGGCGGCGATCGCTCGCGCAAGGAGGAGCTGGTCAAGTACGGGTTCCGGCTGCCGTCGGCGCTGGACAACCGCCCGCTCAGCTTCCAGGAGTTCGAGGCCCGCACCAACCAGGTCATCTACACTTCGGCCACGCCCGGCCCGTATGAGACCGAGCGCGCCAGCCAGATCGTCGAGCAGATCATCCGCCCCACCGGCCTGGTCGACCCGGAGGTGGAGGTCCTGCCCACCCAGGGCCAGATCGACCACCTGGTCGGCGAACTGCGCCGGCGCATCGACCGGGGCCAGCGCGCGCTGATCACCACCCTGACCAAGAGAATGGCGGAAGACCTGTCGGCGTATCTGCTCGACCTGGGCTTCAAGGTCCACTACCTGCACTCGGAGGTGGAAACGCTCGAGCGCATCGAGATCCTGCGCGATCTGCGGCTGGGGGTGTACGATGTGGTGGTTGGCATCAACCTGCTGCGCGAGGGCCTGGACCTGCCGGAGGTCTCGCTGGTCGCCATCCTGGACGCGGACAAGGAGGGCTTCCTGCGCTCGAGCACGTCGCTCATCCAGACCATCGGGCGCGCGGCGCGCCACGTCGAGGGCAAGGTCCTGATGTACGCCGACAAGATGACGGACTCAATGAAGGCCGCCATTGACGAGACCAACCGCCGCCGCAAGATCCAGAGCGACTACAACCAGGCGCACGGCATCGTGCCGGCCACCATCGTCAAGAGCGTGCGCGACCTGACCGAGCGGGTCCACACCCTGGCCGACGAGAAGGGCGAGTACCGGACCCGGCCGCCGGTCGCCGCCGCTCTGCCCAGGGACGAGCTGACGCGCCTGATCCAGGAGATGGAGGCCCAGATGCGCGCCGCCGCCCAGGACCTGGAGTTTGAGAAGGCCGCGCTGCTGCGCGACCAGATCCTGGAGCTGCGTCAGGCCCTGGTGGAAGGCGACGGCAAGGCGCCGGAATGGGAAAAGCTGCGGCGTCTGACCGAACTGGAGCGCGACCCGGAGCCGGCCGCCGCCCGCAGCGCCCCCTTGTCCCGGCGCAGGGGCCGTCGGCGCTAAACCGGTCACCAAATCAACACAGCCTGCCACGGGGCTGCCGCGCGTCCTCATCACGGCGGTAACGTCCTGGAGCTAGACTGCCTCGCAGCCTGACCACCCACACTCGGCTGCGAGGCCTCCATGCCCAAACATCCCGGCCCGATCCCGCTCCTGGCCCTCGGCCTGCTGCTGGCCGCCTGCACCCTGCCCGTCTCACGGACGCCCCCGCCGCCGCCCGCCGTGGCGACCGCCTCGTTCCTGGGGCCGCGTCACGCCTACCTGGGCTACGGCAGCGCCCTGCGCGTCATGGACATCACGACGCCCACCGCCCCGGCCCTGGTCTATGAGCTTAACGCTGGCGACGGACAGGCCTACGTCACCCACGTCCAGGCGGCCGGCGACCGGCTGTACGCGGCCATCACCCAGAGTTACACGGAAACCGTCTTCACGGCCTACAGCCTGCGCGACCCGGCGCGGCCGGAGAAACTGGGCGAGATGGCCCTTCCGACCGGCTACTTGAGCGCCTTCCTGGTGGACGGCCGCACCGCCTACCTCGCCGCCCCGCCGGACCTGATCGTTCTGGACGTCGCCGACCCGGCTCGGATGCGCGAGGTGGGGCGCCAGACGACCAAGACCGGCCCCAGCCTGATCAAAGCCGGGGACACACTGCACACCTCGTTCGGCTTCTGCGGCTCGCGCAGCCTCTGCGACGACGGCTACTTCACGATTTCGGTGGCCGACCCGGCCCGGCCGGTCACGGCCACCCAACACCTCCCGGAGACGCGCTGGCACGACTTCACGCTGCGCGACCTGGAGCCGGCCGGCAAAGCCTGGATCGGCGCGCTGTCGTTTGAGCCGGCGGCGGACGGCAGCGCCACAGCGGCGTTCGCGCTCGAGGTCTACGACGTCGCCGACCCGGCGAACCCGGTGCGCCTGCGCCGCTACCCGGCGCCCGGCCCGATCCGGGCCGTGAAAGATAATGTCGTGATCGTCATGGACAGCCAGTCGCAGCGCGTCATGGCCGCGGCGCTCTCCGGGGCCAGCGAACTGAACATCATCACCTCCGTCGCGCTGCCCCCCGACGGCTACCTGGCGGCGGCCGAGGTCCGCGGCGGGTATGCGTATCTCATCGTTAGCCGGACCATCAACGTCGAACAAAGGTATCTTCAGGATAACGCCCTGCTCGTCCTGGAACTGCCCTAGCCACACAGATTGGGATGCTGAAATTCTGGCGGGCTGGCCTGGCCCTGTGCGTCATCCTGGCCGGGTGCGTGGCCCCCGCGCCCCCGGCCAGCCCGGCCTGCGACCGCTTCGCGCCGTCTGAACCCGACCGGACGGCCCGCCACGAGCCGCCCGTCCCGGACCTGCCCGCGCCCCCGGCCCGCACGACGCGCGCTTTTCGATCGGCCGTCCATACCGTCTTCATTGACGAGACCGTGGCGCGACTGGCGGTCGAGGCCGGCTTCGACACGCTCGTCCAGGTCTGGCCCTGGCGCGACCTTCAGTCCGAGCCGGACCGTTTCACCTGGGCCGCCGTTGACGCCCTGGTCGCCGCCGCCGTCCGCCACGGCCTGGACATCGTCGCCCGCCTCGACATGCCGCCAGCCTGGGCGGTCCGTGAGGCGACCTCCGGCCTGCCATTCGACCTGGCGGCCTACACGCGCTTCGTCGCGGCGGCGGCGGCGCGCTATCGCGGCTATGTCCTCGGTTACATCATCTGGAACGAGCCGAACCTGGCGGCGGAGTGGAGCCGGTCGGGGGGGACGTCCGCCGATCACTGGGAGGCCTACACAGGCTGGGTAGCCGACCCGGCCGACTATCTGGGCGTGGTCGGCGCGGCCCACCGGGCCATCCGGGCCGCCGACCCGCAGGCGTTGGTGATCGCCGGCGGGCTGGCGCCGACGAACGAGGTCTCCGAGCGCGCGCTGGACGACCGGGAGTTTCTGCGCCAGTTGTACGCCGCCGGCGCGCCGGACTGCTTCGACGTGCTGGCCGTGCACGCTTACGGCTACGGCCTGGCGCCGGACGCCGACCCCGCCGCCAACGACGGCCTCAACCTGGCCCGCGTCGAGGCGCTGCGCGCCATCCTGACCGGACACGGCGACCGGCGGCCGGTCTGGATCACGGAACTCGGGTACACGTTGCGCGCCGGCGACCATCCGGCCGTCACCGAACAGCGCCAGGCGCAGTACCTGGTGGGCGCCTACCGGCGCGTCTGCGACGACTGGCCCTGGATCGAGATGCTGACCGTCTGGAACTTAAGTTATGGCCGCCCGCCGGAGGAGGAGGCGAGCGGCTTCAGCCTGGTGGCGCCGGACCTGACGCCGCGCCCGGCCTATGCGGCCCTGCAGGCCCTGAATCAGCGGGGCGGGTGCCGTCGGCAGAACCCGTAAGGGCGCGGCGGGACGCGCCCTACTGCGGGAAGAAGAAACTCACCGCCAGCAGGCACGTCCCCGCCACGCCGCACAACGCCACCAGACCCAACGCTACCAGCGCCAGGACCTTGACGAGCCGGCGCCTATCCCCGGGCGCATCCGGCGGCGGCGTCATGCGTTACGCCGCCACCTGCTTGCGGGCGATGTCCAGCACTTCGTCGTAATTGGGCTGCTCGCCGAGGGCGGGCATATAGGCCACGTAGTGCAGCCGGTCGTCTTTGCCCACCACGAATACCGCGCGGCGATGCCAGCGCCGTTCCTTCATCCAGGTGGCATACTTCGCGGCAAAGTCCATGTCCATGTGGTCGCTGACCGTGTAGACGCGCTCCACGCCGGCCGCCGCGCACCAGTTCTTCTGGGTCGGCGGCAGGTCGGCGCTGATGGTGATGATGCGGATGTCGTCGCCCAGGCCGGCGGCCGCCTCGTTGAAGCGGCGCGTCTCGGCGTCGCACGTGCTGGTGCTGAGCGACGGCACGGCGGCCAGGATGCGCACCTTGCCGGCCGTGGCGGCGAGCGGGTCGATCTCCGCCCACAGGTTCTGGCCGGGCCACGCGCCGACCTGCGCCTTGAAGCGCGGCGCCGGCTCGCCGACCTTCACGTCCTCGCCGAGGATCGTGGCGAATTTATCGCCCAGTTTGATGACATCGGTGCGTTCGATCATCATTGATACACTGCTCCTCCGTGGTGTGCGAAAATAATATCACACCGCGGCGCCGCGCGGCCAGCCGGGGTCTGCATTGACAACCCCGAGTCGCAATGATATTCTCACCGCGTGATTTGCGGACGGGAACAGCTCGAAGCGCGTGAAGCCGCCACCCTGGCGCCCTACGCCCTGCGCAGCCGGGACTCGCGCGGCCGCGCCTACCAGCCGGACCCCGAGCCTGAGGATCGGACCGCCTTCCAGCGGGACCGCGACCGCATCCTGCACACCACCGCCTTCCGGCGGCTGGAATACAAGACGCAGGTCTTCATCAACTACGAGGGCGACTATTACCGCACCCGCCTGACGCACACCCTGGAAGTCGCCCAGATCGGGCGGACCGTGGCGCGGGCGCTGGGCGCCAACGAGGACCTGGTGGAGGCCATCTGCCTGGCCCACGACCTGGGCCACTCGCCCTTCGGCCACGCCGGCGAGGTGGCGCTCGACCAGCTGATGCGCGGCCACGGCGGCTTTGATCACAACAAGCAGTCGCTGCGGATCGTCACCAAGCTGGAGCGCCGCTACCCGAACTGGCCGGGCCTGAACCTGACGTGGGAGGCGCGCGAGGGCATCGTCAAGCACGAGACCGAGTACGACGTGGCCGACGCCGGCGAGTATGACGCCGACAAGCGCGGCCACCTGGAAGCGCAGATCTGCAACGCCGCCGACGAGCTGGCCTACACCGCCCACGACCTGGACGACGGCCTGCGTTCCGGCCTGATCACGCCCGGCGACCTGAACGGCCTGAGCCTGTGGGAGATGGTGCGCGAGAGCATCGGCTGGCGCGGCGACAGCCTGGACGAGCTGACGCGCCACCGCCTGATCCGGCGCCTGATCGGCCTGGAGGTGGCCGACCTGGTGCAGGCCACCCACGCGCGCCTGGAGGCGGCGGCGGTCGCCTCGGTGGAGGCGCTGCAGCGCCTCCCGCACAACGTCATCGGCTGGGGCGAGGCCATGGCCGCGCGCAACCGGGAGATGAAGAAGTTCCTGTACGAGAACATGTACCGGCACTTCCGCGTGGCGCGCATGGAAGCCAAGGCCCACCGCGTTCTGAGCAACCTGTTCGAGGCGTACACCCACAAGCCGGAGCAGTTGCCGACCGAGACCCGCAAGCGCGCCGAGGCGAGCGGCGACCTGCATCGGGCGGTGTGCGATTATCTGGCCGGGATGACGGACCGCTTTGCCCTGGACGAGCACGCCAAGCTGTTCGACCCGTACACGCGGCCGTAACGTGAGCCCGGCCGACGAACCGAGAGGCCAGGTAGCAGAAAGGTGAACGACGTGAGCGAGAAATTTCTGACCGCGGAAGGCGCGGCCAAACTCAAGGCGGAGCTTCAGGAGCTGATCAACATCAAACGACCCGAGATCGCCACCCGCCTGCGTGAGGCGATCCAGATGGGCGATCTCTCCGAAAACGCCGATTACATCATGGCCAAAGAGGATCAGGCCTTTCTGGAAGGCCGGATCATGGAACTGCAGCAATTGTTGAGCACCGCCCGGATCATCGACGCCGAAACCGCCGGCACCGGCGTCGTCGGCATGGGCAGCCGGATTACGGTCCAGGAGAGCGGCCAGGACCAGGAGACCTTCATCCTGGTGGGCGCGAAAGAGGCCGACCCGCGCCAGGGAAAGATCTCCAACGAGTCGCCGCTCGGCCGGGTCCTGCTCGGCAAACGGGTCGGCGACACGGTCAGGTTCGAGACGCCGGCCGGCGTCGTCAAGATGAAGATCGTCAACGTCGAATAGCCGGTCGCTTTTCGAGTTTGGTGTCATTCCCGCCAGGAGGGGCGCACGGCCGTGCGCCCAACGCGTTGACCCCGAAATCGGGATACGGCCGGCCGGCCGGCCCGAGTCAACGACGCACAAAAAAAACGACCCGGCGCCAAGCCGGGTCGCTGTTCTTTATGGGGCGCGTCAGGCCGCCGGCTTGCGGTAGGCCTGCAACTCCACCGTCATGCGTTCGAAGAAACTGTTGGCCGGGAGCGCGCCGCCGCCATAGGCCATATCCACAATCCGGGCCGTGACGATCAGCGTGGCCGTCTCCAGGGTGACGGTGTCGCCGGCCGCCGCCAGCACCGGCTCGCCCTTGGCGGCCAGGCGGCTCTTCAACGCCTCGTCCCGGAAGGCGTGCTCGCTCATGATCACCTTGGTGACGGTGCGGATGTCGTTCTTGTCGAACAGCCAGACCTCGAACGCCGTCACCTTCTTGGGGTCGCCGACGCCGATGTTCTCCGAAATCCCCATGCCGCACTCGCCCAGAAAATTGCCGTCCGGGCCGTCGATGCTGAAGGAGTCGTCGTAGACGTCGTCGCCCAGCGTGTAGGTCGAGAGGAACCGCTGGATGGGCTGCGCGCCGCCGGGGGCCGCCGGCATCTCGCCCAGGGCGGGGGCCGCTTCCATCGGCTCAGACGCCATGCGCGCCGGCGCGCGCCCCACGACCGTGCTGGCGCTGCTCGCATTGCTGCGCGCGCGGAGGAACAGGAAGCCGGCCGCGCCCAGCAGGACGATCACCAGGCACGCGCCCGCCAGCGGCACCAGCAGGCCCATGAGGCCGCCGCCCCCGCCCGCCGCGCCCGCCACCGGCAACTGGCCGGCGGCGTTGAGCGTATCGACCACCTGTTTCAACTGAGACAGGCGCAGCGCCTCCTGGCCCTGGGCCCCGGCGGCCGCCTCTTCCAGCGCCACGGCCCAATCCGGGCCCAGCGCCCCAATCCGCTGTCCGGCCTTCTGCGCGTCCAGGTCCACGGCATAGGCCGCCGCCACCAGGCGAACATACTCCTGCTTGGCGTCCCGGCTCAGGTGGATGACGCCGGCGTCGGTCCATTCCACCGGGAAGAGCCACCAACCCAGCACAGGCAGGCCGATAATCAGGCCCGCCAGGAAAGCGGCCACCCCCACCACAATAGGCTGGCGGGCCATGTCGGACAGGTTTGTGCGTGTCATGTCGGTCTCCCAAACAGGATCATAACTCCGGGGATTGTATAGCAGTCATAATTTGGGCGCAAATCAATACCCTGTGTTGCAAGGAATATGCCGTCAAGAAAAAACCTGGAAGGCCGGGCGGCCTCCCAGGTCCGACAGACGCCTCCCCCGACCGGCT
>DAOUAB010000074.1:0-14604 GCA_034434015.1 Anaerolineales bacterium
CGGTTGGCATATCACCCCTACCCACAGCTCATCCCCTGTTTTTGCAACAACAGTAGGTTCGGGCCTCCACGGGCGGTTAAGCCCGCTTCACCCTGGCCATGGGTAGATCACCGGGTTTCGTGCCTCATACGCGCGACTGAACGCCCTATTCAGACTCGCTTTCGCTGCGCCTCCGGGTGTCACTCCCTTAAGCTTGCCACACGTATGAACTCGCAGACTCATTCTCCAAAAGGCACGCCGTCAGGCCTAGCGAGGAGCATCCCTATTTCTAGGGCGCATCAACCCGCCATTAGCCCTCCGACTGTTTGTAAGTGCACGGTTTCAGGTTCTATTTCATTCCCCTAGCAGGGGTGCTTTTCACCTTTCCCTCACGGTACTTGTTCACTATCGGTCGCCAAACGTATTTAGCCTTGGGGAGTGGACTCCCCAGCTTCCTGCCGAGTTAGCGTGTCCGGCAGTACTCAGGATCCCAGCGAAAGCCAGGTCGCTTTCGCGTACGGGACTAGCACCCTCTTTGGTTGGCTTTTCAACACCATTCTGCTAGCCACCTGTCTCTCGTTTGCTGGTCCTACAACCCCGGTCCGGCAAGCCGGACTGGTTTGGGCTGATCCGCGTTCGCTCGCCACTACTAGCGGAATACTCTCTTTTCCTGTGGGTACTTAGATGTTTCAGTTCCCCACGTTCCCTTCCGCGCACTATGAGTTCATGCGCGGATACATCAGGATCACTGATGTGGGTTTCCCCATTCGGAAATCCCCGGCTGGTAGCGCCTGCACACGGCTCACCGAGGCTTATCGCAGTGTCCCACGTCCTTCATCGGCGTTTGGCGCCAAGGCATCCACCGTGCACCCTTAGTAGCTTAGTCCACGTGATGCGGAGAAATTGAACTTCCACGATTATGCGGTTGTAAAAGAGCGATCGCAGGTGCCGCGCACCTGCTTACGGCCAAGCGCCGTGCGCTTCGCCGTAAGGTCGCCTGCGGCGACCGACGGCGTTAGCCGCCGACCAGCGCCCGCGTCTTGCCACCCGGGCGCTGGTCGAAGGCCAACTCACTTGTCAACGTTCAGGCCGCACAGACAAAACAGCCCGGCAATTGACCGGGCCGCCAAGCAACCAGGGCAATTTGCCTTACACTCAAACTTTGAAGCGCAACGTCATCAACGCGCCCGACTCTCCCAGGCTCATGTGGAGATGAGGGGACTTGAACCCCTGACATCCGCCTTGCAAAGGCGGCGCTCTCCCAGCTGAGCTACATCCCCGTCTGTCTCCAGGTGGGCCTTTCTGGACTTGAACCAGAGACCTTCCCCTTATCAGAGGGATGCTCTAACCAGCTGAGCTAAAGGCCCTGGCGAAACGCCGAGCGTTTCGCGTGAGCGAAGCGCGTGGCGCTTCGCCAGCGCGCCTTGACAACTGAGAAGTGACAAGAAGCGCAACGCACCAGCCAGGCTGGAGAGGCCGTCCGAAGACGGCCCCCCGGTTCTCTGTAGAAAGGAGGTGATCCAGGCGCACCTTCCGGTACACCTACCTTGTTACGACTTCGTCCCAGTCACCAGCCCCACCTTCGACGGCTGCCTCCTTGCGGTTAGCCTACCGGCTTCAGGTGTTGCCAGCTCCCATGACGTGACGGGCGGTGTGTACAAGACCCGGGAACGTATTCACCGCAGTATAGCTGTCCTGCGGTTACTAGCAACTCCGACTTCACGCAGGCGGGTTGCAGCCTGCGATCCGAACTGAGACCAGCTTTGAGGATTGGCTCCGCCTCGCGGCTTCGCACCCTATTGTACTGGCCATTGTAGCGTGTGTGTAGCCCAGGACATAAGGGACATGCTGACTTGACGTCATCCCCACCTTCCTCCGGCTTAAGACCGGCAGTCGCGCCAGACACTTGTAACTGGCGCTAAGGGTTGCGCTCGTTAGTGGACTTAACCAAACACCTCACGGCACGAGCTGACGACAGCCATGCATCACCTGTGCAGGCTCCCCGAAGGGTCGTTCCACTTTCGCTTCACTACTACCTGCATGTCAAGCCCTGGTAAGGTTCTTCGCGTAGCCTCGAATTAAACCACACGCTCCGCTGCTTGTGCGGGTCCCCGTCAATTCCTTTGAGTTTTAGCCTTGCGGCCGTAGTCCCCAGGCGGTCGACTTAACGCGTTAGCTACGGCACCGACGGTTTTTAATCGCCGACACCCAGTCGACATCGTTTACAGCTAGGACTACCGGGGTTTCTAATCCCGTTTGCTCCCCTAGCTTTCGCGCTTCAGCGTCAGGAGCAGCCCAGGTGGCCGCCTTCGCCACTGGTGTTCCTCCGCATATCTACGCATTTCACCACTACATGCGGAATTCCACCACCCTCTGCTGCCCTCAAGCTCAGCAGTATCGGACAGCCTCTCCCGGTTAAGCCGAAAGATTTCATGCCCGACTTGCCAAGCCGCCTGCACGCGCTTTACGCCCAGTAAATCCGGATAACGCTTGTCACCTACGTTTTACCGCGGCTGCTGGCACGTAGTTAGCCGTGACTTATTCCGGGAGTACTGTCCTTCCTCATCCTCCCGAAAAGCACTTTACGACCCGAAGGCCTTCATCGTGCACGCGGCGTTGCTGGTTCAGGCTTTCGCCCATTGACCAATATTCCCGACTGCTGCCTCCCGTAGGAGTTTGGCCCGTGTGTCAGTGCCAATGTGGGGGGCCACCCTCTCAGGTCCCCTATCCGTCGTCGCCTTGGTAGGCCATTACCCTACCAACTAGCTGATGGACCGCAGGCCCCTCCTGAAGCGCATTGCTGCTTTAGACCTGGAGCCTCTAACCTCCAGGACCACATGCGGTATTAGCAATCCTTTCGGACTGTTATTCCACACTTCAGGGCAGGTCACCTACGTGTTACGCACCCATTCGCCACTAAGAGCTCGTATTGCTACAAGCTCTCCGTTCGACTTGCATGTCTTAAGCACGCCGCCAGCGTTCATCCTGAGCCAGGATCAAACTCTCCGTGATAAGGTCTCAAGCTCACGCTCGAGAGATCAGGCCGAAGCCTGAAGGAATCACAGGGTCTACCTTAGCTTATGCTTGCTAGCTTCTTGTCACTCTTCAGTTGTTAAGGTGCCGCTGCCCCCACCCGCGAGGCGCTCGTCCGCCGCGAATTGGGCGGAAAGGATACTACCGCCTCTTGCGCCTCGTGTCAAGCCCCCAGACACAAACACCGATGCGGTCGCTCTGCATCGGCCTCACGTGCTTGAAGTTTTGGAACTTCCGGGGATCAGACGTTCAGTTGTTGGGTCCGCCGCCGGATATCCGGGGCAAAGACTGTTACGCTGTCTAGCGATATGTGATTATAGACGAAACAAACGGTTTGTCAATAATCTTTTATCTTAAAGATTCACATCTCCCGCCGCCCCTCCAGGGCCCGGGTAAGAGTAGTTTCATCGGCATACTCCAGATCACCGCCGACCGGCAGGCCGCGCGCCAGACGCGTCACCTTGACCGGCAGGCCGGCGATCTGCTTCTGAATGTACATCGCGGTCGCCTCGCCCTCGTGGCTGACATTGGTGGCCAGAATGATCTCCCGGCTGTCCGGGGCCTGCGCCCGCGCGATCAGCTCCCGCACGCGCAGGTCCTCCGGGCCAATCCCTTCTACCGGGGAGATGGCGCCGTGCAGCACATGGTACTTGCCCCGGAACTGCCCGGTGCGCTCGATGGCCAGGGCGTCCAGCGGCTCCTCGACGACGCAGATCAGGCCGGCGTCGCGCGCCGGATCGGCGCAGACCCGGCACGGGTCGTCCTCCGTAATATTGAAGCACACCGAACAAAACCGCGTCCGCGCCCGCAGTTCCAGCAGCGCCTCGGCCAACTCGCCCGGCTGTTGGCCGTCGCCGCGCAACAAAAAGAAGGTGAGGCGCGAGGCCGACTTCGGCCCGATGCCGGGCAGGCGCGCAAATTCATCGATCAGCCGCTGGACGGCTTTGGGCACGGTCAGATTCGGCATGGTTTATAAACCGGGCAACCCCAGCCCGGCGTTGAGCCCCTGCAGTCGCTCGGCGGCCAGGGTCTGAGATCGCTCCAACGCGTTGTTGAGCGCGACGACGAGCAGGTCCTGCAACATCTCGCGGTCCCCCGACGCCAGCGCCTCCGGCGCGATCTCGATCCGGTGGAGGCGCTGGCGGCCGTCGATGACGACTGTGACCGCGCCGCCGCCGGCCTGCACGGTGAGGCGCTCCTGCGCCAACTGATCCTGGACCTGCCTCATCTCGTCCTGAAGCCGGGCGAGACGCTCCATCAGCCCGGCGTTCATCCCGGGCGGCGGGCGATGTCCTTTTAGTTTAGCCATAAAGATCCTCTTACGAGCCGGGGTGGCGACCCGGTTCTACTCCACAATCTCGCCGCCCAGATCGCGCAGCGCCGTAGCCACGATCCCGTCCGGCGGAATATCCGGCCGCTGGTCCGCCGCAGGGTTCGGGCGCTCGTCGGCCAGCTGGAAACGGACGGTGTGCGTCGCGCCCAGCACTTCCGACAGCGCGCCGCTCAACGTCCCGGCAAACTCCGGCCGGCCTTTCAACCGGTCCAGAAAACCCTTATGGGTCGTGACGATCAGGACGTTATCGGGCGCCGCTTGCACCCCGCACTGCTCCAACTCAGAGCGGGTCAACTTCTGGATCTTCTTGCGCTCCAGCAGCAGGTCGAGCGCGCGCCGCCACGCCGCCCGCAGGTCGCCGCCGGGGGCGGGCGGGGCGCGGCGCGTGACGGGCGCCGGCGCCGGCTCTTGCGGCAGGGCGGTCGGCCCAATGGCCTGGGCGGTCGGCGCCGACGCGATCGGCAGCGGGCCAGCGCACTCGACGACAGCTAACTCCAGAGGCAGCTGCGGCTGCCAGCCGCCCTTGACGTCGTTGGCGGCGGCATTAAAGGCCCGGATAGCCCGCACCAGGCCGGCCGGCGTCCAGGCCTCTGCCTGGCGCATCATCACCGCGCGGTTCTCGGCGGTGGCATCGACCAGGGCGGCGTTGCCCAGCCGCACCAGGAGCAATGCCCGCAGGTAATCGACCAGCTGGCGCGCCAGCTGGCGCGGGTCCGCGCCCGCGTCGACGGCGGCGTTGACCAGGTCCAACCCGGCTTTCACCTCCCCGGCCGCCAGCGCCGCCGAGAGGTCCTGCACTGCCTGGCCGACGGCGGTCCCCAGCAGGGCCTGCGCCTGGGCCAGCGTCACGGCGTCGTCGGCCGAGACCAGTTGATCCAGCAGGCTGATGGCGTCGCGCAGGGCCCCGGTGGCCTGCCGGGCCACCAGCTCCAGCGCCGCCGGCTCCACACGCAGGCCTTCCAGCGCGCACAGGGCCTCGAGCCGGGCGACGATGTCGGCGACCGGGATGCGCCGGAACTCGAAGCGCTGGCAGCGCGAGGCGACGGTCGGCGGGATTTTGTAGCTCTCGGTGGTCGCCAGGATGAAGAGCGCGTGCGCGGGCGGCTCCTCCAGGGTCTTCAGGAGCGCGTTGAACGCGCCCAGCGACAGCATGTGCACTTCGTCGATGATGTAAATCTTGTAGCGGCCCTGGCTGGGGGCGAAGTTGATCTTGTCCCGCAACTCGCGGACGTTCTCGACGCTGTTGTTGGAAGCGCCGTCGATCTCGATCAGGTCCAGAAAGCGACCCTCATTGACGGCGACGCAGTGCTCGCAGGCGTTGCACGGACGCTGCGCGGGGTCGGGGTGCAGGCAGTTGACGGCCTTGGCCACCAGCCGGGCGCTGGTGGTCTTGCCGCAGCCGCGCGGGCCCGAAAAGAGGTAAGCGTGCGCGATGCGGTCGGTCCGGATCGCATGGCGCAACGTCTGGACGACGTGCTCCTGGCCGACGACTTCATCCCACAGTTGTGGGCGCCACTTGCGATAGAGGGCCTGCGCGGACATGGCGGAGGGAGTGTAACAGACGGACAGGCTTCCCGCAAGATAACGGGGTCGGTGCTATAATGTCCGCGATACGATTTTCCTCAGAGGACATCGACATGATACCCGGGTTGCCTGCGGGCGCAGAGCTGATCGTCATCCTCGTCATCGTGCTGCTCATTTTCGGCGTAGGCCGCATCGGCAAGATCGGCGGCGAGCTGGGCAGCGCCATCCGCCAGTTCCGCGAGGGGCTGAGCGGCGGGGAGAAGAAGGACGAGAAGAAGCCGGCGGACGCCAACGATCAGGACAACAAGCCGGCCGCCTAGCCGGCCCCGGCGCCCGCCTCGGACGCAGACACCGCCTCGAAGATCGGGGCGGTGTTTATTTTTTCAGGCGCCGGTGGCCGCGCGGAGCTCGGCGTCGACGTCGACCAGCCGGCGCTGGAAACGATCGAGCGGCACCTTCAGGTTGAGGAGCCGCTGCCTCCGGTTAAGCCCGGCGACGAGCTCCCGGAAACGGGCCTGGGCCAGCGTCCACTCAGCCTCCACCCATTCCCGGCGGCGCCGCGCCTCCGGGTCAGGCAGGCCGCCCAGGGCCGCAAGTTCCGCCTGGCGCCAGGCCCAGGAGCGCCGCAGGGCGGCCCGGGCCTGCTCCAGTTCGGCCTGCAAGGCCGCATCCTCCTCCAGCCAGGCCGGCCGGTGACCGCTGTTCTTGAGCAGGTGGTCCGCGGCCCAGGTCTCCGCGGACTCGACGGTCTCGTCCAGCTTGAGCGGCCTGCCCCGGCCCGGGAGGTTGTCGAACTTGCCCTCCGCCTGCGCGTCGCGGATCAGTTGCTCGATGAGGCGGTCGAAGTCCATAGCTGTTACGGCACCACGAAGCGCGCGCCCAGGTTGCCGTTCGGGTCGGTCAGCAGCATGAGCTTGCCCGAGGCCCAGACGGCCTCCGCCAACCCCCAGTACAGGTCGATGACGGTGTCCACCCCGGCGCGGGTGTGGACGGTGACGATGCCGCCCTCAAAGAGGGTGAGCGCCGGGAACGTGTACTGGCGGCCGGCCTCGTCGCGCAGCGTCCAGCCGGCCAGGTCCACCGGCCCGCCGGAATTGGCGATGACGACGGCCTCGCTTTCGAGCTGGCCCGCCGCGCGCACCTCGCGGATCGCCAGGCGGGGCGGCGGCGCGTTCGGGTTCGAGGTGGCGGTGGGCAGCGGGGCGACGGTGACCACGGGGGTCGCGGGCTGAGCCGGCGGCTCGTCCGGGCTGGCCGGCGCGCCCCCCCCGATCGGGATCACCAGCTGCTGCCCGACGCTGAGGACGTTCGGGTCGGTGAGGCCGTTGGCGGCCATCAGGTCTTCCAGGGAGACGTCGTAGCGCTGGGCGATGGCGCCCAGGGTCTCGCCGGCCTGGACCGTGTGGGCGATGGGCGTCGGCGGCAGGGGGGTGGGGAAGGGCGTCACCGGCGCCAGGCCGGGCGTGGCCGTCGGCAGGGGAAGCGGGGTCGCCTGAGGCGGCGGCGCGGCCGGGATCGCCGGGGCGCGCACGAACCGATTCCAGGCCCACAACACGGCGATGACGGTCGCAGCCGAGACCAGGGCGTTGAGCAGCAGATACAGGAGCAAACGTCGCGCGTTCATCGTGAAAACGTCGGTGACGCGCCGGATAATAGCACAGGTGTGACGAACCGGAGGCCGCCCGGCGATGCTAGAATCTTAACATGCCTTATCTGATCGACGGCCACAACCTGATCGGGCAGATGCCGGGCCTGCGGCTGGACGATCCGGACGACGAGCAGAAACTGGTGATGCTGTTGCGCCGCTATCTGGCGCGCGCGCGCAAGACCGGCACGGTGGTCTTCGACCGGGGCGATCCGGCGGCGCGGCGTTCGCTTTCCAGCCGCACGCTCAACGTGCTGTTCGCCGCGCCGCCGCGCACCGCTGACGACGCCCTCCTGGACCGACTGCGCCGCGAGCGCAACCCGCGCGCGTGGACGCTGGTGACGTCCGACGCGCGGCTGGCGGCGCTGGCCCGGCAATCCGGCGCGACGGTGCGCGACGCCGCGAGTTTTGCGCGCGAGGTGGCGCGCGCCGCGGCGCGCCCGGCGCCCGGCCGGCCGCAACCCAAAGAGGTGGGCCTGACCGAGGCCGAAGTCGCCGAGTGGGAGCAGGCCTTCAAGGACCGGGACCGGTTCTCATCGTCTACTTAACGGACCTTCACGCATCGCTCAGTCTCCGGCCCTATAAAACAAGTATCGCGCCCCCCTCCGAGTGGAAACGCAAACAAAAAAAGGCGCGCGTCAGGTCAGCGAGATTTCGCCAGCCTGACAACATAGAGCCCGGTGTCCCCCCCCGCACCGGGCTTTCCCCTTTTAATGGGGCCGCCTCCGGCGGGTCGGACCTCCCGGGCCGTATCCCAATTGATGGGCGCGCGGCCGTGCGACCCTTCCGCCGGGGGCCCTTTTTTGGAACTTTCCATAGCGGCCAGGCGTCGGGGCTATAATCTTATTAACGCTCAGGCCCATCATCCATGAACCGATCGACCCTAAGCTTAATTCTCGGCGCGGTCGCCGGCGCCATCGTCCTGGCGGGTGTGTTCACGGGCGTCAGCCTGGTGCGCCCCGGCTGGCTGCGAGAGCTGCTGGCGCCGGGCGCCGTCACCGCGGCGACTCCCTCCACGCCCGCGCTGCCGACCGAGCCGGGCCAGCCGGGCGTGTTCTCCACAGCCACACCGCCGCCGCCGGGCGTCACTCCGCTGCCGACCGACGCCGACGCCGCCTGCGGCGGCCCGGAGCAGATCACGATCGCGCTCCTCGGCGTGGACGACCGCGAAGGCAACTACGGCAAGCCGACCCGGACGGACGCCATCAGCCTGGTCAACGTCCGCTTCACGGACAGGACGGCGTCGATTCTCTCGATCCCGCGCGACCTGTACGTGCCGCTGCCCTACCTCGAGGCGGCCGGCATTTTGCAGGACCGCATCAACACCGCCTACCTGCACGGCGAAGTCTACGGCGTGGAGGGCGGCGGCCCGGCCGAGTTCAAGGCGACGGTCGAGCTCAACTTCGGCGTCCGCGTCCACCGCTACGTGATGGTGAACTTCGGCGCCTTCGTGGCGCTGGTGGACGCGCTGGGCGGCATCGACCTGGAGGTCCCCAAGGCGATCTACGACCCGATGTTCCCGGCCGAGGACGGCATCCACTACGAGCTGTTCGAGCTGCCGGCCGGCCTCCAACACCTGGACGGCGCGACGGCGCTCAAATATGCCCGCACGCGCCACCAGGACGACGATTACCGCCGCATCCAGCGCCAGCAGGCTATCCTCCTGGCCATCCGCGACAAGATCGCGCGGCCCGAGGTCCTCCCGCAGATTCCGGCCCTGATCCAGGCGCTGAGCGGCTCCATCCGCACCGACCTGACGGCGGAGGAACTGGCGGCGCTGGCCTGCCTCGGCCCGCAAATCGACCGGGCGGCCATCACCACGCACGCGATCACAGGCGCGCATATCATCCCGTGGACGACGCCCAGCGGCGGCCGGGTGAGCATCCCCGACCGCGACGCCATCGCGCCGCTGGTGGAGGCGTTCCTGGGACGGTAACCGTCGTCGTCGGTGTAACACCGATACACGCATACGAGGCCCCATGCACATCCTCCTCACCAACGACGACGGCGTGACGGCGCCGGGGCTGCTGGCGCTCAAGCAGGCGCTGGAGCCGCTGGGCCGGATCACGGTGGTGGCGCCGGCCCGCAACTACTCGGCCGCCGGCCACCGCAAGACGATGCACAAGCCGCTGCGCCTGGAGCCGGTGCAGCTCGACGACGGCTCGCCGGCCTGGGCGTGCTCGGGCGCGCCGTCGGACAGCGTGGCGCTGGCGCTGCTCGGGTTCGTGAAGGACCGCATTGACCTGGTGGTCTCCGGCATCAACCCGCACGCCAACATCGGCCAGGACCTGACGTACTCCGGCACCGTGACGGCCGCGATGGAGGCCGTCATCGCCGGCGTGCCGGGGGTGGCGGTCTCGGTGGATGAGGCGCGCCGCCCGGCGGATTACGCCACCGCCGCCCGGGCCGCCGCCCGGGTCGCCGGCCTGATCGCGCAGCACGGCCTGCCGCCCGGCCTGGCCCTCAACCTCAACGCCCCGCCCGGCCCGGCCCAGGGCTGGCGCGCGACGCGCCAGGGGCGGCGCATCTACCGCGACGCGCTCGTCGAGCGCCACGACCCGCGCGGCAAGCCCTACTACTGGATCGGCGGCGAGGCGCCCACCGGCGAGGCCATCGAGGGCACCGACTTCTGGGCGCTGGCCAACGGCTTCATCTCCGTCACCCCGCTGCAACTGGACCTCACCGCCCACGCCGCGCTGCCCATCCTGGAGCGCTGGTGGGCGGACTCTGCCGCCTAGCCTTCCCCTCCGCTCAGACGGGCCGGGCGTTGACGTTATAATTGCGGTCAGGATTCCCGGCATGCGTATCCTGACCGTCGACGTCGGCACCGGCACGCAGGACATCTTCCTGTACGACTCGGCCCTGGACCTGGAGAACGGCTACAAGCTGATCGTGCCGTCGCCCACGATGATCGTCTACCGCCGGCTGAAGGCCGCGACCGCGCGGGGCGAGGCGGTGCTGCTGACCGGCGTCCTGATGGGCGGCGGGCCGAGCCAGTGGGCGGCGCGCGACCACGTCCGCGCCGGCGGCAGGCTGTACGCCACGCCGGCCGCGGCGCGCACCTTCAACGACGACCTGGACTACGTCGAACGCGAGATGGGCGTGCGCGTGGTGAGTGACGACGAGGCCCGGGCGCTGGACGGCGCGGTGGTGCGGCTGGAACTGAAGGACCTGGACGTCCCGCTGATTGCGCGCGCCTTCGCGGCCTTCGGCGTGGAGCTGAAGATCGACGCCCTGGCGTGCGCGGTGTTCGACCACGGCGACGCGCCGCCCGGCTACTCCGACCGCCAGTTCCGGTTCGATTATCTGGACCGGCACCTCCGGGCGGCGGCCGGGTCCGCCCGGCCCTTGAGCGCGCTGGCGCACCGCGGCGAGGCCGCGCCGCCGAGCATGACGCGGCTGCGGGCGGTGGTCGACTCGGCCCGCGCCCAAGGCGTGGACGGCCCGCTGCTGGTGATGGACACGGCGCCGGCGGCCGTGCTGGGCGCCACGTTCGACCCGGTCGTCGCGGCGCGGCTGCGCGACGGCGCGCTGCTGGCCAACGTCGGCAACTTTCACTGCCTGGCGTTCCGGCTCGGCCCGGGCGGCCGCCGTGTGGAGGGCCTGTTCGAGCACCACACCGGCGAGGTGACGCGCGCCAAGCTCGACCATTTCCTGACCGCGCTGGCCGATTCCAGCCTGCGGCACCGCGACGTGTTCGACGACATGGGGCACGGGGCGCTGGTCTACGAGCCGACGCCGATGCCGGCGCCCCGCTTTCTGGCCGTCACCGGGCCGCGGCGCGGCCTGCTGCGCGGCTCGATCCATCAGCCGCACTTCGCGGTGCCGTTCGGCGACATGATGAGCGCCGGCTGTTTCGGGCTGCTGGCGGCGCTGGCCGACGCCTACCCGGAACTGGCGGACCCGATCCGGCGCTCGCTGGCCGACGTCGGCGGCGCCGCGCCGTGGGAAGCGTAAACGCCGGGCAGGCGCCCCGGAGAACCTGGAGAGCACGGGGACCCGCGCTGGCCGTGCTCGGTGATGAAAGCCCTGAAGCCGGGCCCAAGGAGAAGCCATGAGCACGACGGAGCGGCCGCGCAGCGGCTATTGTTACCCCAACAAGATGGGCCGCATCTACCTGACCGCGCTCGAAGACGTGATGGGCAAGAACGGCCTGGTCGCCATCCTGCGCCTGGCCAAGCTCGATCATTACATCGACAACTACCCGCCGGACAACCTGAACAAGGAGTTCGACTTCGAGGACATCGCCGCCCTGCACCGGGCGGTGGAGGAGATGTACGGGCCGCGCGGCGGGCGCGGCCTGATGCAGCGCGCCGGGCGGGCGCTGTTCGCCAACGGGCTGAAGAACTTCGGGGCGCTGGCCGGCGCCGGCGACCTGGCGTTCAAGGTGCTGCCGCTCAACACCAAGGTCAAAATCGCGGTCCCGGCCATCGCCAAGGTCTTCAATGCGACCACCGACCAGATCAGCAATACCCAGGAGCACCCGGACCATTTCATCTACACCCTGGAGCGCTGCTCGATGTGCTGGAACCGCACGGCCGACAAGCCGGTCTGTCACACCGCCGTGGGCATCATCCAGGAGGCCATGAAGTGGATGAGCGGCGGGCGCGAGTTCAGGGTTGAGATGCTGGACTGCAAGGCGTGCGGCGCCGACATCGGACGGCTGAAAATCTACAAGGAGCCGCTGGCGGAATAGCCCATGCCCACCTTCCTCGAGCAACTGGCGCGCGGCCCGCTGCTGGCCGACGGCGCGATGGGCACCATGCTGCACGCGCGCGGCGCGGCGTTCGGCGGCTGCTTCGACGCCCTGAACCTGACCCAGCCGGCGCTGGTGGCCGAAATCCACCGCGCCTACATCGACGCCGGGGCGCAGCTCATCGTCACCAACACCTTCGGCGCGAACCGCTACAAGCTGGCCGCGCACGGGCTGCAGGATCGCGTGCGCGAGATTAATGCGGCCGCCGTCGCCCTGGCGCGGCGCGTGGTGGACGCGGCCTTCAAACCGATCCTCATCGCCGGCGACGTCGGCCCGCTGGGCGTGCGCCTGGCGCCGTACGGGCGGGTGAAGGCGGAACAGGCTTACGCCGCGTTCCGTGAGCAGATCGAGGCCCTGGTGGAGGCCGGGGCCGACCTGATCGTGGCCGAGACGATGACGGACCTGCACGAGATCGCCGAGGCGGTGCGGGCCGCGCAGGACTGCGCCGCCGCCCACGGCCGCCCGGTCCCCGTGATCGCCACCATGACCTTCACGCGCGACGACCGCACGCTCCTGGGCGACCCGCCCGCCCGCGTGGCCGCGGCCCTGGTCGCGACCGGCGCCGACGTGATCGGCGTCAACTGCTCGGGCGGGCCGGCGCAGATCCAGCGCATCGCGGCCCTGATGCGCCAGGCGGCGCCGGAGGCGCGCCTGGCCGTCAAGCCCAACGCCGGCTGGCCGGAGCAGGTGGAAGGCCGCATCATGTACCCGGCCACGCCGCACTATTTCGGCGAGTACGCCGCCGCGTTCGCCGAACTGGGCGTGAGCGTGATGGGCGGCTGCTGCGGGACGACGCCCGCGCACATTGCCGCGATGCGGGCCATGCTGGACGCTCCGCGTCCAGCATGGACGGCGAGCTTGCGCTCGCCCGCCGGGGTCCTTGAGCGCGAAGAGGAAGAAGAAGCGCCGGCCGGCTCGACGCAACTGGCGCAGAAGCTGGCCGCCGGCCGGTTCGTGGTGACCGTGGAGATGGACCCGCCCAAGGGCGTGGACACGCACAAACTGCTGGCCGGCGCGCGGCTGCTGGCCGAGGCCGGCGCGGACGCCATCGACGTGGCCGACACCCCCATGGCGCGCATGCGCATGAGCGCCTGGGCCGTGGCGCACCTCATTCAGACCGACGTGAAACTGGAGACCGTGCTGCACTTCCCGACGCGCGGGCGCAACCTGCTGCGCGTCCAGGCCGACCTGCTCGCCGCGCACGCCCTCGGCCTGCGCAACCTGTTCGCCACCATGGGCGACCCCACCGCCATCGGCGATTACCCGACGGCCAACGACCAGTACGACCTGGTGCCGTCCGGGCTGATCAAGCTGATCAAGCAGGGCTTCAACGCGGGCGTGGACCATGCCGGCACCAAGATCGGCTCGCCGACCGCGTTCTTCGTGGGCTGCGCCGTCAACCTGTGCCCGCCCGACCTGGACAAGGAGATCAAGACGCTGCGCCGGAAGATCGACGCCGGCGCGGACTTCGCGCTGACCCAGCCGGTGTACGACCCGGCGACGGTGCGCGCGTTCCTGGCGCGCTACGAGGACCAGCACGGCCCGCTGACGCTGCCGCTGGTCGTCGGCGTGCTGCCCCTGTACAGCCTGCGCCACGCCAACTTCCTGAACAACGAGGTGCCCGGCGTCGTCATCCCCGCGGCCATGCTGAAACGCATCGAGGCCGCCGGCGAGGCGGCGCCCCAGGCCGGCGTGCAGATAGCGGGCGAGATCCTGGACGAACTGCGCTCCATCCCGGCGGCGCGCGGCGCCTACCTGATGCCGCAGTTCAACCGCTATGACCTGGCGGCCGAGATCATCGACCACGTGAGGGCGTGGTGACGACGCTGAACCTGGCGGCGCGCCCGCCCTTCCACCTGCCGGCCGTCGTGCGCTCGCACGGCTGGTATCAGCTCGCCCCCTTCGAGTGGGACGAGGCCGGCGGCGCGCTGCGCACGCTGGTCCGGCTGGAGAACGGGCGCGTGCTGGCGCTGGGGATCACGGCGGGCGGCGACGGCGTGATCGTCTCGGCCCCCGGCCGGCTGAACCGGCGCGAGCAGGCCGAGGTCGCGGCGCGGGCGGCGTGGATGCTGCACCTGGACGCCGACTTCGCCGAGTTTTACGCCCTGGCCGACGCCGAGCCGCGCCTGGCGCACTGCCGGCCGAAGGGGTTTGGCCGCTTCCTGCGCTCGCCGTCGCTGTTCGAGGACGTGGTCAAGGTGCTGCTGACCACCAACATCCAGTGGGGCGGGACGAAACGACTGGTCGCGGCGCTGGTGAAGGCTTTCGGCGAGGCGCCGGCCGCGGACCCCGCGCGCCGCGCGTTCCCCACGGCGGAACGCATCGCGCGCAGCC
>DAOUAB010000075.1:0-36156 GCA_034434015.1 Anaerolineales bacterium
TTTGATGGCGACGTTGCGGTCGAGCTCGGGATGATACGCGCGGTAGACGCGCGCCATGCCGCCTTGGCCGACCAGCTCCAGGATGCGGTACGGGCCGAGGGTGGTGCCGATGAGGTGCGTCACAACTCCCCCTGGTCCGGCGGGCTAAAGCTTCAGCATATAGCCGATGCCGCGCACCGTCTCGATCAGGTCCGCCTCCGGCGCCACCTCGCGGAGCTGGCGGCGCAGACTGCTGACCGCCTTGTCGAGCGCGTCGGCGTCAATGTCGCGGTTATAGGCCCGGCCCCACAGCGCCAGCGCGCAGCTTTCGCGCGAGCAGACGCTGCCGATGTTCTCGTACAGGTGGAGCAGAAGTTGAAGCTGCGACTTCGGCAGGTCCAGCGGCTGGCCCTGGACCAGGAAGACCATGCGCTGCTTGTCATAGGTCAGGCGGCTGTGCGGCACGAGGGTGGGGTCCGGGTCCAGGAAACACAACAGGTCCTTGGGCGAACCCAGGCCGATGCGGTCCTTGTCTTTCAGCGTATGCAGGCTGTGGATGAGCCGGCCGTTGACGAACGTGCCGTTGGCGCTGCCCATGTCCGAGAGCAGGTAGCGGGGGCCGTCGCGCTCGATCTTGGCGTGGTACCGCGAGACCAGCGGCAGGGGGATGATGATCTGGCAGGAGGGGAATCGTCCCAGGATGTAGCTGTCCTCCTTGAGCAGGTGGACCTTGGGTTCCAGCTCTGCCTGGAGGGCGACGAGACGGGCCGGGGGTATTGGCGCAGGCGACTCCATGCGTTGCTCCGCGGTTGCTCAGTCAACGGTAAGGTTGTCTTCTGGTTTTCTCGGCCCTATCTCCCCTTAGAATACAGGTGAGCGAGGGAAAAACAGCCAGGATATTGAAAAGAATATCAGGTTATGGTAAAGCCTGCAAGCGGTTTTTTGCGAGGGTAGAGGCACCAACGACACCGGGCTAAACCCGCCGCCAACCTGGCGGCGGAGTGTTCCCGAAAGCGGGAGCGAGGGACAGGAGGCCGCCATGAACTTCAACGCGATCGTCGTCTTCATGCTTGTCGTGTTGGGTGGGGCGATTGTGCTGGGCGTCATGATGAATGAGCTGGGCTACGTCCAGGATCAGCGGACGCAGCTGGAGGCGCAACTGGCCGAGGCGCAGGCCAGGATCCGGGACATGGAAGCGCGCGAGGTCCAGTTGAAAGAGCAGCTGGTGAAGGCGCAGAACCGGGTAGGCCAGCTGGAGGCCGAAAACATCGAGTTGCGCAACGCGCTCAACGCCGCGTCGGCCCACGTCAACCAGCTGCAGGGCCAGGTCCGGGACCTGCGCGCCGGTCAGGATCCGCTGATGGCTGAGCTGGTGGGGCTGGCCGGGCTCGGCAAGACGGTCGCCGAGATCGGTCTGCCGGCCGGGCTGGGCCTGCTGGTGCTGGGCGGCGCCGTGATCGGCATCCGCCAGATGCGGGCCGGGCGGCGGATTGGGAACACGACGCCGGGGCGGCCGGGGAACCCGGCCCGGGCGCGCACCGCCGCGTTGAGCCGCTAGACCTGAAAACCCGAGGGGGCCAGGGGGAGAGCAGGGGGGCCAGATCGGGGTGAGGGGGAAGGGGGCAACGCCTGCCGGCCCGCGAGGCCGAGGGCGGCCAGGAGAAAGGGGGACGCCGCCGGGGTCGAGTTCGCTCGGTCCCGGCGGCGCTTTATGCTGAAAGCTTGTGCCGATGCGTGAGGACGCGCGCCAGTTGGAGCAGGGCGCGCACCTGGTCGAGGTCGTCCTGGCGCTCTCGGGCCGAGGCCAGCGCCGCGCCGAACAGGCGCTGCGCCTCGAGCCACTCGCCGGCCTCTAAGGCCTGGACGCCGGCGGCCAGGAGTTGCCGCGCGGAGCAATCGAGGGGGGATAACACCTTGCGCGCTCTGGGGGGGTCAGCGGGTTGACCGGTGAGCGCCTCTAATCGCCCGCACTGTGAGAAACCGGAACGAGGTCGGCGATGTCCTGGGGCTGGTGAGCCCAATTCGTCCCGCCCCCGGCCTGATCCGCCGCCGGGCGGACGGAAATCCGGAAGCTGCCCGGCCGGCTCAACTCGATATCCAGCGCGCCCGTGGCATCGTCGACGAGGAGGGTGAACGCCCCTTCGACCGGGTTTCCGTCCGGGTCGCGGACCTCCAGCGTGGCCGTGTCCTGGCTGGAGACCAGGATAGACGAGGCCCGGACCAGGCGCAGGCCGCCGGCCTGCGCCTGAAGATACCGATCGATCAGTCTCAGGTTGCCGCGCAAGGCCTGGACCTCTTCCGGCGACCCGCTTTGCTCAAGATGAGCCAGGGCCTGTTCAAAACAAGCCCTGGCCTGCGCCAGGTCGTGGTCGCCGAGGTCGGTGCCGTAGCCCAGGTTCCAGAGCACCTGGCCGGCGGCGCGGCGCTCGCCGAGTTCTTCAAACACGCTGAGCGCGTTCTCGAGGTACGGCCGCGCCGTGTGGAACTCCTGCTTCGCCTGGTAGGCGCGCCCCAGCCGGGCCAGGGCCAGCGCCTGGCCCAGGCGCGACCCGGCGGCCTCGAACATCTCCAGCGACCGGGCCTGATGCCCGATGGCTTCGTCGAGCTCGCCCTGGCTGAGGGCGATCAGGCCCAGGCTTCCCAGGGCGGCCCCGGCCTCGGCCGGCAGGTCCAGGCCCTGGCAGAGGGTGAGGCACTGGAAAACGGCCTGGCGGCCTGCCTCCGGGTCCTGGCCGTCCTCAGACAGTTTGGCTAGTTCCAGGAGCGCGTCCACCTGAGCGCGGCGGTCGTCATCTGCCCTGGCCTCAGCCAAGGCCATCTCGAAGACATGGCGCGCCTCGGCCCGGTTGTCGCGCTTCAAGATAGCCGCGCCGGCTTCGAGAAGAGCTTGGGAAAGAGTGGATTGGACTTGGGTCATCGCTCTCTCCGGAAAGCAGTCGAGGGCATAGCCGTCAATCGGGTCTGAAGAGCCGCTTCAGCCGATGCCAGAAACTGGCCTTAGATTTGTGTTGAAGGCAAAAGACATTCTTGGGCAGGTCCTTCCAGCGGGCTTCGGCCGGGCGAATAGAAAAGGCGAAATTGCCTGGTCTACTGGTGGTGACGTTGACATTGACGCCGGTCTCGTCCATCACAATTGTGAAAGCGTGGTTAATCGGTTTGCCGTCCATATCAACGGCCTCAATCACCATGGTTTCCCCGCCGGAGACAGCTAAGGCGGCGGCAAATGTGACCAGTTTGCCCATGGCGATAAACTCAAGTTGCTGGCGAACCGCCTCGGCGCTCTGGCGAGCGACGCGCGCTTCATGGGCCGGGCCGTATTGTTCGAGTAATGCTGCGGATTGTTCGAAGAGCGCTTTGGCTGCTTGCCAATCGGCCTGAGCGAGATGGGCAATCTGGCCTAATCTCAGGAGGATGATGCCCTGCGCGGAATACTCATTCAGGCCTTCGGACAGCTTGAGACCGCGCTCTAGATACGCCTGGGCCTGCTGAAAGTTCTGCTTGTCAAAGCAGGCGTCGCCCATCCAGATCAGAGTCTCAAGTTGGCCCGAGGGTGATCCGGCCAGCTCAAACAGGTCCAAAGCTTTAGACCAGCAGGCCAAGGCCTCATCAACATGGCCCTGGGTTAAGGCCAGCTTCCCAAGACTGAGTGATGCGGATCCGGCCTGGGCTCTGAGACTTAATGGTGCGCAAAGCTCAAGGCACTCCTGCGCGGCTTGTCGCCCCGCCTGGAGGTCAAAGCCGCTTTCCGAGAGGCGCGCCAGTTCGAGCAGAGCTTCCACCTGTTGATAACAGTCATTGTTGCGCCTGGCCTCGGCCAGAGCCGCCCCCAGACACTTGCGCGCTTCAATGAGTTGACCTCGTTGACGGGCCAACCGACCCGTCTGCAAGAGGCCGCTCACATCAGAAACAGTGTCGATCATGAAAAGGGTCTCCTTCCTGGGCGCCCTGATAGGCCCCATACTCAGACCGGGCAGTGTGTCGTCGACGATCGGCTCGGCGTCGCTAAGCGCGTTGGTGCTGTCCAATCGATCGCTGATCCATCTAACTCCAGTTGATCAATCTCTTCCTGGGTTGGAAGGCGATGGGCCTGACGCTCGAGAGGCGCCAGAAACTCAGGCGGCAGGATGACAAAGAAGCCCGCGTGCTTGAGTTTCATCGCTAACCTCAGCGCCCCGTGTTCGTTTGGACATAGTCCCGGCCGACTACATTGCCGCCAATGGTGACTTCATGGCCGGTAATGGCGACCCCGATGTTCTGGTTTGTGGTGCTGAAAGCGTTGTGAATGTGCATCACGTGAGTGTCCTGCTTCACGATCTGGACGATGATTTTCTCTGATTGACCCATCCATATCTCATCGCCTTCAGCCACGACGATGCTCGGGCCCTGGCGCACATTGATGATGGTGACCCTGCCTTCATAGGTCCGTAAGGATGTCTGCTCGAAGGCCGGCGGCTGCATCGTCGGCCGAGGGCCGGCGACGCTGCTGGTCAGGTTGTTGGCTGCCCGGCTGGCGGCCGCGGTGCCATACACGAAGGCCGTCGCCGCCCCCGCCGTCTGATAGGCCGACATCCCCGCTGAGAACAGCGCAGTCGAACCGGTCGCCAGTCCGGCGCCGGCCAGGACGTCGCCCGCCAGTGTCAGCGCCACCGGCGCCATGACCGCGGCGCCAAACGCCAGCGCCGCCCCCGCCACCCCCGCTTGGGCCACTTCTCCCCAATCCACAGCCTGAACGGCCCTGCCCACATCTCCGCCATTGAGCTGGGAATGGTGATAGATCTGGGCGCCGAAATCGAGAGCCACTCCGATCAAGGCGCCCGCAGCCGCGATGCAGACCAACGTGCTGACGCCCTCGAAGCAGTGTCCCGTCGGGTCCGTGTAGCGCAGCGGGTTGCCGCGGACGTAGGCGTAGCGGTTGAGTTGCTGCGGATCCTGGCTGTCGGGGATGAGGGTGTCCGGGCTGATGAACTGGCCCAGCGCCGGCGAGTAGAACCGGGCGTTGTAGTCCAGCAACCCGAAGCCGTCGCGGCGCTGGCCCGTGAAGCCGAAGTCGGTGGGGGCGGCGCCGACGGCGACACGTTCCTGGCCATAGGGCAGGTAGCGCGTCTGGCCGACGATGTGGCCAGCCGCGTCGGTGACGAGCGAGGCGCTGCCGAGATGGTCGCCGTGCAGATAATACACGGCCGCGCCCTGCCGCATCGCCAGCCGCTGGCCGCCGAAGGTGTAGTATTTGGTGACGGCTGTTACAGTGACGGCGACTTCTTGCCAGGCGGAGACGTTGCCGACGCGATCCGTGGCGCGGGCGCGGACGACGTAGACGCGCCCGTCCTGACCCTGGAAGGTCCCGCTGGTCTCGGTGGTGGCAGCCAGCCAGGACGTCCATTCGGCGGCGGCCTGGTCACGATACTCGACGTCGAAGTGCTCAAGACCGGCGCCGAAGTCTGCGCCGGCCCAGCGCACGACGACTTTCAAGCCGGACGCGGCTGGCGCGCTGACGGTGACGGTCGGCGGCGTGGTGTCGTATACGAGTGTGAAGGTGCTGGCCGCGACGTTCCCGGCGCGGTCAATGGCCTGCAGAGAGAAGACGCCCTCATCAACGCCGTTCAGCGCCACGGTGTGCGTGTAAGCCGAAGCGGCGCGCACACCACCGAGCTCCACCGTCTCGGCTTCGGCACCAGCAATCGCCGGAAAAATGAGGGTCGCCAGGCCAGCCGTGGTGTGCGTGGCGGCTTCGTCGCTGGCCGTGACCGAGAGCGTGATCCCGCCCACGGTTTCCGGGCCATAGTAGGTTGTGGTCCCGGATACGACAAGCAGAGGATCGTTAGCCGTCAGCTCGATTTCGGACAGAATTGGTGGGGTATGGTCGACGATGACGACGGCGTCTGTAAACGTGCGCGTGTTGCCGAGGCCGTCGCGCGCCTCGACCGTGACCGCCTTCAGGCCCTCGTCGGCGTCGTGAGCCACCGCGAGCGTGCCCGCGAAGATGTCTGCGCCCGCCGGTTGCAGTGTGACGGTGACGGCTTCGCCGGCCTGCTGGAGATCATCAACCCGGGCATGGACGGCGGCCACGCCGCTCAGCGGATCGCTCAGGCCGGCCGAGAATGTCAGCGCGCCTCCCAGGCGGACGTAGCCAGCCTCCGGCGCAAAATTCAGGAGGGTGGGCCCGGTGGTGTCGACCGTGAGTGTGATGGTGTCGGTTTTCGGCCCGAGGTTGCCAGCCCGGTCTGCGGCCTGGGCCGACAGCCGGTAGACGCCGTCCGGCAGCGACAGGGTCGCCTGCCAGAGACCCGAGGCGGCGGTTTGAGTGGTGGCCGTGAAGACCGCGCTGTCCGCGACGCGCACCGAGGAGATGGTGACAGTGCTGAACGGCTCAGCCGCGCCCTGCGGCGCCAGCGTGGGCGAGCTCTGACCGTAACCGTCCCAGGGCCAATGCAAGTGAGCAGGCGGCGGGACCAGGTCGAGATACGGCTGCACGAACTGCACGCCGTGGTTGGGCGCGGGTTGCGCGGTGTCGGTCGCATTGAAGACGATGGTCAGGGGCGCTTCCCAGGCGCCGCTGGCCGGCGACAACCATTCGCCGTTCCAGGTATGAGCGTCGCCATATGAGCCGGTCGGATGCATGAGTGGAGCCGGCCCGAAGCCGGGCGGCAGACTCACGCGCACACCCTCCGCCGTCAGCGGCGCGCCGATGGCCCGGGTGGTGGCCGTGATCTGCACGGCGTCATCCCGGCCGATGACAACCTGCGAGAGGGCGGCATGCGGCGCGACGAACGGATCGCTTTGGGTCAGGCCCAGGCGACAGGGGGCCGACGGCGCGCTGAGGTTGCCGGCGGCGTCCAGCGTCCGCGCCGTGACGGTGACCGAGAACGGCGCGCCCTGCGTGAGCGAGATCGGTTGCTGCCATTGCAGGCCGAAGACGGGCGCCACGAATTGCGGCACGTCGTCCTGGTAGATCACGACCTGGAGGCCGTCCGGCGCTGTGCCGCGGGCCAGGGCCGGCGGCTGCGTGAACCAGGTCTCGCCGTCCGGGCCACAGACCAGGGTCGGCGCGGCTGGGGCGGCGCGGACGAGGGCGATTTCGCCGACGGTGGAATGCGTCTGGAGGCCGCCGGTTGTAGTCAGAGTCAGACGATAGGTGTAGGTCCCGTCCGGCGCGCTGTGGCCGTCCAGGTCCAGGCCATCCCACAGAACCGGCTGGCGTTCGGCGGGAGCCCCGCCGGCGATGGCGGCGACGGCCCGGCCGCCCGCGTCCCGGACCTCCAGGCTCCAGGCGAGCACCTCGCGGCCGTCGCCGGGCAGGGCTGTGACGTAGAAGAGCGCCGGGCCATGTTCCGGGTTGAAGGAAAACTGTTCGGCCGATGCCTGGGCCACATCCTGGCTCAAGTCCACGGTGACGGCGGCGTGGTCCGTGGCGGTGTTGCCGGCCGCATCCTCGACGGACACGGTCAGCGAGTTGAGGCCCGTGTGGAGCGCCACGGACTCGATCTGCCAGCGGCCGCTCGTGTCGAAGGTGTGGGTATAGGTTTCGCCCCCCGCCGTGAGCGTGGCCGTGGCGCCGGGCTCGCCGGCGATGACAACGGGCGTTTCCAACTGGTTGAGGCTGGCTTCGTCCGCCGGCGTGATCAGGTGCACGAAGGTCTCGGCGTCAATCCAGAAAACACGCCGCGCGATGGTCGCATTACCGGCCTGGTCGGTAAGGTGAAGCGTGAGGGAGTGCAGACCGGGCGCCAGCGGCGCGGCCGGTGCATAGGTGAAGGCGTCAACGCCGACCGTCGGTGTGACGATCTGCTGGTCGAGCACCAGAACAGGCTCGGCCAGGCCGGAGCCGGCGTCCGTATATGTCGCGCTGAATGTGGGCCGGGCGGTGGTCAGCACCGCGCCGTCGTCCGGCGTGAAGGTCTGCAGCGCCGGCGGCGTGTTGTCGAACTGGAACGTGAAGAGCGTTTTCCAGCCGGACCAGTTGCCGGCGGCATCGCGGGCCTGCAGGCGCAGGTAGGTGACGGAGTCCGGCCCGGCGTCGGCGGGGGCCGTGAACCCGGCGATGTCCGTCTCGGTGAACGGCGCGCTGCCCTCCGGGTCCGCGCCCCAGTAGACGCGATAGCCGGTGACCAGGCCGGCGGGCGCGTCGTCGACCCCGCCCCAGCTGAAGCGCGGTCGAGCCACGCGCCCCTGCCAGACGCTGTCCTGGACCCCCTGGGCGCTGTCTTCGGTGGCGCTGGCCGAGTCGAGCACGGGCGCCGCCATATCGAGCCTGACCTGGACGGAGGCGGGCGATGCCCAGTTGCCGGCGGCGTCGCCGGAACGATATTCGACCAGGCCTATGCCGTCCGCCGCAAGGGTAAAGGGGGCAACGTAGTCATTCCAGGCGCCGCCGTCCAGCCGATATTGCGTGGCGGCGACGCCGGCGTAGTCATCGGAGGCAGAGAGCGTGACCGTGACGGGCGAGCGGAACCATCCGTCATCGCCGTTTTGCCCGGCAAGCGCGACGCCGGTTGCGGGCGCCGCGGTGTCGTATTGGAAGACGAAAGCCGTGGTCCAGGCCGAGGTGTTGCCGGCCTGATCGCGGGCGCGGAGCCGCAGGTACGTGATGCCGCTGTTCGCGCTGCCGGCGGCGTAGCTGGCCGACGCCGTGGTGTTGGCGGAGGTGCCGGTTGCGGACGTTCCCCAGTAATACTCGTAGCCGGCCACGCCGCTGACGGCGTCCGTCGACGCCGGCCAGGTGAAGGTCGGCGCGCCGCAGGCGTTCTGCCAGACGCCGCTCACGGCGCAGGGCGTCGTGGCCGCGGCCGGCATGGACGGGGCTGTCGCGTCCCGCTTGTAGACGGCCTGGGAGGTGGTCTGGTGACCGGCGTGATCCCAGGCGCGGATGAAAAGCGTCCGCGCGCCTTCCCCCGGATGGCTCAGGCTGGTCGATGTGGTCGAACAGCCCGGGTCGTCGGCCGGCCAACTGTCCCACTGGGCGCGCAGGCAGCGCGGACCGGAGACGCCGTCGGTCGCCTGGACCGTGATGACCGGGTTGCCGGTGTACCACTGGTCGGCGGCCGGGCCGCCGAGCTGGATGGCCGGCGGCTGCACGTCCACCTTGACCACGATCGACTGCATGGCGGACTGGTCGCCGAAGGACGACTCGGCCCAGTAGTAGTAGGTGCGCGGCATGGTCTCGCCGACGACGAGGGCGCGCGGGTTGACGTTCTCGGTACTGCTGGCAACCCCTGAGCCGGAGAAGCTGTAGGACAGGCCCGTGATCGTCTCGCCCGGCATCGGCTCAGCGCCGCTGAGCGTCAGGGTGGCCGCGCTCGTGCACCAACCGCTGGCGCCGGCGGTGCACGTGACGGAGGCCGAGGCGGTCGCCGGCGGGTAAGTAACCGGCGTATAGTAACCGGCCACGCTGTTGTAGCGCTCGCCATCCTGACACGGCCATTGCCCGAGCGCACTGCAGGAGGCCGCGTCGTAGCCCAAACCGGTCCCGTAACCGCACTCATTCCCCTCAACCGGGTTGGCCGGCTTGTTGTTGCAGCTCGGGACCCAGGGCTGAGCGGATACCTGGGCCGGCTGCCAGGCATAAGTCGGCGGCACCCACACGTTCACCGTGCGATTTCCGGGCCCGCTGTAATCCCGGGTCGCCATCCTGATCAGGCCGGGCTTGCCGCCGGCCGCGCCGGAGCGGAAGAGCACCTCGCTCATATCGTCGCGGGTGGTGTCGAGCTGGCGCTCGTACAGGCCGGCGAAGTAGAACGTCGTGATCTCGGCCTCGCCGTCGTCTTCGATCTTGAGCGTGCGCGCGCCGTCGCCGTCGTAGGCGAACGTCGTCGTGTATGTGCGGCCTGTGTTTACCCAGACGACGCGCGCCAGCCGGTTATCGGCCGTCCAGGTCTGCGTGTAGGTGACCCCGGCCTCGAGGCGCGTGAGCATGTTCCCGGCGGCGTCGTAGGTGTAACGGGCACCGTCGCCCAGGGCGGTAGCGGCGTGCGGGTGGGCCGGGTCGTCATAGCGGTAGGCCAGCGTCTGGCCGGCCTCGACCTGTTCCAGAAACCGCCCGGATGGATCGTAGTGATAGGCGTGAGCGTAAGCGCCCAGCGCGCCGCCGGCGGCCTCAGCCCGGATCAGACGGTCCAGCGGGTCATACTCGAATTGCTGGGTCTGCACGCCCGCCATCAACGCCGAACGATCCTCCAGGCGGGTCAGGTTGCCGTTGGCGTCGTAGGCATACGTGAAGTCGAGCAGACTATCGCCGACGCGCAACTGGCGCAGCCGGCCGCCCTGATGCGGCATGGTGGGCGCGTAGAAGTCGTAGGCCGTCTCCAGGCCGTTGCCGAGCGCGAGCCGCGTCAGGCGCGCCAGCGCGTCGTACCCGGCGGCGGACACGTACGGGCCGCCCAGCGAAGAAGCCAGGCTCTCCGGCTGACCGGCTGCGTCCAGGGCCGTGGTCACCACCTCGCCGTCCGGGTAGACGATCTGAACGCGCTGATCGGCGGCGTTATAGGCGTACTGGAACGTGAAGGCGCCCAGCGGCGCGGCCATTTCGCGGGTCTCGGCGATCAGGCGGCCGCGCTCGTCATACGTCCAGCGCGTGACGCCGGTCGCGTCCATCATCCGTGTGCGGCGGCCGAGGGCGTGGGCGTCCGCGCCGCCCTCATCATAGAAGAACTGCGCCAGGCCGGGGTCGGCGATGCCGCTGCCGGCCGGCACGCTGAACGAGCGCGCGGTGAGCCGGTCCAGTTGATCATACACAAAGGAAGTCGTCACGCCGCGCGCATCGGTCTGGGAGATCAGGTTGCCGGCGGCGTCGTAGCGGTAGGTCCAGGCGCCGAGGTCGGGATCGTCCAGGGCGATCTTCTGGCCGAGCGCGTTGTAGGTGAGGGTGGTCGTCGCGGAGACGGTTTCTATCCGCACGAGGTCGTCAAGCACATCATAGCCATAGCGCGTGACGGCGTAAGGCGCGCGCTCGAAATCCGGGGCGGTGAGGCCGGTTGCGTCGTACTCGTACACGGCCGCCAGGCGCCCGAACGCGTCGGCCTCGCGGACCAGCTGGCCGCCGTTCGCGTCGAGCACGGCGGTCTGAAGGCCGCGATAAGCCGATTGGACCGTGGCGCCGTCCGGGCCGATGACCCGGATCGTGCGGCCCAGGGCGTCGTACTCGCTGTAAGTGCGCGGGCGCGCCGCCCAGCCGTCCGGGCGCATGAAGCTCGCGCTCCAGGGCTCGAAGACCGGGAGATAGTCGCAGACGGCGCGGCCGAGCGCGTCGTAGACCACGTTTGTCACCGTCTGCCGGCCGTCGGCGGCCTCGGCGCGGACCTGGACGGTGCGCCCCAGGCCATCGTAGAACTCGAGGGTGATATGCTCGCAGGCCGCGCAACCGCTCGCCTCACGCCGGACGGTCTCCACCCAAGCGGGCGCGCCGCCGTCATGGTAAACGTAGCGGACCGTCGGCAGCGCCGCCGAGTCGCCGGCGCGGACCACGGCCGTCAGCCGCCCGAAGGCGTCGTAGCGGTAGTGGGTCGGGACGCGGTTGACGTCCGTGATCGTGGCCGGCAGGCCCAGGCGCGGATCGTACAGGAACTCCACGGCGTGTGACAACGGATTCACGACCCGGGTCGGATACAGGTCGAAACCGGCGGGGCCATAGTCGGTGCGCGTCGTGCGCGGGTCGGACGAGGCGTAAGCGGCCTCGGTCCCATAGCCGCCATACGAGGTCACGGTCTGCGGGCGTCCCCAGGCGTCGTAGTCGGTGCGCGTGTCCACGAAGCGCGCCGCGCCCGTGGCCGGGTCAAGGTCCCAGCGCCGCGTCGCCGTCGCGCGGCTGTGCGCGCCGGGCGCGGCGGTCCGCGGGTCGTCGTCGCCGTCGTAGTCGTAGCGCGTCTCGGCGGCCGGCGTCGCCGCCCAGCCATCGCCGTCGCGCGCGAAGACCTGCTCGCGGATGACGGCGGCCGTGAGCCAGCGGCCGGCGGCGACGTTGTAGGCGTATTCAGACACCTTGCGCCGGTACGGCGCGCCGTCCGCGCCGTAGTCGATGGTCTCTTCGAGATTCCCGTACAGGTCGTAGCGCGCGTACTCCTGCCGCGTGGTGACCGGCTCGCCGCCGTCGGACGTGGTGGTCTCGACCGAGCGCAGGCGCGCGTGGCGGGCGCCGCTCCCGGCGATGGCGACCTCATCGTAGGCGCTGGCCGTCTCGCGCAGCAGCGCCCAGGCGCCGTCCGCCCAGTCCCAGGTCTGCGCGCGCAGGGCGCGGCCCAGAGTCAACCGGTCCTGTGAGAACGTAGTTACCGACCGGCTCAGGCCCCCGATGCCAGACTCGTCCAGCACGGTGACCGTGGCCGTGCGGAAGCCCACCAGCCCGCCCGATTCCTGATAGGGCGCAGCGCCCGGCACGCTCACCGGGTCCTGGAGCCGGCAGGTCGAAGCGCCGGGCAGCGCCCCGAGCTGGCCGTCGGCGTCATAGCAGGGTTCAGAATATTCGTAGCGCGTCACAGCCGGCTGCGCGGCCAGGCCGTCCCAGGTCTCAACCTGCGTCACGAAATAACTGCGGCCGAAGGCGGGCGGCCGGTTCTGGCCGTGCACGTCCTCCTGGCGGCCGTCCTCGGCGTACGTGAAGCGCACGCGCCCCCCATAGCCGTTGTCCACTTCCCGCAAATACAGGTACGGATAACAGCCGCCGTGGTGGGCCAGCGGCGTGTACGTGAACGTCGCCGCCGGCAGGCGGGCGACGCCGTCCGCGCCGATCTCCTGGATGGCCGTGACCGTGGTGGTGGTGGACGAGCTCCCGCAGTTGGCGACGCCGCTGTAGGTGACGCCGCTCAGGCCGATCTCCACCACGCGCACCGGGCGGGCCAGGTCCACATTGTAGACCTCCAGGCGCGTCACACGGTGATTGTCGCCCCCGACGAACACGATGCGGCTGAGGTAATCGCTGTCGGTGGCCGTCAGCGGGCCGGGGGCTGGCGTCGCGAAGTTGTAGCGGACCTCGGCCGGGCGCGCGCCCTCGGTGGTGAGGCCGCCGTCGCGCTTGAGCCAGTTCTCATACGTGTACTGGATCTGGTTGCCGAACGTGTCGGTGGTGAGGTCCAGCTGCCAGCGCAGCGGCGTGACGCCCGAGGCGCCGCCGTGCCCGGCCAGCGCGAACGTGCCGGCCGCCTGCGTCACCTCGGCGTCGGGCGTGTAGCCGAAGCGGTAGGTGGTCCCGTCCGGGGTCCTGACGATCCAGTAGACCTTGTCGGCGTTGGGCGCGGCCGGGTCATAGACGCGCTGGACGAACAGGCCCGGCGCGTTCTGGGCGTAGTAGCGCACGGCCGCGGCGGTCGCCGTGTCCACGCCCGGCTCGGGGAAGAGGTCGTGGCTGGCGCCATTGAGCGAGAGCGAGAACGCATCGGGATAGACCAGCACCGGGCCGCTGTCCCAGCAGCAGTAGACGTGGACGCCGCGCCGCGTGATGGCGCTCCCGGCGAAGGACCAGCCCAGGCCGAGCGGCCCCTGGTCCTGCTCGGTGGAGAGCGTCAGGGCATCCACGCCCCGGCTGGAGTAGCTCAGGTCCACGTTCGGCGTCAGCCCGGCGCGGCCGGCCGGGACCGGGACGGCGTAGTGGTAAGTCGCCGCGCCGCTGAAGGCCGAGACCGTGGGCAGTTGCGGCTTGAACTTCCAGGCGGCGGGCTCCGCGCCGGCGGCCCAGGTGGAGAAGTGATCGGTCTGGACGCTGATCAGGCCGTCCCCATCATGGACCGTGATCTCGGGCCGATGCCAGGCCGCCGGGTCGGACGGGTCCTGATACGCCAGGAACCAGTCGCCGCCGAGGCCGGCCGGGCGCAGGTCCGCCACCAACTGCACCGGTTGGGCGAAGGTCTCAATGAGGGCGCCGTCCCCGGCCCGGCGCGCCTCGAGCGAGAAGCGCAGCGGGGCCGAGAGCGGGCCATCCTCGGCGAGGGCGGGGGACGGCCTGAGCGTGAGCGTCGCCGCGCCGGCGAAGGCGCCGGCCGGCGTGACCACCATGACGCGTTGATCCAGGAACAGGGCGGCCGAGGCGGCGCCGTCCACGGTCGCCCGCTCGCCGCCATCCGCCGCGGGCTGGGCGAAGACGATCTGCGCGCCCGCCGGGATGAGGGCCGCGAAACCATCGGGGAGCGGGGCGGGCGGCGCGCTGTCCGTCGCGGCGTGGTCGAGGATCAACGGAAGGAACACCCGGACGTCCGCGGTGGCCGAGGCCGTGTCGGGCGCCGACGCGACCGGCGCAGGCGTCGGGGCCGGCGCGGGAGGCGTCGCGGCCAGGGCCGGCGCGCGCCCGGCGGTGGCGGCGCCGAGCAGCAGGGCGGCGATGACGATCAGGCGCGCGAGACGGTCAATGAACGGGACGAGCGTTTTGCGGGACATGGCACCCCCACGGACCCGGGCGGTCAGCTCAGGTCGGATTGGACGAAGGCCCTCCGCCATAGATGGCAGACGGCGGACAGCAGGCGGCAGATGGCAGGCGGCAGGCAGGCAGACGCGCACGCGCGCCGGGCGGAGCCGGGCGTTGCGTGATAGAGATCATCACCGACGAGTGCGGGCTGCGACACTGGGCCGGCCGGCCCCCTGGCCGATGCGCCGAACACCGCGCGCATTATTGCGGAAGTCGCCGAGGCCGGAGCGATAGCGTCCGTTGGGGAGGTGTTTGGAAAGGGAGGAAGGTCTTCAGGTTAAGAGAGCCGCCGGCTCCGACTTAAGGTTGATTTCTTCCGGCAACGGAAACATCCCCTTCCCCCGCAGCGTTTCATGAGTATGCGATCACCTACCGAAAGGAAAATCAACATGAACCGCTTCTCACTCTCAATGGCGTTGCTCGTCGTGGCGGCTGCGCTGCTGGCGGCCTGCGGCGCGCCCTCTACCGATAGCTCAGCGGCCACGTCCGGCGACGCGACGCTGGGCGGCGGGATGCCACTGCCGGCTGCCCACGCCGCGGTGCAGGCCCTGGCCGAGGCGCGCGGCCTCGCGGCGGCCGACATCGCGATCGTCAGCGCCGAGGCTGTGGAGTGGCCGGACGCCTGCCTCGGTGTGGAGCAGCCGGATCAGATGTGCGCTGATGTCATCACCCCCGGCTACCGCGTCATCTTGCAGGCGGGCGGCGAACAGGTAACATTCCACACCGATGAGTTTGGCGCAGCGCTCGTCCTGGTCCAGTGAGCGCCCTGAACGCGCCGGGTCGGGAACGCCCGGCGGGTCCCCGTGGATCGTGGCCGGCCCGGGCGCGCCGCTTGATTGGGATTCGGCTATCATGAGGTGCGCCCAGAGATCACCATGACCAGCGACTATCCCTCCGTCCTGGAATTCGGCCTCGAGCCGGCCACGCAGCTCCTCAACCGGGGCTTCGCCGATTACTTCGTGCCGGTGCAGATGCCGGTCGCCGGCCTGCTCGGCATGGCGCGGCAGGACAGTGTGGACCTGACCCTCAGCCGCGTGGTCGTCCACGACGGCCAGCCTGCCGGCGTGGCCCTGGTGGCACGGCGCGGCTGGACCAGCCGGCTGGCGGCCATGGCCGTCGTCCCGGAGGCGCGCGGAAAGGGCGTGGGCGAGGCCTGCGTGCGCCAATTGCTGGCCGAGGCGCGGGCGCGCGGCGAGAGGGCGATGACGCTGGAGGTCATCGAGCAGAATGCGCCGGCTGTGAGCCTATATGCGAAGTGTGGTTTCAAGGCTGATCGCCGGCTGGTCGGCTACACGGGCCGGCCGGAGGGTGGGGAGAGTGCGGGGCTCGAAGAAGTGGATGTGCGCGAGGTCGCGCGCGCCCTCATCACGCACGGCCCGGCCGACCTGCCCTGGCAGCTTTCGGGCGAGACGCTGGCGCAGGCCGGCCCGCCCGGCGTCGCCTACCGCTCCGGCCCGGCCTGGCTGGCGCTCTCCAACCCCGGCGCCCCCGTCGTCGGCCTCCGCGCCGTCGTCGTTGAGCCCCACGCCCGGCGGCGCGGACTGGCGACCGCGCTGCTGCGCGCCGCCAGCGCGCGCCACCCGGGGAAGGAATGGCGGGTCCCGGCCATCTGGCCCGAAGACCTCGGTGGGCTGTTCGAGAAACTCGGCCTCAAGCGTGACCCCCTGACCCAGTGGCAGATGACGATCCGGTTCTGACGGGTGTCCGCGGGCCCGACGGATCAGGTCATCTTTCCAGTATCGGCAAGAATAAGTAGAACGGCTCACTCACCAGCGTGTATTCCCCGGCCGCGCAGACCGGCACGGCCAGCCGGCCCGCCTCGGGCTGGCGCTGGTACGCGCCCGCCGGGGAGCACGTCTCGGCCGCGTTGCGCCATCCTCCGGCGACGTCATCCCACCACAACACGTTCAGCTGATTTTTGTCCGGGCCGGCGAGGTCGGCGTGGGCCATCTCCAGCATGATGGGCTGGGCCAGCGCGGAGCCGCTCGCGGCCTGGAACACGGCGGGAGAGGCGGCGGGCGCCAGGTCCAGGCGGAAGCTGGCCCCGGCAAATTCGGCGTTCAGCGGGAGCGGGCGCGTGGGCGGCTCCTCAGGTGTGAGGTCAACCGCTGTGGCGGCGTCCACCGCGCCGGGCGGGAGGCTGGCCGCCGCCGTCCAGTCCGGGGCTACCGGCGCGCTGAGCGTCTGCCACTGGCCGGGGAAGACCAGGACGCGCGCCCCGAACTCATCCGCGCCGATATCGGGCGCGCGGCCGGCGTAACGCAGATAGCCGTCGAGGTCGGTCCCGACCCCGGCGAGCGCGCCCGCGTCGACGGCGGCCGAGCCTTTGCGGAGATGATAGTCCCGCCGGGCGGGGTTCATGAAGCGCGGGTCACCCAGCACGGCCGCCTGGCTCGCCACGGTCCCGGTCAGGTCCTGCCCGTTGCCGAAGAACAGGGTATGGTCGGCCGTGATCGCCGCCGTCCCGGACGACTGCAGGCCGACCGTGTGGCTGGCGACGATGGTGTTGACGAGCGTGAGCGAGCCGGACACCGCCTCCACGGCCGTCCCGCCGCCCGGGGCGCTCCGGGCCAGAGTCGCGTGGACCAGATTGAGCCCGCCGGCGGCGTGGTAGATGGCCGCCCCCGGCCCGCCGGCGTCGTTGTCGGCCAGCACACTGTTGACGATCTGACTCTCGCGCGGGTCCGGGCCGCGCAGAGCCAGCGCGCCGCCGCCCAAACCGGCCTCGTTATCGAAGAAACTCGAGGCGGTCACGGTCAGCGGATCGGATGTCTCCAGCGCGCCGCCGTAGGCCAGCGCGGCGGTGTTGCTGAGGAACTGGCTGCGGTGGATGGTCAGCGGAGCGCCGGCCCAGACGGCGCCGCCGCCCCCGCTGGTCCCGCCGCCGGCGCTGGCGTTGCCGATCAGGCGGGTCATGTCGATCAGGGCCGGCGCGGTGCCCGTGATCCACAGGCCCCCGCCTTGGCCGGCGGCCGTGTTGGAGGCCAGCGTGTTGTCCGTCAGGGTCAGGCCGGCGTGATAGACCTGCAGGCCGCCGCCGTACCGGCCGGCCTGATTTCCGGCCAGGGTGCTGCCGCGCACGGCGGCCGGCTCAAAGTAGACGACCAGGCCGCCGCCGTCGGTCGCGGCCGTGTTGGAGAGGATCGCCGTGTTCTCCAGGTCCACGGGCATGTTGTAGACCCACAGCCCGCCCCCCAGGCCGGCCGTATTGGATACGAACTGGCTGGCGGTGATGACCAGCGTGGTCGCGTCGGTTATGGCGGTGTCAACCAGCAGGCCGCCGCCGGCCTCGGCCTGGTTGCCGCTGAAGACCGCGCCGCTGATGAGGCCCGGCCCAGTGCGGAGATAGAGGCCGCCGCCCTGAGCCTGGGCCATGTTGCCGGTGAAAACCGTGTCCACGAGGGTAACAGGCGCAAGGATCATAGCCGCGCCGCCGCTGCCGGTGCTGGTGTTGGCCTCGAACGTGGTCCGCGTGATTGTCGTCGGCCAGGGCGAGAAGAGGGCGCCGGCGCTGCCCGTGAACGGCGATCCGGCCTCGCCGCCGGCGTTGCCGCGAAACGCCGAGTCGACCACGGTCAGCGTGTCTTCCGGGTCCGGGCTGTAAGCGGCGTAGACGGCGCCGCCGACGTTGGCTTGATTGTCATCGAAGGCGCTCCGGATGATTTCCAGCCGGCCCGCCTCGGCGTAGACGGCGCCGCCGTACCAGGGCGTGGCGTTGCCGACCCAGACTGTGTCCGTGAGGGCCAGCGGGTGCCCGGACAGGAACAGGCCGCCGCCGATGTAATCGGCCGTGTTGCTGATGAAGTAAGTGCCCGAGAGCGTGGCCGTGGTCGTGACGTACAACCCGCCGCCGATCACGGCCTGGTTCTCCTGAAACTGGCCGGCCGCGATCACGGCCGGCTGGGTCAGGTAAGCGCCGCCGCCGGTCGCGGCGGTGTTGCCGTCGAAGTCCGTGTCCGCGATGGTGATGGGCACGTTCTCGGCCGCGAAGCCGCGCCGGAAGTACAGACCGCCGCCCTCGTCGCCGGCCGTGTTGCCGGCCAGGACGCTGTCTGAGATGACCAGCGGGTAGGTCTGGCCGGTGTCCCCGGGCTCGTTCAACCCCCAATGGTACAGGCCGCCGCCCTGGCTCCCGGCCGTGTTGGAGATCAGGCTGACCTGAGTGAGCGTGATGGCGTTGAACGCAACGATAGCGCCGCCGTTCGCGTTCACGCCCGGCACAGCGTTGCCCTGGAAGGCGCTGGTGTGAATCAGCGCCGACGGCGCGCTCGTGTACAGCGCGCCGCCCTGAGCCGCCTCGTTCAGGGCCGTGTTGCTGATGAACTGCGTGGCCGTGATCGTCAACGCATCGTTGGAAGCGCCCGTGTGCAGCACCGCCCCGGCGCCGGTCTGGGCCGTGTTGCGCTCAAAGCGGGCGTCCAGGATGGTGAGCGGCCCGCTCGCATATACCGCGCCGCCCGAGCCGGATACCGGGCTGGTGGCCGTATTGCTGATGAATTGCGTGCCGCTGATAGTCAGCGCCGCGTCCACGAACAGGCCGCCGGCGTAGCTGCAGGCGTTGCCCTCCATCAGCCCGCCGGTCAGCCGGGTAGCGCCGTAGGCCTCGAAACCGCCGCCGCTCAACTGGGTGCACTGATTGTTTCGCCAGGTCGTGTCAAATGCCTCCAGGATGCCCAGCACATAGGCCCCGCCCGCGCGCGCGGCGGTGTTGTCTCGGAACTCCACCCCGCGCAGGATGAGCGGGCCGTTCGTGTACAGCCCGCCCCCGCAGCCCTCGGCCGGGCAGTTCGCGGCGGCCCCGCCGGCCAGGCCGTTCTGAAGGCTGACGTTCTCAATCGTCACCGGGACCGTGCTGGTGATGAAGACTACGCGGCCCAGGCCCTGCGCGTCGAGTGTGGTCGGGTAAAGGGCCGGACTCGATGTGCCCCAATCCGCGTAGCTGTACCCGCCCAGCAGGGTCAGCGGTTCGTTGATGAACAGCGACTGGGTCAGGCCGTTCGTCTGGGCGACACCGGCGCAGACGCCGGCTACCTTCACCGTGCCGCCGGCCGGGGCGGCGTTCACGGCCTGCTGCACGGCCGCGGCGTCGGCGCTGGTGAAGACAGTGGCCCCGTCGTCGGGCGTGGCCGCGCAGGCCGGCGGCGGCAGGATGTCCACGGTCGTTGTGGCCGTCAGGGTGTTAAGGGCGTTCGCGGCCGTGACTGTGGCGGTGTAGGTCCCGGTCGCGGAGTAAACGTGAGTGGCGGTCGCCCCGCCCGCGCCCGCGCCGTCGCCGAAGCCCCAGGTGAAGGCCACGCCGGAGCCGGCGCTGACGGTGGCCGTGAAGCGCGTGGTCAGGCCCAGGAAGGTCGGCGAGTCTGAGGCAACTTGCAGGCCGGCCACCGGCTGGTTGCCCAGGGCCGGGAGGCAGGCCGAGAACTCGGACGTATCACCGGCCGGGCCGGCCGCCGTGGCCGTCACGGAATAGCTGTACGGCACGCTGGCGGCCAGCGTAATGCCGAAGGCCGCCACGCCGTCCGCGCCGGTGGCGACCGCCGCCTGGCCGAGATAGGTCTCGCCCTCGCCGTGGCCGCTCGGGTCGCAGGCCGGGCTGGCAAAGAAGTTCAGGGTGAACGTCGTCGCGGCGGCGCTGGTCAACGTCCCGGTGACGGTCGTCAGGCCGCCGGTGTTGTCCACGGCGGTGAGGACCGGGAAATTCTGCAGGGTGTTGGGGCCAGCATCGGCGTCGGTCGCGTCGTTGGGCGTCGCGCCATTAGGGGCCAGGTCAATGCCGAGCCCGCCGTTCTCAAACAGACGGTTGCCGACGATGGCGTTCCGCAGGCAGTACGCGGCGCCGCAGTTGCTGTCCACGAAGACCCCGTCGCCGGCGTTGTAGGCGATGACGTTGCCCTGGCCGGCGTCCGCGCCGCCGATCACGTTCCCGTCGGAGTTGAGGCCGATAGAGACGCCGTGCCCGCCGTTGCCCAGCGGCGTCGCGCCGTCCACGGCCACGCCGATCAGGTTGCCGGTCACCGTGGCCGAGAAAGCGTCGCTGAGGCTGAGGCCGTTTCCACCGTTGCCGGCGATCAGGTTGCCGCTGAGGGCGTGACTGTTGCCGGAGACTTGGACGCCGTTCTGCCCGTTCGGGATGGCGCTGAGGCCGGCGGCGTCCGTGCCGATGCGGTTGCCGGCCAGGATGTGCCCGTCCGCGCCGCTGGGGACGACGACGCCGTGGTTGTTGTTGCCGGCGCCGTCGCCGTTGCCCGAGATCAGGTTGCCCTCCAGCGCGTCGGAGATGCCATCGCCGTTCGTGCCCAGCCGGCTGAGGTCGCCGCCGAGGTGGACGCCGGTGTCGTCGTTGGGGAGCGCGGCCGCGCCGGCCGCGTTCACGCCGATGCGGTTGCCGGCCACCACGTTGTTGGTGAACGTCCCGGCCGGGATGAACACGCCGCTGCCGCCGTTGCCGGAGATCAGGTTGCCCTCCAGCGCGTCGGAGACGCCGTCGCCGTTCACGCCGATGATGAGGTTCGAGCAGCCGCCCGAGCACGGGCCGACGCTGACGCCGTGCCCGTCGTTGGGGAGGGCGGCCGTCCCGCTGATGTCGGTGCCGATGCGGTTGCCGGCCACCCGCGAGCCGCTGGCCGTCGTCGCCAGGGCGATCCCGTGGCCGTCGTTGCCGGAGATCAGGTTGCCCTCCACGTCGTCGTTGACGCCGTCGCCGTCCGTGCCGATGATGGTCAGGCCGGCGGTCGTGATCCCGTTGGAGGCGTTCCCCCGGTCGAGCGTCCCGCTTGCGTCGGTGCCGATGTAGTTGCCGGCGATCCAGTTGTTGTCTGAGCCGCTGTCGATGAGCAGGCCGGAGCTGTTGTTCTGCTGAACGAGCCCGGCGGCCGAGATGATGTTGCGTTCGGCCGCGTCGTTCACGCCGTCGCCGTCGGTGCCGAGGCGGTTGCCGTCCGAAGCGGCTGCGATGCGGACCCCGGTCCGGTTGCCGACGGCGGTGACGCCGTCCAGCGCCAGGCCGAGATAGTTGCCGGCCAGGACGTTGCCGCCGGCTGACTCCAGGCTCACGGCGATGTTAAAGTAGTTGATCGCCAGCCCGCGCACGGTGCTGGCGCCGGCCGTGACCTGCAGGCCCGTGACCGTGTTCCAGTCCGCCAGGGCGCCCCCGTTGATCTCGATCAGGGGCGGGCCGGCGTATCCGGCGCCGCCCTGGCTCCAGCCGTCGAGCAGGACCGGCCCGGAGATGGCGGGCAAGGCGGACGCCAGGGCGATAGTCTGCGGGCTGCCGGCCGCGCCGATTAGGAACGTGATCGTGTCCGGGCCAGGGGCGGCGTTGGCGTCCAGGATGGCCTGGCGCAGGGAGCCGGGGCCGCTGTCCGCTGAGGTGGTGACGGTGAAGGTCAGGGCCTGGGCCGGCGCGTCCCCCGGGCCGGCCAACCACGCCAGTGTCCAGGCCACACTCAGCAGGCGCAACCAGCGGGTGGGCAGGCGGTGAGGGCTCATGGCGGGTCTCCTGGCGAGGCGCTGTCTGGATCAACCCAGCCGCTGGCCGCGCGCAGCAGTTGGTTGAGTTCCTCCAGCGAGAGAAAGTAGCGCCGCCGGCCGTCGGGGGTCTCCAGATAACCGCGCCAGGCAGACGGGCGCTCAGACCATACCGTCAGGATAAAGGCCGCCCGGTGTGCCTCTGGTGTACCGACCAGCTTGGACATGCTTCAGAGATACTGGAAGCCGGTCACACGCGTATCACCCTGCACTCAGGCCGCAACAACTATTCCGACAAATCGAAGAGAAACCGATGTTCTGCCAACTTCTGACCCTGGATGCCGGCGAAAGCCAGCATGACGTTGACTATAGATGCCTGACGGGCGAACCGGTCGGCCAAAAAAAGGAAGACACCCCTGACAGACGAATGAGGAAGGCCTGCCAGCGCGGGTTTTTACCGGCGCCGGCGGGTGGGGAGGCTGTGCCCGGCCGCCTGCAAAGCGGCCATGTCGCGCTCGATGGTCCGGCGGGAGACGCCGAGGGCGCGGGCCAGATCATCGTCGGTGGGGGCGGCGCCCTGGGCCTGCGCCTCGGCCAGCAGGCGCTGGAGGATATGGCGGCGGCGCTCGTCCGGCCTGGTGACGAAGTCGTCGTCAGGGGCGGCGACCGTCCACTCGATTGGAATGTAATCCGCCTCATCCAGCGGCCGGCCCAGGGGCGCGGTCTGCCGAACCAGTTGAACGCTGATCCGGGGCTGCGCGCCGGTCAGCCGCGCGTGCGCCTCGAGGATCGCCCGGTTGAGCGGCACGGCCATGAAGAACTGCCGGCGCAACTGCGCGCTGGCGATGGCCTGGCCCTGCCGGCCCAGCTCGGCGTACGCGCCGCGCAGAACGGCGGCGGCGCGCTCCGGCTGGTCGAGCGCCGACAGCAGACGGCTGAGCGCCCAGAGCCACGCCTGGGGCTGCTCGCCGGTGAGGCCGCCGCGCCGGAAGGCGGCCCAGTGCTCCTGGGCCAGCGTTTGCGCGCCAGTTCGGTGGCCGCTCTCCAACCAGGCCAGCCCCAAAATCGCCTCGCTCTTGAGCCGGAGCAACTCGTTGCCGAGTTCCCGCCACTTGGCCCGGGCGGCTTCGAGGAGGGGCACGGCGGCCGCGGGCTGGCCCAACTGGAACAGCAGCGCGCCGAGATCATGGCGGGCGTAGGCGGCCTCGGTGGTCGCGCCGGCCGCCTCCGCCGAGGCCAACGCGGACTCGTACTCGCGCTGCGCCCCGGCCAGATCGCCCTCGGCTTCGGCCGCCAAACCCAGCGCGTTGCGGGTCAACCCGGCGGCCACCTGGTCGCCCAGCGCCGCGTACATGGCGAGGGCGTCGGCGAGCCGTCCCCGCGCGGCGCGAACATCGCCCAGCGCGCAGAGGGCCAGGCCCTGCAAATGCCGGACGAGCACGAGGCTCTCTCGGCGACCCAGGGCTTCGCACAGCGCCAGCGTCTCGTCGGCCAGGGCGATCAGCCGGTCCCAGGCGCTCAGGTCGTAGAAGCTGGACAGCAGGTTGACGCGGGTGATGGACTCGCCGATGCGGTCCCCGATGGCCTGCTGTACGGCCAGCGCCTGCTCGAACCACGTCACGGCCTCGGCGGCCTGGCCGCTGCGGCGGGCGACCATGCCCAGGCCGCGCAGGGCGCGGGCGGCGCGGCCCTGGTCGCCGAGACCACGCGCCTGCGCCAGGACCTGTTGGAAACGCGCCTGCGCCTCGCGATGGTGCCCCTGCCGGGCCGCCAGGTCGCCGAGCGAGAAGGTCGACTCCATTTCCTGGAGCGAGTCCCCCGTCCGCCGCGCCAGGTCGAGGGCTTCGCCATATCGGTCGGCGGCCTGCCTAAGTTGTGAGGTCTGGGCGGCGAAACGGCCGGCCTGCAACAGCGCCCGGATGAGCAGCGGGCCATCCGCGAGCCGGTGAGCATCACGCAGGGCTGCCTCGATCGCCGCCTGTTGACGCGGGCGCTCGCCCAAGACGCCACAGGCCTGAGCGAGCGCCAGCAGCGTTTCGACGCGTTCGCGCTGCGCGGCGGCGGGGAGCAATTCCAACGCCCGCTCGAAAGCGGCCCGGGCCTCGGCGAAGGCGAAGCGCGCCTGGTCGGCGAGGCCCGCCAACTGGTAGGCGGCAGCCGCGTCCCTCCGGGCGCCGGCCTGGTCGAGGTGAAAGGCGCGGGCGCGCTGGTTGTCCGGGTCGCAGGCGGCCAGCCCCCGGGCGGCGGCCCGATGCAGGCGCCGTCGGCGCGCGGCGGGAAGCGCCTGGTAGACGGCCTCGCGGATCAGGTCGTGGGCGAAGTCGTACCCGGCCCCGGTTGGCTGGAGCAGGCCGCGGGCGGCCAGCTGGTCCGCCGCCTGCGCCAGCTTCAGCGGCGGCAGAGCGACCATGCGCGCCCAGACGGGATACGGCACGCTCAGCCCTGAGACCGCGGCCGCGTCCAGGGCTGCGCGGGCAGCCGGCGGCAGCCCGGCGGCCCGGGCGAGGATAGACGCGCGGCGCGGCTGTCCTCCGGCGGACAGTTGGGCCAGGACTTCGGCCACAAAAAACGGGTTGCCGCCGCTCAGGGCGAGGACCTCGGCCGCCCGGCCCGCGGCGGCCGGCGGGAGAAGCTGGGCAATTGCCTGTTGATCGAGCGGCGGCAGCCGTAGCACCTTCAGCCAGGCTTGACGCTCCCAACGTTGCAGCATGGCCCAGCCCAGGTTTTGCTCGATTTCAGGGCGCCGATACGCAATCACGACGACCAGACGATGGGAGGCGAGCGCGGGGACTAGAGCGTCGAGGGCGTCCCAGAGCGTGGGCGCTCCCCAGTGTAGGTCGTCCAGCATCAACACCTGAGGCGTTATCCTGGCGAGCGCGTGGAGCACGGCGCCCAGGGCCTGATGGAAACGCTGGCGAGCCTGAAGGGGCGGCAGCTCCGCGAGCTCAGCGCGGGCGCGCCAACGATCGTAGACAGGCGCCAACGCAGCGAGCATTTCTGCCGGCTGCAACGTCTCAACCTGAGCGGCGCGGGGTCCGGCCAGCGCCGAGGCCAGCAGTTCAGCCAGCGGCGCGAGGGGCGAGGCGGCGGGATATTCAGTCGCCCGACCTGCGGCGACGGCGACGCCGCGCCAGGCCGCTCCCGCCGCGACCTCGGCGAGCAAGCGGCTCTTGCCGATCCCGGCCTCACCCTCGAGGGCCAGCAACTGGCCGTGGCCGGCGCTGGCGGCCTCAACCGCTTCCAGGGCCATCGCGCGCTCGATCCGGCGGCCGACAAAGGGCGGGCGGGAGCGTTGCAAACCCTGGGCCCGCGCCAGCTCCAATTCGCTTTGCACTTGCTCGGCCAGCGTGAGTGTCTCGGCGGCCGGAGAAGCGCCCAGTTCGCGCGCCAACAGCTCGGTCAGGCCAGCATAGGCCTCCAGCGCCGCGGGTCCGCGGCCCAGGGCGGCCAGGGCCCGCATCAGTCCGCGATGCGCGGCCTCGCGCAAAGGATCGGCCGCCGCCAGGCGGCGGTAATGGTCGGCGGCCCGGATCCAGTCCCGGCCTGCCTCGGCCCGCTCACCGAGCTGCTGCAGGAGGCGCAGGTAATGTTCGCGCAACGCGAGGCGCGGCAGGAGCACCCAGTCGTCGTACACCTCCGGCAGAAGGTCGCCGGCGTACAGGGCGAGGGCCTGCTCCCAGTGGGCTGGATCGGCGCTCCGGGCCAGGCGTTCGAACTCCCAGGCATCCACCCAGGCCTCCGGCCCGGCGCTCAGGGTCAGAGAGTCGTCGTCGGTCTTGAACACGACGCCGAGCGTTTTGCGCAGGCGGTACAGCGCGTTGGAGAGGTAGCGCCCGGCGCGGTCGGGGGGCGCTTCGGGCCAGAGCAGGCCGGCCAGGCGCTCGCGGGGGTGCGCGGCTTCGGGGGAGAGGAGCAGATACGCCAGCAGGCGGCGGGGCTTGCCGCCGGGCAACTCAAGGGACCGGTCCGGGCCTCGGACGCGCAAACCGCCTAACAGGAAACAACGCAGGCGAGGGTTCACGGCGCGCCGGAGCCATACAGCCGGGCGTACATCTCGAAATACTCGTACGACGTCTGGATGTAGCCGCGCGCATCCGGCAGGCGCACGACCTCGACAAACAAGTCGGGGTCGCCGCCGGCCAGGTCCGCCCAGGCGTCGGCGTTGCCGGGGCCGGCGTAGTAGCCGGCCAGCAGCACCTCCGGGCCGCCGCGCGCCGCCTGGCCGACGAACGAAAGATAGTAAGCGCCCATCGGGATGGAGACGGCCGGGCGGTACAGGTCCTCCAGGTCAAAGTCCGCCAGGCCCAGCTTGCGCGCGATCTCGTCCGCCGTGGCCGGGATGATCTGGTTGAGGCCGCGCGCCTCGGCGCTGGAGAAGGCGTACTTCCAGAAGAAGCTCTCGATGCGCATCTTGGCGTACATCAAAAAGGGATGCTGGCCGTACTGCGCGCCGGCCGCGACCACGCGGTCCGCGAACGGGGCCGGGTAGCGCAGGCGCTGCAGGAGCGCCGGGCCCAGCGTCAGGTCGGTGACGCCGGCCAGGTCCAGCACGCGGCGCGCCGAGCGGATGCTCAGATCATACGCGCCCAGGTCGTTCCAGTAGAGCGCCAGCGGCCACATCGCCAGCGGGTCGCCCTGCAGGTCGAGGCGCAGGCTGTCGAACTCGGCATGGGCCTCGCGCAGCAGGCCCAGCCGCCACAGCTCGGCCCCGCGCGCGAAACGCGCCTCTTTCCAGATGCCGGCGCCGAGCGTGCTCAAACCGGAGGCGTTTTCGGCCTGCGGAATCGACGCCCGCAACCAGGTCTCGGCCTCGGCCAGCTCGCGGGCGCGGTCGGTCTCGAAGCTGAAGCCGGCGGGCGGCGTGAACGGCGCTTCACCGCGCAGGAGCTGGGCGGCGCGCAGCGAGTAGTAGCCGCCGGGGTCGAGGCCGGCCGCCTTCATCCAGGATTCGCGCGCCGCCTGGCGGTCGCCCTGTTTCTCCTTGACCTTGCCGATCCACAGCCAGCCGCGCGCGTGCTGGGCGGCGTCCGCCCCGAGCGTCGTCGCCATCTCAAAGCGCCGCGCCGCCGCCGGGAGATCGCCGGCGCGGTACAGGACGAGCCCGGCCTGCATGGCGGCGTCGGCGGCCTGGGCGGATTGGGGGTACTCGGCCGCGATGCGTTCCCAGAGCTGCGCGGCGCGCGTGAAATCCTGGTTGCGCTCGCACAGGCGCGCGGCGCGATACAGGGCGTCGGGGGCCTCCGGCGACTGCGGCGCGGCGGCGGCGAAGGCCTCGAAGGTGGCGACGTCGGCTGGATAGTCCTGGATGAACGCGATCTGGAAATAAGCCGGCTGCCAGAAGGCGTCGCCCGGGAAGCCCTCCACCAGCTGGCGGAAGGCCGCGACGGCGTCCGCCCGGCGGTTCAGGGCGTTCAGAGTAAGGCCTTTGTAGTACAGGGCCGTCGTGTCGCCGGGATCGGCGGCCAGGGCGCGGTCGAAGGCGGCCAGCGCCGGCTCGTAATTCCGGGCGTGGTAGTTGGTCAGCCCGCGGGCCAGTTCGGGCACCGGCGCGCCGTCGTTCACCAGGGTGAGCAGGCCCTGAAAGGTGTCCCCGGCCGAAGGGTAGTCCGTGACGGCGGACTGATATTTAGCGTAAGCCTCGTCGCGTTGACCGGCGGCGTACAGGGCATGACCGGCCAGGATCAGGGCGCGGGCCCGGCGCCAGTCCTGGTCCGTCTCGCGAAAAATCGCGTCATACTCGGCCAGCGCGGCCGCCCGGTCGCCTTGCAGAAGATAGACCTCGGCCAGGCGCTCGCGGAGCGTGAACGTCTCGCCGACGCGCGGCGCGGCGAGGGCGGCCTGGTAGGCCTGGGCGGCGAGGGCATAGTCGCCGCTGAAGGCCGCGGCCTGGGCGATGCGCTCCTCGACGTACGAGTCGAGCACGGCCGGGCGCAGGCGCTGGTAGTTGCGGTAGCCTTCGATGGACTGCGCCCACAGGCCGAGCGCGCGGAAGGCCTCGCCGAGCAGGAAGTGGGCGTCGGCGACCAGGGAGGCGGCGGGGAACTGCTCCAGAATCTGGGCGAGCTCGCGCGTGGCCGCCTCGGCGTCGCCGGCGTACAGGCGGGCCTTGCCCAGGCCGAGCAGGGCGGAGGCGCGCAGGTCGGGATCGGCGCTCTGGGTCAGGACAGCCTGATACTCGGCGATGGCCAGGTCCCAGTCCCCGGCGAACAGGGCGTCGTCGGCGGACGCGATGCGGGCGGCCGGCTCCGGCGTGGGGGTGGGCGTGGGAGTCGCGGTCGGCGTGGGCGTGGCCGACGGCGTGGGGGTGAGCGTGGGGGTGGGCGTGGGCGTCGGGCTGAAGAACGGCAGGGGCCCGCCGCAGGCGGTGAGGAGGCAGCTGAAAGAGAAGAGGCAGAAGAGTCGTCTGCCGTCTATTGTGCGGGGAGTCATGCGCGGGACTATACCTGACTCCCCGGCGGCGGGCTACTTGTCCATAAAGCCAAGATCGCAGATGAAGCCCGCTCGCACGCACGCGCCGGGTTATTTTCCAGAAAATGACGGCGGGCGTTTTTCCAGGAAGGCGGCGACGCCTTCTTTGTAATCGGCGGTGCGGCCGGCGGCCTCCTGAAGATGGGCCTCGTAGTCCAGGGCCTCGTCGATGGACGTGAGCAGCGCCCGGTTCATGGCCCGCTTGGTCAGGCCGAAGGACTTCGTCGGGCCTTTGGCGAAGCGGACGGCGATTTCGCGCACGGCGGCGGCCAGCTGGTCCGGCGGGAAGACCTTGTTCACCAGGCCGAGGGCGGCGGCGTCCTCGGCCGTGAGTGGGTCGTTGGTGAGCGCGAACTCGTAAGCGCGCCCGTAACCGATCAGGCGCGGCAGGAAGAAACTGACGCCTGAATCCGGGGCGAGGCCGATGCCCGTGAACGCGAAGCGGAGCCTGGCGCCCGGGGCGGCGTAGCGCAGGTCGCAGGCCAGGGCCAGGCCGAGGCCGGCGCCGGCGGCCGCGCCGTTCACCTGGGCCAGGACCGGCTTCTCCAGCGCGCGTAGTTTGGAGACGATCGGGTTGTAGGTGCGCAGGAGGTGCTCGCGGAATGAGATCGCGCCGCGGTCGCGCACGGCGCCCAGGTCCTGGCCGGCGCAGAAACCCTTGCCGGCCCCGGTCAGCACCAGGCAGCGCGCGGCGTCGTCGCGCTCGGCCTTCCTGAGCGCGTCCTGCAATTCCTCGGCCATGCGGTCGTTGAAGGCGTTGAGGACTTCCGGGCGGTTGAGCGTGATGGTGAAGACGCCGTCGGTCAGATCGGTGAGGAGGGTGTCGTAGGGCATGGTGTCTCCCGTTTACAGCGCGCAATAACGGTCGATGCGGCGCTCGATGACTTTGAGGCTGTTCTCCCAAAACGCGCGCTGGCGCAGGTCCAGGCCGAAGCGGGCGGCCAGGTCGGCGGCGCGGCCCTCGCCGGTGCTGGCGAGCAGCGCCTCGTACTCCGGGATGAACGCGGCGCCGCGCTCCTGGTAGAGCGCGTACAGGCCGGCGCCGAAGAGCAGGCCGAACGCGTACGGGAAATTGTAGAACGACAGGTCGGTGCGGTAATAGTGCGGCTTCCAGGTCCACATGTACTTGTGGCGGAAGTCGGGATCCAGGCCGTCGCCATAGGTCTCCGCCTGGGCGCGCAGCATGATCTCGCTGAAGTCGTCGGCGGACAGCTCGGCCTGGGCGCGGCGCTCGAAGACCTCTTTCTCGAACAGGTAGCGCGAGGCGATGTCCACGACCACGCCGGTGGCGCCGATCAGCGCCGTCTCCAGGATGGCGAGCTCCTCGTCCGGCCCGGCGGCGTCGGCCAGCACAGCCTCGGTGATGATCGTCTCGCAGAAGATGGAGGCCGTCTCGGCCAGGGTCATGGGCGTGACGCGCTGCAGGGCGGTCCGGGCGTGCAGGCCGTCGTTGTGGAAGGCATGGCCCAGTTCGTGGGCGAGCGTGAACACCTGGTCCAGCGAGCCGTCGAAGTTCATGAGCACGCGCGACTCCCCGACGGCGGGCAGGTCCAGGCAGAACGCGCCGCCGCGTTTGCCGGCGCGCGGTTCGGCGTCCACCCAGCGGCCGGCGAAGGCGCGCCGGGCCACGCCCGCCAGCCGGGGGCTGAAGCGCCCGAACTGGTCGAGGATGAAGGCTTCAGCCTCGGCGAAGGTGTAGGTCCTCTCGGAGGCCCCGACCGGCGCGAGCAGGTCGTACCAGGGCAGGGCGTGTTTGCCCAGGCGCCCGGCCTTCTTCTTCAGGTAGCGCCGGAAGGCCGGGAACGAGTCCCACATCGCGCCGAGCATGGCATCGAGCGTCGGCCGGTCGATACGGGCCTGGTCCAGGGCTTCGTGCAGGGCATCCGTGCGGCCGCGGCGCCGGTTGAGCGTGTGGGCGGCGCCCTTGACGCCGTTGAGGCAGGCCGCCAGCGGCTCGCGGACCGACTCCAGCGCGACGATCTCGGCGAGGTAGGCCCGCCGGCGCACTTCGGGGTCGGGGTCGTGATACAGGTTCTGGAGCGCGGGCAGGGGCAGCCGCTCCGTCTGGCCGTTTTTCTCGAACGGGACGACCAGCTGCGAGCACAGGGTGTTCTGGAGCTTGCTCCAGGCCGTGGGGCCGCTCAACGACAGCTCGGCGGCCAGCGTCTCCTCCGGCTCGCTCATCAGGTAGCGGCTCTGCTCGGCCGACTCGGTCAGGTAGAAGGCGTGCTGCCGGGCGGTCTCATTTTCGACGAGCGCGGCCGCGAGCGCCGGGCCGAGCGTCCCCAGCCATTTCTGGAAGCGCACCTCGGCCGGGTTGAGCCGGACGCGCAGCGCCTGGACCTCGGAATACAGGCGCTGGGCGATAGGGTCGAAGGAGTTGACGGCGACGAAGGTGTAGACGTACGCGCGGATGGTGGCGTAGAGGCGCAACGCGGCGTTCAGCCGGTCCAGGACGCCGCCGATGAGGTCGCCCACCGCCGCGCCGTTTGTGATCACGGCGCCGCCCGCGCCCACGCCGTGCCCGGCCAGATAATGGTCCAGGTCGTCGATCTGCGCCGCCAGGTCAGCCAGGGCGCGCTTCAGTTCATCCGACTCCAGGCCGGGATAGACATTCGAGACATCCCAGTGGGGGAGGGCGAGGGCAGAAGCAGTGGCAGTCATGCAGCCTCCGATGGGCTAATGGGATTGAGCGGCATGCCGCTCATCGTCGGTCCATTGGGTCGGGTTGCGACGAATGTAGGCGCGGATGCGGGCCAGGTCCGCGTTATCGCGGACGACGTGTTCCCAATAATTGCGTTGCCAGACCGGGACGCCGGCGGTCCCGCGCAGCGTGTTGATGCGTCGGGCGGAGAACGATTTAAAGGCGCGGACGATTTCGGACAAGGGATGCCGCGCCGATCCCGTAGGGGCGGGTGGCGTCGTTGTCGTCGTAGGGGCGGGTCTTCGACCCGCCCCTACGACGACGGGACCCGCCCCTATGACAATTGAATCATCCTCATCTAAAAGGAAAACGATCCCATGCACATGATCCGGCATCACCACGAATTCATCCAGCGTGATATGGGGATAATGGTTCGGCAAATCGCGCCAGGCCTGCGCGACGGCCAGCCCGAATTCGTTCAAGCGCACGGCGTGATCCACGATGTCACCGAACAGGCAGGCCTTCCGCCAGGCGCAGATGGTCACAAAGTAACCGCCCGGCGAAGCATAATCGAAGCCTCGCAACCGGATCGAACGCCGCCGATGCTTGTCCGGGTCGAAAGGCATGGTCATACCGTCCCGCGCGCCCGCAGCCAGTCCTCGACGACCTCCCAGAGCACGTCCTCGACGCGCACCATCTCGATGGCCTGGCCCGGTTCCAGGCCGACGAAGTCGTATTCCGGGTCATCGGCGATGTCGTTGAGGGTGTAGAAGGTGCTGGCCAGGCGGTAACGGCGCGCGGGATCGAGCGCGACGCCGTCCACGCGGCAGGCCGTCAACTGCTCGCCGGCCGGCCGCGCCAGATCGAAGTCGATTTCCACGTTGTCGGACCCGGCCGGCAGGCCAAGCGGCGGCTCGCCGCGGTGCGGATTGAAGGACTCGGTGCGATATTTTGAGGCCAGCATCCGGTTCAGCATCCGCGCGATCTGAGCGCCGGAGACTTCGGCGGCGGTGACGTGCGCGCTGCCCGGCAGGGCCTCATACAGGTCGCGGCGCCGGATCGGGCCGGCCGCCAGCCCGCGTTTGGCGAAGCCGCTGAACAACAGCGCCAGGTCGGCGTGACAGACCTGGCGCAGGGCCTCGGCGACCAGGCCCGCCACAGGCGAGGGCGCGTCCAGGGTGTGGGGTAAGTCCCGGCGCGCGACGGCGACCGGCGCGTCCAGCAGGCGCGCGGCCTCCTCGCGCACCAGCTCCAGCGTGGCTGAAATCGTCGGGTCGGCGGGCACGCCGTCGCCGCAGGCGTGCAGTTGGCCGGCGTAAGCCGTCACCCGGCCGGTCGCGTCGTCGATCTCCAGGTCCAGCTGGCCCAGCCAGCGCCCGTAATGGCCGGCCTGGACGATCAGGGTTTCGCCGACCTTCACCGGCGTCTCCAGGGCCAGATGCGAGTGCCCGCCGACGATGACGGCGATCTCCGGGCAGGCCTGCGCTGCGTCGTAGTCGTTGAACTCGTTTGGGACGCGCCCGCTTTGCCGGTCTTCGGGCGGGAACGCTCCGAGGTGTGAGAGCAGCAGGATAAGCTGCGCGCCTCCGGCGCGCAGCGACTCGATCTCGCGGCGCAGGACGGGCAGCGGGTCGAGCGCGTCGTAGCCGAAGCGCGTGTAGCCGGCGCCGTAGCGGGCGGTGGCGCTGGTCAGGCCGAGCCTGAAGCCGTCCAGGTCGAAGAGGTGGGACGCCTGCAGCCCGGGCACGGCCAACCGCGCCGGGTCGGCGCAATCCGCCAGGTTGGCGGCCAGCATCGGGAAGGGGGCGGCGGCCACGAGTTGTTCCAGCGCCCGGCGCCCCCATTGCAGGGCCTCGCCGTTGCCCACCACGCTGGCCTGCACGCCCATCGCGCCCAGCAGCGTCATGTTGGCGCGGCCTTTGGTGATATCGGATTCCCAGCAGTTCCGGTCCGACGAGTCGCCGCCGTCCAGAATCAAAACCGCCCGGCCCGCGCGCCGCGCGGCTGCCCGCTGACGATCGATCAGCGTGAACAGGCGCGGCAGTTGGTCCAGGCGGCCGTGGAGGTCGTTGAAGTGCAGGAGGGTCAGCCGCATTCAGTTGAGGCGGACATGCAGCAACAGGACGTGGCCCTCGGCCACCTCCGTGGTGCGGGCGGCCAGGATCTGGGCCTCCTGCGTCAGGCCGTCCTCGTCCCGGTATTCCAGGTACACGGCGCGGCCGGCGTCCCAGGCCTTCCAGCAGCGCTCGACCAGCGCCGGGCCGTTGAAGGTGCGCAGGCGGGTGAGGGCCACGCGGGCCAGCCGGGGGCCTTCGGCGAGAGAAAGCGCCCAGGTCTCATTGGGGGTCTCGAAGCTGGGCGCCGGGCCTTCGATGATGGTGATTTTTTCCGGGGTGGTCAGGTCAGCCATGATTACCGTCCGGGGCATAACGCCGATGTCCCCATTATACGCAAGGTGCGGAGGGTTGGGGAGCAGGGGGCAAGTGGCAGGTTACAGGAAGCCGGGGCGATTGCCAGCAGCCACGAATGACACGAATTCAGACGAAGGCGCACGAAGGATTCGCGGTCATTCGTCCCCGTTCGCGCCATTCGTGGCGAAACGGCGCCGCAGCGCTTTCCCGGGTGATCTGTTGCGGCCCCGGCGTGCTGGGCGAGGGCGCTTCTTCAGGCCATCACGCGGCGGACGGTCTCGCAGCGCGCGCAGCCGGGCCGGTCGCAGAGCAGGGCGGCCGGGTCGCCGGCCAGGAGGGCGACGACGGCCGGGATCAGGTCGGCCAGGGGAAGGCGTTGGAGCCGGGCCGCGCCCACGCGGGCCGAGCGCACAAACGAGCCGATATGCGGAGCCAGGGCGTTGAAACCGTCGGAGCAGCCGGGCCAGGCCGGGCAGGCCACGATGCCTTCAGGCGTCAGCGCCCAGCGCACGAACTGCTTGCGGCCGGCGCGGGCTTCGGCGTAGTGGATGGCGGCGTTCTTGGTGTGGTCCACGCCGACCAGGAGCACGTCGCCGCCCATCGCCGCCAGGCGCGCGATCGGGCCGAACGGCTCGGCCAGCGACTGCGCCCGGAGCACGTCCTCGGCTCCCGGGCCGACGGCCGTGAAGGACAGGAGCGGGTGCGACGAGCGCCGGGCTCCGGAGCGGCGGCGCAGCGTCTCGGCGGTCACGCCCATATCGGCGTGCGGCGGCAGATCCGGCGTGAACAACTCGGCCTCGGCATTGTCGGCCTGGGCGTCGTCGTAGGTCATGCCATTGTCGGGCGGGCCGACGAGCGGGTAGACCTGGCACTGGTAAGTGAACGCCGGCATCATCACCAGACCGCAGGTGCTGGTGAGGGCGCCCGCCATCGCCTCGGCGCCGCCGCGCACATGGCCGAAGGCCGAGAGCGAGATGTGGGCGAGCACGCGGCTGTCCTGGCCGAGGCCGAGTTCGCGCAGGCCCTTCTGAATATCGCGGAAAGTGACGTCGTTCATGGGCGGCATGTTACTCCTGCCGCCGGGATTGCACAAATGATGCCAGACGCGGGGTGCCTTCGCCGTTGGGGGTCAATCTCCAGGCCGCCGCGCCTCGGCCCCCCAATTTCCACCGTCGCCCCGGCGAAGGCTGGGGCCCAGAAGCTCCCGCTCGTCTGCGCGCGTCTGCGCCTGGAGGCCGGCTTTCGCCGGCATGACGTGGGTGAGGGGTGTCTGACAGCCGGACGGGTCAGCCCAAAAGCCCGAAGGCACCCCAGGCGCGTTTTGCCTCCGGCATCAATCATGCTATATTCGCCGTCATGTCGTCCCCTTTCCGACGCGTGGCTGGAGCCGTGGGCCGCCTCTTCCGACGCCGCCCGCCCGCCCCGGAAGGCGCCGCCCGCCCGGCGCCTTCGGGCGCGCCGTCCGCCAACGCCGGCGGGGCCCTGATCCGGCTCACCTTCCGGCGCCGCCAACTGCCGGTCCTCATCGGCCTGCTGCTGGCTAACCTGGCCCTGATCGTCGGCGTCACGGCCTATATCAGCGTGGCGCTCAGCGCCAGCGCCGCGCCAATCGTGGTGACGGCCACGGCGCTGGCGGCGCCGGCCGTGAGCACCGAGATCGCCGCGCGCCTGCCGACCATCGAGATCATCGTGACGCCCCAGCCGGCCGGCCCGACCGTCACGCCGCCGGCCAACCCGCTCTCGCTGGGCGGCACGGTCTTCTTCGCGTACCGCCACAATGGCCGCACTAACCTGTGGGCGCACCGCCTGGGCCAGGCGGACCCGGTGCGCATCACGGCCGGGCCGTGGGACGACCGCGACCCGGCCGTCAGCCCGAATGGCCAGTTCCTGGCCTTCAGCTCGCGCCGCGAAGGGAGCTGGAACCTGTACGTGCTGGAGCTGGCCTCGGGCCAGGTGCGCCGCCTGACCGACGGCCTGGAGTTCAAGGGCCACCCGGCCTGGAGCCCGGACAGCCAGTACCTGGCCTTCGAGATTTACCGCGAGGACAACCTGGATATCGCCATCGTCAACGCGGCCGGCGGCCAGATCATTGACCTGACGCAGGACCCGGCGGCCGATTACGAACCGACCTGGTCGCCGCTCGGCCGTGAGATCATCTTCGTCTCGATGCGCAGCGGCAACCCGGACCTGTGGGTGCGCTCGCTGGATGACCCGTTCGACGCCGACGCCCGCCCGCTCTCCGACACGCCCGAGGTGTTCGAGGCCAACCCGGCTTTCAGCCCGGACGGCCAGCGCGTGCTCTACACGGACGCGTTGTCGCCGCAGGGCATCGTCTACGTGCGCTCGGCGGCCGACCCGGCCGAGAAGCCGCGTGAGGCGGGCCAGGGCCAGCACCCCATCTGGTCGCCGGACGGTTCGTCGGTGCTCAGCATCATCCCGGAGGAGGCCGGCCGCGGCTACATCGCTGCCGCGCCGCTCGGGCAGCCCGGCCTGACCCAGATCCTGTACAAGCCGGAAGCCGGGCGGTTGGACTCGCTCACCTGGGCGCCCATCGTCCTGCCGGAGGCCCTGCCCGGCGCCATGGGGCAGGCGGCCCAGGCCGCCGACGCGCCGCTCTGGTCGGAGACGATCTCGCGGCCGGGCGCCGGCGACCCGGCGTATTCGCTGGTGGCCGTGCCGGACCTCAACGCGCCGGACCCGCGCTTATCGGACCGGGTGGACGACGCGTTCCTGGGCCTGCGCCGGGCCGTGACCCAGGCAGTGGGCTGGGACTTCCTGGCCACGCTCGACAATGCGCTGGTGCCGCT
>DAOUAB010000076.1:0-22150 GCA_034434015.1 Anaerolineales bacterium
CGAGCAGCAGCCCGAACGCCATCGCCGCCGCGCCCCAGGCCGGGGCCAGCAGCAGCGAGGCGGCGACCATGCTGGCGTTGAAGACCGCGCCGGTGAAGGCCGGCAGCGTGAAGCGTTGCAGGGCGTACAGCAGGCCGGTGAGGATGCCGGACAGGCTCAGGCAGACGACGGCCGGCAGCGTGATCTGGAGCAGGCGCGCGGCCGTGGCCTGGACGGCCGGCTCGCTCTGGCCGCCGATCAGGGCGAAGACGGCGATCACCTGCGGCGCCAGGCCCATCAGGACCGCGATCAGGCCGGAGATGACGAGCGCGGCCAGCGTGAGCAGGGTGCTGGCCAGCCGCCACAGCTCGGCCCGGCGCTCCTGGGGCGTGTACTCGCTGAAGGCCGGGACGAGGGCCGAGTTCACCAGCCCGCCGGTGACCAGGTCGTAGATCTGGATTGGGATGGTGAGCGCCAGGGCCAGCGCGTCGGCCTCGGAGCCGAACAGGCGCGACATGACCGCGTCGCGCAGGAAGCCCATGACGCGGCTGGCGATGCCACCCAGCGAGAGGATCGAGGCGCTGCGGGCCAGGCCCGGCGCGGCCTCGACCGGTTGCGTGTCGGAGAAAGAGGCGTCGGTCACAAAACAGAGAGCGTGAAGCAAGCGGCTTCACGCTCCCGGATCGATTCTACCGGCAGTGGCCCGGACTGCCAAACCCCCGACGACAGGCCTGCGGGCCGCGGATTTCGAGCGCGTTCTCTGTGAAATCCGTGTAATCCGCGGCCAGGGAAAACCGGCTTACTCGGCGATCGGCAGGTGCAGGTCGAAGACCCAGCCGGCCTGCGGCTCGGCGCCGGGCGTCAGGCACTCCTCCAGCCACTGATGCGGCGCGCACTTGTAGCGGCTGGACTCGCGCCAGGCGGCCAGCCGTCCCCAGATCTCGGGGTTCGGGAGGCCGTCGCAGCGCGCGACGGCGTACAGGCCGCCGGGGAAGTCCTTGATCTTCACCGAGCCTTCGCCGGCCACCTGCGGGCCGACCGTCATCCATTGCTCGTAGCCGTGGTTCGGGGTGCCCGGCGCCGGGTCCGGGTTGTTGAAGCCGAAGAAGCGCGGGGCGGGCGTCACATCGAGCAGATTGTGAGCGCGGGCCCAGGTCAGCAGCGTGTCCCACACCTGCGGCTCCGGGTCGGCCCCGTAGGCCAGGGCGGCGGCCACGCGCAGGGACTCCAGCCGCACGATGCGGACGTCGATGTCAGCCATGTCGATTGCCTCCACATTGAAAGACGGGTTGCACAGCAGCGCTCATGAGCCTCCTGAGTCTACAACCGCCCACCTGACATCCTGTGTCAGGAATTCGCACTACAATGTAATCTGTTGGGGGATCGTCACTTCCCGAGGCCTGACCCATGCGCGCTGATCGCCTGCTCTCACTGTTGATGTTGCTGCAGACCCGCGGCCGGATGACGGCCCAGGCCCTGGCCGCCGAACTGGAAGTCTCCGAGCGCACCATCTACCGGGACCTGGAAGCCTTGAGCGCCGCCGGCGTCCCGGTGTACGCCGAGCGCGGGCCGGGCGGGGGCTGCGGACTGCTGGAACCGTACCGGACCACGCTCACCGGTCTGACCGAGGGCGAAGCGCGGGCGCTGTTCATGCTGAGCGTCCCGGAGCCGTTGGAGGCGCTGGGCGTCAGCCAGGAACTGCGCTCGGCGATGCTCAAACTGGCGGCGGCGCTGCCGGCCGTGCGGCGCGGCGACGAGGAGCACACGCGCGCCCGCGTCCACCTGGACTGGTCATCCGAGGCGGCCGAAGATCGGGCTGTCCCGCGCCTCTCGGTTGTGCAGAAGGCGGTCTGGGAGGATCGCCGCCTCCGAGTGCGCTATCGCCTTTGGGCCGGCATCGAGGTTGAACAGGTAGTGGACGCGTATGGCCTGGTGGCGCACGCCGGCGCCTGGCTGCTGGTGTATGCCTGGCAGGGGCAGGTGCGCGCCCGGGCCCTGGCCGACCTGAGCGACGTCCAGCTGGACGCTGAGGCCTTCGAACGGCCGGCGGATTTCGACCTGCCGGCGTTCTGGCGGGCCTGGCGCCAGGAGCAGGCGCAACGGCGCTCTCAGTACCCGGTGACGATCCGCGTCGCCCCTGAGGCAGTCCCCTACCTCGGCCTGTACCTCGGGGAGGCCGCCCGCCACGCCTCGGCCGAGGCGATCACGCCGGAGGCGGACGGCTGGCGACGGGTATCTCTGACCTTCGACTCGCTGGAGGCGGCGCGAGGGCGTCTGCTGGCGATCGGCGGGGCGGTGGAGGTGCTGGAGCCGGAAGCGTTGCGGTTGAGCATGGCGGATTTTGCCGGGCAGATTGCGGCCCGCTACCGGTCAAGCGGCAGCGGGCTGGCCGGCCACGCCCGCTAGGCTGGCGCCTGGGGCGGTTGTCGGCCGAGCGCTTTCAGAGTGGCGGCCGGGTCATCGGTGAGGACGGCGTCGCAGCCGAGGAGACGATAGAGCCACAGGCGCGCGTCGGGGGTGGCGTCCAGCGGGCAGACCAGGCGCCCACGAGCGTGGGCGAGCAGGCAGTAAAACGGATTAATCAGGAGCAGGGGCCAGAACGGCCCGAACAGCGCCGCGTCGCTCAGCGGCAGGGGGTCGCTGGCCGTGATGTGCCCGGTTGGGATGTCCGGGGCGGCGGCGTGCACGGCGCGGACGCGTTCTGCTTTAAAGGACAACACTACGGTCCGAGCGCGGATGCCGAGCGCGCTGAGTTCCTCGGCCAGTTGCCGGCAGACCGCCGGCTCCAGGAAACGGTCGGTTTTCAGCTCCAGCGCCAGCGCGCGGTCCGGGGGCAGCAACGCCGCGGCCTCGGCCAGGGTCGGGACGCGCTCGGACGCGAATGCGGGCCGGCCGCAGCTGGCGCTCAAGCGCTTCAATTCGCCCAGCGTCATCTCGGCCACGGCGCCCCGGCCGTCGGTGGTGCGGTCCACGGTGGCGTCGTGGATGCAGACGAAGACGCCGTCACGGGTGAGGTGCAGGTCGGTCTCCAGCACATCGGCGCCCTCGGCAAAAGCGCGGCGGAAGGCGGCCAGCGTGTTCTCCGGGCAGGCCACGCGGTTGCCGCGGTGGGCCATGACGTAGGGCCTGGGGCGATTGGGGAGTGCAAGGGTCATCGGGCTTTTGCCACGGAGCGCGCCGAGACGACAGAGTCCCGGACCAGTTTCTCTCTGGGCGCTCTGTGTCCTCCGGGGTGGTCAGGACTTTCCTTCCAGGATGACGCGAACTTCGGCCATCTCCCCCGTGGTGAGCCGCCATGCGCCCGCGGCGGCGTTGGCCGTGACCTGTTCGGGCCGGGTGGCGCCGGCGATCACCGACGAGACCCGCGGCTCGGCCAGCAGCCAGGCGAAGGCCAGTTCGTGCAGTGTGTGGCCGCGCGCCTCGGCGAACGCGCGCAACCGGTCGAGCAGGGCGTAGTTCGCGTCGGTCATGTACTTCTGGACGTAGGGGCTGCGCTCGCCGCGTGTGCCGGCGGGGGCCGGCTGGCCGCGTGTGTATTTGCCGGTGAGGAAGCCGCCGGCCAGCGGGAAGTACGGCAGGATGCCGACGCCGGCCCAGCGGCAGTACGGGACCAGCTCGCGCTCGATCTCGCGTTCCAGCATGTGGTAGTGCGGCTGAACGGTGACGAAGCGTTCCCAGCCGAAGCGCTCGGCCTGGTCGTTGGCGCGGGCCAGTTGCCAGGCGGCAAAATTGCTGGCGCCGATGTAGCGGATTTTGCCGGCGCGCACCAGGTCGTCCAGCGCCCGCAGGGTCTCCTCGATCGGCGTCTCGTCGTCCCAGCTGTGGATCTGGTACAGGTCGATGTGGTCGGTCTTCAGCCGCCGCAGGCTGGCCTCGACGGCGTTCTGCAGATGATAACGCGACGCGCCCTGGTCGTTGACGCCGTCGCCCATCTTCGAGCGGCCCTTGGTGGCGATCACCACCCGGTCCCATTGCCCGGCCAGCGCGTCGCCCAGGAAGGCCTCGGAGCCGCCGCGCGCCCCGTAGACGTCGGCGGTGTCGAAGAAGTTGATGCCGGCGTCCAGCGCGGCGTGGACGATAGCGCGCGCGCCGGCCCGGTCCACGGTGTCCCCGAACCGGTTGCAGCCCACGCCCACGGCCGAGACCTTGACCCCGGCCCAACCCAGATTCCGATATTCCATTGGACCTCTCACTCGGTTGTCGGATACTCGAAGAAGCCGCGCCCCGTCTTGCGTCCCAGCCAGCCGGCCTGCACGTAACGGCGCAGCAGCGGCGCGGGCCGGTAGCGGTCGTCGCCGTACTCGGTGAACAGGCCCGTCATCACGCCCAGCACCACGTCCAGGCCGATCAGGTCGCCCCAGGCCAGCGGGCCGCGCGGGTAGTTCAGGCCAAGCGTCATGGCGGTGTCGATGTCGGCGGCCGAGGCCACGCCCTCGTGCAGGGCCACCGCCGCCTCGTTCACCAGCGCGCACACGATCCGGGCGCGCACCAGGCCAGGCCCGTCCGGGACGCGGACCACGTCCAGGCCCAGCGAGCGCCAGAAGGCCTCCGCCTGCTCCAGCGCCGGCGCGCCCGTCCGCAAGCCTCCGGCCAGTTCCACGGCGCCGCCGGCGGCCAGCGGCGGGAGCGCGCCCCAGCCGGTGAGGGCCTCCGGGCGGGCCGCGCCGCTTGCGATCTCGGTCGTCGAGCAGGCCAGCGCCGAGGCGCACACCAGCGGCGCGCGGCCCAGCCATTCGATCACGCGGGCCTTGGCCTCGCGCGACTCGTTGTGACACTCGACGGCGACGTCGGCGGCCTCCGCCTCGGCGCGCAGGCGCTGCGTGGTGAAGGCGTCGCTCAGGGTCTCCACCCGATACAGCGATGAGACGTGGCCGGCCTCCACGCACAACTGGAAAACCTCGTCGGCCAGCGGCCGCTCCCCGGCGATGACGACCTTCACGAGACCAGACCCTCCTGCACGCACCGGTCGGCCACCTGGCGCAGCAACTCCACGGGCTGCGCGCCGCTCACCAGATAGCGGTCGGCGAAGATGAAGGCCGGCACGCCGCCCAGGTTGGCGCGGTACGCCCATTGCTGATCGGCGGCGACGGCGTAGCGATGGACGTCCTCCTTCAGCCCGGCCCGGAACTCGGCCTCGCCCAGGCCGACGGCGCGCGCGATCTCGACCAGCACGTCTTCCGAGCCGATGTCCTGGCCCGCGACCCAGTAGGCGCGGAACACCGCGCGGCGGAAGGCGTCGCCGCGGCCAAGCGCCTCGGCGGCTTTGGCGGCGACGTGCGCCAGGCGCGTGCTCAGCTCCGGCCGGTAGGGCGGTTCGTGGAGCGTCAGCCCGAAGCGCTCGCGCGCGATCGTCTCGACGCGCGGCCAGCTCTCTTTCAGGTACTGGCGGAAACGCGCCGCCTCGGCCGGCGGCCGGCGCGGCGCCTCAACCGGGCGCAGCTCGTAAGCCTTCCAGGTCACGGCGATGGCATGCGTCTGCGCGAGCGAATCCAGACCGGACTCGGCCATGAAGCACCACGGTCAGACATAGTCGGAGAAGAGGGTGATGGGGATGATGGGAGACATGGGGGACAGGGCGATCAGTGGCTGTGCATCGGCAGGTCGCCGTGCGTGTGCTCCGCGATGCGGTGATGATCCTCCCCGGCGTCGCTCGGGTCAACATGGATCACGGCGCTGGACAGGTACGGGAGGTGGTGGAGCAGTTCATGCTGGGCCTCGGCGGCGATGGCGTGTCCCTGGGCGACCGTCAGGGCCGGGTCCACGGCCAGGCACAACTCGGCCCGCAGGCGATGCCCCAGCCAGCGCACGGCCACGTCCGAGACGCGCCGCACGCCGGGGACATGCGCGACGGCGCGCCGAATCTCGTCCACCACCTCCGGCTCCACGCCGTCCAGCATCCGGGCGAAGACCTGCCTGCCCGAGTCCCAGGCGATCTTCAGAATCGCGACCGTGATGCCCAGGCCGACGAGCGGGTCGGCCAGCGGGAAGCCGAGCCAGACGCCGACCGCGCCAACGAGCACGGCCAGGCTGGTCAGGCCGTCCACGCGGGCATGGTGCCCGTCGGCCACCAGCGCGGCGCTGCCGATTTCGCGGCCGACCTTGATCCGGTACCAGGCCACGGCCTCGTTGCCGACAAAGCCGAGGACGGCGGCCAGGGCCACGGCCCAGACGTGCTCCACCGGCTGCGGCGCGGCCAGGCGCTGGAGCGACTCGGAGCCGGCCAGAAAGGCGCTGAACAGGATCATGAAGACGATGAAGGCGCCGGCCAGGTCCTCCACGCGGCCATAGCCGTAGGTGAAACGCTGGTTGGGTTTCCAGGTCCCGACCCGGAAGGCGATCCACAGCGGCAGCGCCGTGAGCGCGTCGCCGAAGTTGTGGATGGTGTCGGCCAGCAGGGCGACGCTGCCGGTGACGTAAACCACGGCGACCTGCAGCAGAGCCGTGACCATCAGCGCGACCAGCGACCAGCGCAGCGCCTGCACCCCGCGCTCCGTGCTGAACAGCGACGGATCAACGACGCCGTGGCTGTGGTCGTGGCCGCTGGCGTGGCTGCGCTCGCCCGGCCGTTCGGCGGGATCGTCGTGACCGTGGTCGTGGGGGTGATCGCGGGTCGTCATTGGCGCTCCGCCTTCCGTCATCCGTTGTCTGTCGTCTGTCCCCGGTACTCGTAAAATCCCCGCCCCGTCTTCCGGCCGAGCAGCCCGGCCTCCACCATCTTCTGCTGGAGGGGGTGCGGCCGGTAGCGCGGGTCGTGGAAAAAGGCATTGTACACGGACTGAGTGACGGCGTAGTTCACGTCCAGGCCGATCAGGTCCATCAGCTCGCACGGCCCCATCTTGAAACCGGCCGAGCGCAGCAGGCCGTCCAGCGCGGCGGGCGCCAGGCCCTCGCCCAGCAGGCGGAAGGCCTCGCCGTAGAACGGCCGGGCGACGCGGTTGGCGATGAAGGCCGGCGTGTCGCGGCCGACCACGGGCGTCTTGCCCAGGGCGCGCGCGAAGTCGATCCCGGCCTGGAGCGTCTCGGCCGAGGTGCGGTCGCCCCGGATCACCTCCACCAGCGCCATCCGGTGCGGCGGATTGAAGAAGTGCAGGCCCAGCACCTGCTCCGGGCGCCGCGTGGCGCCGGCCAGAACCGTGATCGAGAGCGACGAGGTGTTGGAGGCGAGCCGGGCGTGCGCGGGCAGGATCGCGTCCAGGCGTTGAAACAGATCGCGTTTGATGTCCAGGACCTCGGGCGCGGCCTCGATGGCCAGGTCGGCGACAGCGCAATCCGGCAGGGCGGCGGTGGTGAACGTGCGCGCCAGGGCGGCGGCCATGGCCTCGGGCGAGGTCTTCCCCAGGTCCACGCCTTTCTGGAGCGAGGCCCGGATGCGTTCATAGCCGGCGGCGGCCGCCTCGGGCGCCACGTCGTACAACAGCGTGGTGAAGCCGCGCAGGGCGCACACCTGGGCGATGCCGGCGCCCATCGTGCCCGCGCCGATCACGGCCACGGTTTTGATCTCCAGTCTCTCACGCATACAGGTTTTTCCCGGCCAGCTCGCGCTCGCGGCGGGCCACGTAGTCGTCCAGGGCTTCACGGATCGCCGGGTCGAGCGGCGGCGGCTCGTAGGCGGCCAGCAGCTCCTTCCAGACCTGATGCGCGCGCCGCGGCGCGTCCCAGCGCCCGGCGGCGTCCCAGGTCTCATACCCGAGCCGGTCGCCCAGCGTGGTCAGGTAGAACTCGGCGGCGAAGCGCGCCTGCGTGTGCGGCGTGCCCAGGTGGTGGCCGCCCGGCCCCACCGCCGCGATCATGTCCAGCGCCAGCGTCGCGTCGTCCACGTCGAAGCCGTTCAGGAAGTGCTGAAACATCGCCAGGCTCTCGGCGTCCAGGATGAACTTCTCCAGCGACGCCGTCAGCCCGCCCTCCAGCCAGCCGGCCGCGTGCATGACCAGGTTGGCGTGCGCCAGCACGGCCGGCCAGAGCGTCCACTGGCTCTCGTAGGCGGCCTGCGCGTCCGGCGCGTTGGATGAGGTCAGCGCGCCGCTGCCGCGATAGGGCAGGCCGTAGAACCGGGCCAGTTGCGCGCCCGCGATCAGCGCCCAGGCGCCCTCCGGGGTGCCGAACGCCGGCGCCCCCGAGCGCATGTCGGTGTTGGTGGTGAAACCGCCCAGCAGGACGGGCGCGCCGGGCCGGACGAGCTGGGTCAGGGCGACGCCGGCCAGCGCCTCCGCGTTCTGCTGCGCCAGCGCCGCCGCCAGGGTGATGGGGCTCATGGCGCCGGCCAGGATGAAGGGCGTGATGTACGTGACCTGCCCGGCGCGCGCATACGTGATCAGGCCGCCGAGCATCCTTTCATCGAAGCGCAGCGGGCTGCTAACGTTGATGACGTCGCCGATGACCGGCCCGCCCGCCGTGAGGTCGCCGAACACGATCTGCGCCATGGCCAGGCAGTCGGTCGTGATCTCGCGGCCGTGCGCGGCCTCGCTCACCGGCTTGTCGCTCAGGCGGAAAGCGGCGCGCAACCGGTGCAGGTGCCGGACCGAGGCCGGCAGGTCGGCGGGCTCCACCTGGCCCCAGGCCGCGAAGTGCAGCGGCGGGAGCAGGTGAGCGAGCCTGACGAAGGTTTCGTAGTCGGCCAGCGTCCCGGCGCGGCGGCCGCGCTCCAGGTCGCTCACATAGACCATGCCCCCGCACGGGCCGAAGGCCAGGGCGTTTCCGCCCACGAGCACGTCGCGCTCCGGGTTGCGCCCGCGCCAGGTGAAGGTGCGCGGCGCGCGGGCGACGAGCTCCATCACCAGGCCGCCGTCGAGGCGCACGCGCCGGGCCGACCGGTCCACCCGGGCGCCGGCCCGCGCCCACAGGTCGAGCGTCTCGGCGTCCTGGAATTCCACGCCGACGTCCTCCAGGATGCGCAGCGAGGCGCGGTGCAGCTTCTCCACCTGCTCCGGCGTGAGCAGTTCCAGAGGCGGCAGCGGGTTGCGCGGCTGTCGGGCCGGCCGGGCCGGGGCGATGAGCGGGACCTGGCCGCGCGCCCGGCGCAACGCGGCGCGGCGGGCGGATGGCCTGGGGAAATCCGTGTCATCGGCGGCCATGGCAGCCTCCACCTATCGGCGGCGCGTGACGCGCAGCGTGACGCGGCCCAGGCGCTGCACGGCCAGCAGGGCGCTGAGCAGGATCAGGCCTCCGCCCAGCCACTGCACCGGCGTGAGCCGCTCGTGCAGAAACAGGACCGACCAGACCACGGTCAGCAGGGTCTCGAAGGGCGCCAGCAGCCCGATCTGGCCGCCGCCCAGCCGCTGCACGGCCACGAACATCGCCAGACGCCCGAGATAGGTTCCGAAGATCGTGATGGCCAGGATCGCGGCCCACCCCTCCAGGCTGGGCGTCTGCCAGGGCGCGCCCTCCCACCCCCAGCCGACGAGGGCCGTGAGCGCCATGCCGGTCAGCATATAGAACGAGGCGGCCTGCGGGTCGCCTTCCGGCAGGAACCACTGGATGAAGACCAGCTGCAGCGGCACGGTGAAGATCGAGACGGCCGCCAGCAGCGCGCCCCACAGGTTCACGTTTCCGCCGGGGCCGATCAGCAGGTAGACGCCCGCCAGGCCGAGGCCCAGCCGGACCCATTGCCGGTAGGTGAACGTCTCGCCGCGCAGGGCCAGCAGCGCCAGCGTCACCAGCGGGCTGAGCGAGAAGATCATCGAGGCGATGGACGAGTTGATGTAGGCCAGCGAGCCGAAGTAGGTCAGCATGCCCAGGCCGTTGGACAGGCCGACGGCGGCCGAGACGGCCAGCATACGCCGGCCGGCGCGCAGGCGGCCGGGGCCGGTGATGAGCAGCGTCAGGCCCAGCAGGGCGACGGTGAGCGCCAGGCGCACCACGATGATGCCCGAGGCCGGCAGGCCGTCGGCGATGGCGGCCTTGCCGATGGGCGTCACGGTGCTGAAGGCCAGGGTGGAGGCCAGCGCGTACGCCCAACCCTGCCAGCGGGTGTTCCGGCCTGTGGCGGGCGCCGTTGTCTCGACGGCGGAGGGCATATCAGAGGGGCTGGACCTGGACGCCGGCGTTGTCGGTGATGGTGCCCATCACGGTGCCGCCGGCGAACCCGACCAGCGCCTGCATCTTCTGGCGCAGCCGGATGCTGGGCGGCGCGCCCTGGATCAGGCCGAAGACGCCCAGGCCGGTGAGGCATGGCCCGCACATGGCCGCGCCCTCGGCCCGCATCAGGTCCAGCATGGCGTGCTGCTGGTCGGACAGAGGCAGGGGCGTCCCGGCGGCGGCCAGCGCGTCCAGGTTGGCGGCGTGCAGGGCCCCGAGCGCCTGGGCGAAGGCGGGGAAGTCATCGCGCTCAACCGCCGGCCAGAGTTCGTCCAGCAGGCCGCGGGCGGCCTCCGCCGGCAGATGCCGGGCCGCGGCCAGGAGCGCCGCGCGGCGGTCGGCCTCCAGGTTTTCCGGCGCGTCGTCGCCGGGCCGGGGGAGAAACAGGACGATCACCCAGGCGACGTCATCCTTGTGCGCAATCGCCTGGCGGCGGAGCGGCGGGTTGACCAGCGGCGCGCCCAGGTCGGTGAGCAGCAGGCCGCCCTGGGCGAAACCCCAGACCTCGGGCGCCAGGTCCGGACTGAAGCCCAGCGCCTGGGCCAGCGTCGGCGCGTCGGCTGGCCGGCCGTGCAGCTCGGCCAGGGCGCGGGCGACGCTCAACGCCAGCATCGGGCCGGAGGCGAGGCCCATGAGGGTCGGGATGGCGAGCTCGACCTCGATCTCGGCCGCCAGGCCCACGCGCTCGGCGGCGGCGTAACCGATGGGCGCGCACGCGCCGCTGACTTCCAGCCGGGCGGACGGACGCGCCTCCAGATGGACGGGAGGGTAGCGGACGGTGAGGCCGGCGGCCAGGAGTGAGGGACCGTGGCGGACCAGCCCGAGCAGCAGGCTGGCCGGGGCCTTGACTTCGACGGACATCGTGTTTCCTGAACAGTATAATGCCGATGTGGATGAGCCGGTCAACCCCCGCCGCCGATCCGGGATGCTTTCCGGATGTCTGCTTTTGTTCGCCCTGATCGGCCTGGCGGCGGCCCTGGCCGTGGGGGCGGTCGCCTTCCGGTACCTGCGCGAGGCCGACTATCCCGGCGCGCTGCTCGTCTCCGACAAGACCCGTTTCCGGCTGTCGCCGGTGATCCGCTTGAGCCGCAGCACATCTTACCAGACGACGGACTCATTCTCTAAAGTCTATATCTGGTACTCAACCCGCTTTGCCCTGGGGCCGGAGAAATACGCCCTGGGGAGCTGCAACCAGATGTTGCACAGCGTTGAGGTGCTCGTGGTGTTCGAAAGCCAGATGAGCGTCGCCCTGTGCGACACGCCGGCCGGCCGCATGATGTGGGTGGACCGGTCGGTGACGCTCGACTGGCCGTGAGCCTCAGGCGCCGGCCGCGTCCGGCGGGCGCGTCTCCCGGAGGTCCACGATCACCTGATCCGGGATCCCCTTCAACACCGTCAGCAGTTCTTCGCGCTGGCACCAGCGCACCTTCAGAATGATGTCCCAGTGCTGGGGATCGCGCGGGGAGCGCACGCTGCCCATCGCCATGAGGCCCCAGCCCTTGTCGCCGATGGCACGCACCAGCTTGCGGAACTCACCCGGCCGGTCCGGGACGCGCATCACCACGCGCCAGCCGGCGTCGATGGCACCCAGCAGGTCCTGGAGCTCGATCAGCAGGTCGGTCTCGGTGATGATGCCGACGACGACATCGCCGGGGGCCTCCACCACGGGCAGGCCGCTGATCTTGTGCCGGATCATCAGGTCGGCGGCCTCCTCCAGAGTGGCGTCCGGGCCGATGGTGCGCAGATCCTTGCCCTTGACCATCACGTCGGCCACGGTCAGGTCCGCCAGGTAGCGCGTGATCTCCCACACATCCAGGCTGGCCAGTTGGTGCGGGTGGATGGCCAGGCGCTGGCGCGTCACCAGGCCCAGCAGCCGCTTGCCGTCGCCGACGACGGGCAGGTGCCGGATGCCGGCCTCGGCCATCACGCGCTGGGCGTCGGTGACGTGCTTGTGGGGCTCGATCAGGATCGGGTGGCGCGTCATGTAGTCTTTGATGAGCATGTCTGGCTCCTCTGGCGTTGTCCGATGGCCTTCAGGCCGTGCGCGCCGGGCATCCGCGGCCTGTCGAGGGACGAGGCGCGCCCTTACGGCGCTGGATACGCTTTCACGACCGGCTCCAGGCCGCCGAGCGTCTCCAGCGGCAGGTGGCAGTAGATGCGATGCCCGCCGCCGGCGTCCCGCCAGGGCGGCTCGGTCGTCTCGCAAATCTTGCCGCCGTCCGCGAGCAGGGCGCGGCGTGGACAGCGGGTGTGGAAGCGGCAGCCGCTCGGCGGGTGCAGCGGGCTGGGGACCGAGCCCTCCAGCCGGATGTGCTCCTGCTCTACCGCCGGGTCCGGGATCGGCACGGCGGCCAGCAGGGACTCGGTGTACGGGTGGTAGGGCGGGGCGTAAATGGCCTCGGCCGGTCCGATCTCCACCACCTGGCCCAGGTACATCACGGCCACGTCGTCGGACAGGAAGCGCACCACGCTCAGGTCGTGCGAGATGAAGATCATGGTGGTGTTCTGCTCGCGCTGGATCTCCATCAGCAGGTTGAGGACGGCGGCCTGCACCGAGACGTCCAGGGCCGAGACCGGCTCGTCGCACAGCACCAGGTCCGGGCGGCCGGCGAAGGCGCGCGCGATGCCGATGCGCTGCTTCTCGCCGCCGCTGAGCTGGCGCGGGAACCGGTCGTAGTAGTGCTCGTCCAGTTTCACGGCCCGCAGCAGCCGGACGACCTCGTCGCGCACCCGGTCCGGCGGCACCACCTTGAACCGGCGCAGCGGCCGCTCGATCTGCTGGCCGACCGTGTAGCTGGGGTTCATGGTGGCGTCCGGGTTCTGGAACACCATTTGTAACTCGCGGATCATGGCCAGGTCGCGCTGGCTGACGCGGCGGCTGATGTCGAAGCCGATGAAGCGGGCCTGGCCGCCGGAGGGGGTCTCCAGGCCGATGAGGGTTTTGATGAGGGTGCTCTTGCCGCAGCCGGACTCGCCGACGATGCCCAGGGTCTTGCCCCTGGGCACCGTGAAGGAGACGTTGTCCACGGCTTTGACGTATTCCGTCTGGCCCAGGCCGAGGAGGCTCAGCGGCGATGAGCTCGGATGGCGGTAATAGGTCTTGAGGCCGTCGACGGCGAGGATGGCGGCCGGCTGCTCGCCGGCCGCGGACGATGGTCGGCTGTCGTCGGCCGCCGGCCGTCTGTCCTCGGCGGGCGGCGCCCAGGCCCGGGCGTCGATCTCCTCGGAGAACAGGCAGCGGGTGTGGTGGCTGGCCTTGAAGGGGCGCAGGGCCGGCCGTTCGGCGCGGCAGGCGTCGCGGGCGTAGTCGCAGCGCGGCTCGAAGACGCAGCCGGGCGGCAGGCGGTCCGGCGCGGGCACCCGGCCGCGGATGGGGTAAAGGCGGCTGCTGGCTTTGCTGCGCCCCAGCTTGGGCAGGCACCGGATCAGGCCCTGGGTGTACGGATGACGCGGATCGGCGAAGATCTCGTCCACCGCGGCCAGTTCCACCAGTTCGCCGGCGTACATCACGCCCACCCGGTTGCTGACGCGCGCGATCACGCCCAGGTTGTGGCTGATAAACAGGATGGCGGTGTCGAAGTCGCGGCGCAGGTCGGCGACCAGGTCGAGCACGGCCGCCTCGACGGTGACGTCCAGGGCCGTGGTCGGCTCATCCATCACCAGCAGGGCCGGGTTGTTGAGCATGGCCATGGCGATGACCACGCGCTGCTGCTGGCCGCCCGAGATCTGGTGCGGGTAGCGCTCCAGGACCTTGCCCGGGTCCGGCATGTAGACGCGCCGCAGCATCTCGACGCAGCGCGCGCGCGCCTCGTCTGGCGCCAGCCCGCGGTGGACCGTGAGCACCTCGGCCATCTGCTCGCCGATGGTCAGCACCGGGTTGAGCGACGTCATCGGGTCCTGGAAGACCATCGAGATCTGGTCGCCGCGCAGCCGGCGCAATTCCTCCGGGCTGCGGCCGACGAGGGACTGGCCCTGGAACTGGATATCGCCTTTGACGATGCGGCCGTTGCGGCCCAGGTAGTTCACCAGGCCGTAGGCCACCGTGCTCTTGCCGCAGCCGGATTCGCCCACCAGGCCGAGCGTCTCGCCGCGGTAGATCTCGAACGAGATGTCGCGGACGGCGTGCACCAGGCCGGTGCGCGTCTCGTAGGCCAGGCCCAGGTTCTCGACTTTGACGACGGGTTGCCCCATCTTGCCGGGAGGACGACTGTGCATGGAGGCTCCTCGACCTCACCTGACCCCACCCGGTCGCTTCCCCGGTCCCTCCCGGCCGCTGGCGCGGCGCGCCAGCTTCAGGCAAGGGAAGGGGAGGGTGGCCGAAGGCCGGGCGGGGAGGGGTGAGGTCATGCCGCGCCCAAACAATCCAGGATGAACGCGTACTCGAACGCGATCTCTTTCAGGTAATCGAAGCGCCCGGAGGCGCCGGCGTGCCCCGCGCCCAGGTTGGTCTTGAGCAGCAGCCGGTTGGAGTCGGTCTTGAGCGCGCGCAGCTTCGCCACAAACTTGGCCGGCTCCCAGTAGGCCACACGCGGGTCGTTGAAGCCGGCCGTCGCCAGCAGGGCCGGGTAGGCGCGGGCCTGGATATTGTCGTAGGGCGAATACGAACGCATGTACTCGAACGCGGCCGGGTCGGCCGGATTGCCCCACTCCTCCCACTCGATCACGGTCAGCGGGATAGTCGGGTCGCTCATGGTGTTGAGCACGTCCACGAACGGCACCTTGGCGACCACGCACCGGAACAGGTCCGGGCGCATGGTGGTCACGGCCCCCATCAGCAGGCCGCCGGCGCTGACGCCGAGCGCGGCCAGCCGGTCCGGAGCGGTGTATGCCTGGGCGATCAGGTGCTCGGCGCAGGCGATGAAGTCCGTGAACGTGTTGCGCTTCTTGAAAAGTTTGCCGTCTTCATACCAGGCGCGCCCCAGGTCGGAGCCGCCGCGGATGTGGGCGATGGCGTAAATCACGCCGCGGTCCAGCAGGCTCAGCCGGTTGGTGTTGAACGTCGGGTCGACGGTGGCGCCGTAAGCGCCGTAGCCGTAGAGCAGCAGCGGCGCGCGGCCGTCGCGCGGCGTCCCACGCCGGTAGACGAGCGAGATCGGCACCCGGGCGCCGTCCGCGGCCGTGGCCATCAGCCGCTCGGACTGGTACAGCGCCGGGTCGTAGCCGCTGGGGATGGGCATGACTTTGCGCACCGTCCACGCCCCGTCGTCCAGGCCGTAGTCAATCACCGAGTCTGGCGTGACCAGCGACGAGTAGGTGAAGCGCAGGACGCGCGCGTCGTACTCCGGGTTCTGCTCCGGCCCCATCCAGGCGTTGGTCCAGAACGTGTAGACCGGTTCGGGGAAGGGCACGCGCCGCGCGCCGCCGCCCGTCGGGTCGCTCAGGCGGATATGCCGCAGGCCGGCCTCGCGCTCGTACACCACCAGGTGATCGCGAAAGACGTCGAAGCCGTCCAACAGGACGTCCGGCCGGTGCGGGACCAGTTCCTGCCATTGGGCCGGCGCGCCGGCGCCCGTCGCCATCAGCTTGAAGTTCTGGGCGCCGTCGTTGGTCAGCATCAGGAAACGCTCGGCCCCGTCGGCCGCGCGGTGATGATCCAGCCGGTACTCGACGCCGGACCGGCGGGGCGCGAAGACGGTGAAGGCCGCGTGCGGCTGATCGGCCGGCAGGCTGCGCCACTCGCTGGTGGTGTTGTTGTGGCTGTAGATGAACAGGTAGCGGCCGCTGCGGCTCCGGCTGAGCGAGACGAAGTAAGACTCGTCCGTCTCCTCGTACACCAGCGCGGCCCGGGCCGGGTCCGCGCCGAGCGTGTGGCGCCAGACGCGGTACGGGCGGGTGGCCGCGTCCAGGGTGACGAAGAACAGCGTGCGGCTGTCGCCGGCCCAGGCCAGGGTGTAGTACGTGTCGGTGAAGGTCTCCGGCAGCACCTGGCCGGTGCGCAGGTCCTTGAAGAAGAGCGTGAAGTGCTCGGCGCCGGAGAAGTCCACGGCGTAGGCCAGGGTGGCGTGGTCCGGGCTGACCTCGAAGTTGCCGATCCGGCAGAAATCGCGGCCCTCGGCCAGCGCGTTCACGTCCAACAGGATTTCCTCGGGCGCCGCGAGTGAGCCGCGTTTGCGGCAGTAGAGCGCGTATTGCCGCCCGGTCTCATAGCGCTGGTAGTAAAACCACTCGCCGTGCCGCACCGGCACGCTGGCGTCGTCCTCGGCCAGGCGGCCGCGCATCTCGGCGTAGAGCGTCTCCTGCAGCCCGCCCGTAGGCGCCATCTGGGCTTCGGTGTAGGCGTTCTCGGCCTCCAGGTAGCGCAACACCTCCGGATCGTTGCGGTCGCGCAGCCAGAAGTAGTCGTCCACACGCGTCTGGCCGTGCTGGGTGATGGGGTGGGGGCGTTTGGGCGCGAGGGGAGGGGTCAGGGTCATGGCAGAAGGGAGTGAGCCGCGCGTCCGTATTTCAGCGATAGCGCTGCGTCTCCTCGGACAGGCCGTCGGCCAGCAGGTTGAGGCCGATGACGAGCGAGGCGGTGGCCAGCGACGCCCAGAGCGCGTCCCAGGGATGGCCGGCGGCGATAAAGCGGCGGCCCAGGTTGACGATGGAGCCCCAGTCCGGCGAGGGCGGCGGCAGGCCCAGGCCCAGGAAGCCGAGCGTGCCGATGGCGAAGACGGCGTAGCCCACACGCAGCATGGCGTCGATGATGATCGGGCCGCTGGCGTTAGGCAGGATCTCGACCGCCATGATGTACCAGGGGCTCTCGCCGCGCGTCTGGGCGGCCGCGACGTAGTCGCGCGTCTTGATGTCCAGGGTCAGGCTGCGCACCAGTCGGGCGATGCCGGGCGCGCCGGCGATGGTGATGGCCAGCACGACGTTGGTGGCCGACGCCCCCAGCGCGGCGATGATGATCAGATACAGGATGATTTGCGGGAAGGCGATGACCGAATCGAGCAGGCGCGAGATGAGCTCGTCCGCCCAGCCGCCGAAGTAGCCGGCCATCAGGCCGAGGGCGCCGCCGATCAGCACGGCCACGCCCACGCTCAGCGGCGCCAGGGTCAGGATGATGCGGGCGCCGTAGGCCAGGCGCGCCCACAGGTCCCGGCCGTTGCGGTCCGTGCCCAGCCAGTGCTCGGGCGACGGCGCGCCCAGGATCGGGCCGACGCCCTGGTCGAAGGGATAGCGGGCCAGCCAGGGCGTGGGCGTATAGTCCGGCGAGCCGGTCCAGCAGGCCGGCTGGATGAGGCAGTCGTCGGCGAAGGTGGCGACGACGACCCAGAACAGCACCAGGGCGGCGCCGACGGTGGCGACGCGCGAGCGCAGCAGCAGGTCCAGGCCGGCGCGCAGCCGTTGCGCTAACGACGGCCGGGCGGGGCGGGCGGGCAGGGCGGCGGGGGAGGCGGTGGTCATGGCGGCGCTCTCACGCGAACCGGATGCGCGGGTTGAGGAAGGTGTAGGCGACATCGGCCAGCAACTGAGTGCCGACGGCGACCACGATCAGGGCCATGGTGGCGGCCTCGATGACGAAGACGTCCTTGAACAGCGCCGCGTCCAGGATGTAGCTGCCCAGGCCCGGGAAGCCGAAGACCGACTCGACGATGACGATGCCGCCCACCAGCCAGTTGACGTGCAGCATGATGACCGTGATCGGCGCCATGAGCGCGTTGCGCAGGGCATGGCGCAGCACGATGCGCCAGCGCGGCAGGCCCTTGAGGACCGCCGTGCGGATGTAGTTGGTGCGCATCACCTCCACCATGCTGGCGCGCGTGATGCGCAGCACGTAGCCCAGTTCGGCCAGGGTCAGGGTGAGCACCGGCAAGATGAGCATCTGCGGCTGCTCAAAGAGGGCGTTCTCATTGGCGACCACGACCGCGCCGGGGAGCAGGCCGAGCCATTGTGAGAAGATCAGCACGAGCAGGGTGCCGCTGACGAACTCGGGCGTGGCCGTGGTCACCAGCCCGCCGAGCGACAACGCCCGGTCCAGCCAGCGGCCCTCGTTCAGGCCGGCGATCACGCCCAGCAACAGGGCCAGCGGCATGACCACGGCGAAGGCCAGGCCGGCCAGCAGGGCGGTGTTGCGCAGGCGCGGCAGGAAGGTCTCGGTCACCGGGCGGCGGGTGAGGAAGGAGACGCCGGGGTCGCCGCGCAGCAGGCCGAGCTGGAGCGGGATATATTGCTCCGGCGCGCCGAGGGCGCTGGTCCAGGAGGCCAGCTCGGGCGTCCATTCCACCGCCTGCTGGCCCTTGACCCACATCGCGGCGCGGCCGCTCGGGTTGACGCCCCAGAAGATCAGGCGGCCCGGGTCGTCCGGGTCCGGCCTCCAGACCTCATCGCCCAGCAGGGTTTCCGTCACCGTGCCGTCCGGCTGGCGCCGGCGCTCCACGATCTGCGCGCCGTCCGGCGAGTAGTGCTGGGTCAGGCCCCCATCCGGCTCCTGGCGCCACCAGCTGTAGCGCTGCCGGTCGGCCTCGACCACGCGGACCACCGGCCGGCCGATGCGCTGGGCGGCCTGCCAGTCGCTGCCGAGGACCCAGCGGAGGTAACGGGTGGCGGGCGGCTGGTCCAGGCCGTTCTGTTTATTGAACGACGCCTCCTGCTCGGGCGTGATGTTGTTCCCCAGAGTGTTGATGGCGATGTTGCCGGGCGCGATCTCGCTCAGGGCAAAGACCACGACCGAGACGAAGGCCATGGTGAGAAGCAGGCTCACCACGCGCTGGATCAGAAACTTGGTCATCGCGCACCCTCCGGGACGAAACAGGGGCAGGTCCTATGAGCCGCGGCGGGCCGCCGGGAGGACCTGCCCCTGCAGGCGAGCTCAGGCGCTCAACGGGCCGGTCCCTATTTCCGCAGCTTCTCCAGGTCGGGGTCGTACCAGACCTCGCGCCACAGGTTGTAGGAGGTGGGATGGGCGGTGATGCCCTGGAAGGCCGGGTTGAACGGCTCCCACATGTTCAGCCAGTAGGCGACGCCGATCGGGCCGCGCTCGAGCTGAATGCGCTGGATGTCCTTCATGATGGCGCGGCGCGCTTCCAGGTCGTAGGTGCCCTGGGCCTTCACCACCAGCTCGGAGAACTCCTTGTCGATCCAGCGGCTTTCATTCCAGCCGGCCAGGGGTTTGCCCTCGGCGTCGGACCCGTAGCCGAGCGGCAGCACCATGGTGCCCAGCGGGCGGTGCGTCCACGGCGTGACGCCCACCGTCGTCTGGTCCCAGATTTCCCAGTAGTTGGCGTTGGGCATCGTGTTCAGGGTGATGTTGATGCCGGCCGGCTTGGCCGTCTCCTTCAGGCTCTCCATGTAGGCGACGCAGTCGGTCCAGCCGCTGCCCACGTCCACGGTGACGTCCAGGCTGCTCAGGCCGGCTTTCGCCAACAGGGCCTTGGCGCCCTCCGGGTCGTAGGCGGGCACGTCCATCGGCGCGAACTCGGGGTGCACGGGCGAGACGTGGCAGTCGTGGCCCAGCGCGCCCTCGCCGAAGTAGGCGCTGGCCAGGATCTTCTCGCGGTCCTGGCACTTCTTCAGCGCCAGGCGCACGTCGTTGTTGTCCCACGGCGCGATGTCCACGCGCACGCGCAGCACGCGCACCTGGGCGGTGGCGACGGACTCGATCTTGATGGCGGGGTCGTTGCGCAGCGCCAGGAAATTGTCGGCCGTGAGCTGGTAGATGTTGTCCACCTGGCCGGACTTGAGGGCGTTGACCGCCGCCGACTGCTCGTTGCCCAGGTCGATGAACTCGATGGCGTCCAGGTAGGGCAGGGGCTTGCCGTCGGCGCCGTTCTGCCAGTAGCCTTCGCGGCGCACCACCTTGGCGCGCTCCTTGGGCCGGTACTCGGCCAGGGTGTACGGGCCGGTGCTGAAGTTCTTGCCCGAGGAGATGTCGCCGTCGAAGCTCGGGTGGATGACCATAGCCGGGTAGTGGAACAGGCTCTCCGGCACGTCCAGCTTGGGCGCGGACAGGTTGAGCCGGACCGTGTACTTGTCCACCACCTCGACGTCGTTGCTGGTCAGGAAGCCTTTCCACAGGCCGACGACGGCGCTCTGGTCGTAATCCAGCCACTGGCCGAAGTTCCATTTGACGTGGTCGGCCACGAACTCCTCGCCGTTCTGGCCGTCCTTGAACCAGAAGATGCCTTTGCGCAGGTTGAGCGTCCAGGTCTTCAGGTCGTCGCTCGGCTGCCAGCTCTCCAGCAGCAGCGGGTGGGTGATGTTCTTGTTGTCGGTCTCCGTCAGGTACTCAAAGACGTGGCGGAAGGTGTTGGGGGCCTCCACCCACGAGAAGAGCACCGGGTGATTCACCGACTGGAGCTGCATGGCCACGCGCAGGGTGCCGCCGCGCTTGATGGCGCTGGCGGCCGGGGCCTGGGTGGCGGCCGGGGCCTGGGTGGCGGCCGGGGCGCAGGCCGCCAGCGCCTTGGCCGCCGGCAGGCTGACGCCCAGCAGCGTGGCCAGACGCAGGAACTCGCGCCGGCTGATGCGGCCGCGCTGCAGGTCCCGCTGGGCCTCCGGGACGGCCGGGTGGATGCGTGGTTTGCGGTCGGTCATGGGGCGGTCTCCTTCTTCTCCAGGTCTCCAGGATGATGGGATGGGACGACGAGCCGGGCCGAAGTTGTGCGGTGGGGCACCTCCTGCAAGCGCGTTTGCTCCCCGCAGTCCCGGGGCGGACGACGACCAGCGACCGGAGTCGCTCCTCGTCGTTCAGCCTGGGTGTTTACGCCGGGCGGCGCGCACTGTCTGGGTGGCCTCATGGGCCGGAATAGACGATAGCCGGCGGTGGGGCGCGCGGCCGCATACGTCGCGGCCGCCAGCTATTATGAAATTGGGCCTGAAATGGTGACCGACGGTGTCAAATTTAGCCGCAGATGGGGACACTGTCAAGCAGACGGGGATTACAAATTCCGGCTGCGCCTTTTGTGCGGGCGCGCTGGCTGGGTGCATTCGCGCTTTGGGGCCGGCCCCTTGAAAAGGACCTCCGGCTTTCGCTATACTTCTCACACCCTGATGTCGGAGACGAACCGATGAGCGATCGCTATACGCCCCTCGCTGAGACGGAGACCTGCCCGGGGCGCCCCTTCACGGCGCCGGAGCACAGCCGGGCCGATGTGGGACACCTGCGCCACATTGCCGCCCGGCTGCGGGAGACGCTGCGCCGCGCGGGCGCCGAGGCGGCCGGCCTGCGCCATCACGTGCTCCGCGCGACCGAGCCGGACGGCCGCGCGCTGCGCCTGGTGATCAGCAACGGCGCCGAGCTGCTCCGGCCGGCGCCCATGCCGGTCGTCGGCTTCTTCGGCCAGCGCCGCTCCGACGCCGAATACGGCCCGATCGGGCGGGTGGACGAGGCGCTGCTGGAGGAGTTTCTCCAGCATCCGCATATCATCGCCTATTGCTCGCTGGAATTGCCCAGCACCGATTGGGGCAACCTGGTAGTGATGAGCAACCCGGACGCCCCGCAGCATTGGAGCGCCAGCGAGCGGCACCGCTACGCGGCCCGGGAGCTGGCGCCGCGCTATTACGCCGCCGTCCGCATCCACAACGCCGAGCTGCCCGCGGGGTTGATGGGCGGGGGCGACCTCCTCCTCAGCCGCACCAAGTACTACGATTATCAGACCTCGGACCACTGGCGCGGCTGGCGCGAGCTGACGCCGCCGCAGCGCTTTGCGTTCGCGTAGGCGGCCGGCCCCGCCCCGGCTCTCTCTCCCCGCGCCGCGGAGAGAAAGGGCAGCGGATCGGAGCGGTGAAGCCTACGCCCCCAGCGGCAGCCAGGCCGTCAGACGCGCGCCGCGACCGGGCGCGCTGTCCACGCCGAAGGTGCCGCCCAACCGTTCGGCGCGCTCGCGCATCGAGCGCAGGCCGAGGTGGCCCGGGAACTCGCCGGTCGGATCGAAACCCACGCCGTCGTCCAAGATCGTCAGGCGCACGCCGGCCCCATCGTCAGCCAGGCGCACTTCCACCCGGCTGGCCCGCGCGTGCTTGCCGATGTTGTGCATGGCCTCCTGCGCGATCCGGTAGAGCGCTTCCTTGGCGTCCAGCGACAGGTCCGGCTCGGGGCACAGCGTCGTCTGCACTTCCAGGCGGTGGCGGACGCGCAGCGCGTCGGTCTGCTTGGCGAGGGCGGCGGTCAGGC
>DAOUAB010000077.1:0-24382 GCA_034434015.1 Anaerolineales bacterium
GACGCCTATCCCGCGCCATGACGCCGGCGGCGTCGGAGCGCGCTTTCACCGAGCGCGAGCTGCAGGGCTACGATGGTGAACAGGGCCGGCCGGCCTACGTCGCCTACGCCGGCGTGGTCTACGACGTCAGCGGGTGCCCCAAGTGGCGGACCGGCCTGCATGAGCACCTGCACTTTGCGGGCCTGGACCTGACCCGCGCCTTGCGCAAGGCCCCGCACGCCGAGGAAGTCTTTGGCCGGCCGTGCGTCCGGCGGGTGGGGGTGTTGGAGGCCGGCGGCTGACGCTTTGTGCGCGCCCGGGTTTCTGCTATACTCCGGCCATGTCTCCGGGCAGGCGGCGCAACCGCAATGTGAACGGCAACGCCAATCCCACCGGCTTCCCCGGCCGGGCGCGTCGACCTGCCTGCTGACCTGCGAACCAGGAGAGCCCATCGCCGCCCGCGCCTCAGCGCCGGGCGGTTTTTGTTTGCGAGGGAGGCCTTATGTACAAGACCCACACCTGCGGCGAGCTGCGCGCCAGCCACAGCGGCCAGACCGTCACGCTGGCCGGCTGGGTGAACACACGCCGCGATCACGGCGGCCTGATCTTCATCGACCTGCGCGACCGGTACGGGCTGACCCAGGTGGTGGTCAACCCGGGCACGGCGGCGGACGCGCATGCGACCGCCAGCAGCGCCCGGAACGAGTACGTCCTGCAGGTGACGGGCGCCGTGCGCCGGCGACCGGCGGGGAGCGAGAACCCCAGGCTGGCGACCGGCGAGATCGAAGTGGAGGCCCAGACCATCGAGGTCCTCGGCCCGGCCCGGGTCCTGCCCTTTCAGGTGAACGATGACGTCGAGGTCGACGAAACGGTGCGGCTCAAATACCGTTATCTCGATCTGCGCCGCGCGCGCCTGCAGCGCAACCTGCTGCTGCGCCACAAGGTGGTCAAGTTCATGCGCGACTATATGGACGCGCACGGCTTTATCGAGGTGGAGACGCCGATCCTGTTCAAGACCACGCCGGAGGGCGCGCGCGATTACCTGGTGCCGTCGCGCGTGCATCCCGGCCAGTTCTACGCGCTGCCGCAGAGCCCGCAGCAGCTCAAACAGCTGTTGATGGTGGCCGGCGTCGAGCGCTATTTCCAGATCGCGCGCTGCTTCCGGGATGAAGACCTGCGCGGCGATCGCCAGCCGGAGTTCACACAGCTCGACCTGGAGATGTCGTTCGTCCATCGCGACGACGTGCTGGCCGTGGTCGAGGGGCTGTACACGGCCATGCTCCCGGCCGTCGCCCCGCACAAGCGCCTGCTCAGCTCCCCGTGGCCCAAGCTCCCGTATCACGAGGCGGTGGCCCGCTACGGCACGGACAAGCCGGACCTGCGCTTTGGCCTGGAGCTGCACGACCTGAGCGCCATCATGGCGGGCAGCGAGTTCAAGGTGTTCCAGCAGGCGTTGGGGACGGGCGGCGTCGTCAAGTGCATCGTCGTCCCGGGCTGCGCCGGCTACTCGCGCAAAGAGGTGGACGACCTGACGACTTTTGCCAAAGAGCAGGGCGCCAAGGGCCTGGCGACGCTGGCCCTCACGGCCGGCGGCGTGGAGGGCACGGCCAAGAAGTTCATCCGCGCCGGCGAGGTGGAGCAGCTCCGGGCGCTGACCGGGGCCGGCGAGGGCGACCTGGTCCTGTTCGTGGCCGACAGCGCGGCGGTGGCGCACAAGACGCTGGGCGCGTTGCGGCTGCTGTTCCGCGACCGGCTCAAGCTGGCCGACCCGGACGTGCTGGCCCTGGCCTGGATCGTGGACTTCCCGATGTTCGCGTGGAACCCCGACGAGAAGCGCTGGGAGGCCGAGCACCATCCCTTCACCATGCCCAAGCAGGAGCACCTGGCCCTGATGGAAACCGACCCCGGCGCGGTGCTGGCCGACGCCTACGACATGGTCGGCAACGGCTACGAGCTGGCCTCCGGCTCCATCCGCGTCCACCGCCGCGACATCCAGTTCAAGATTTTCGAGCGCCTGGGCCTGAGCCAGGCCGAGATCGAGAAGAAGTTCGGCCACATGCTGGAGGCGTTCGAGTACGGCGCGCCCCCGCACGGCGGCATGGCGCCGGGCGTGGACCGGCTGGTGATGCTGCTGGCCGACGAGCCGAACATCCGCGAGGTCATCCCGTTCCCGAAGAACCAGGCGGCGCTGGACCTCATGGCGCAGGCGCCGTCGGCGCCCGAGCCGGGCCAGCTGGAGGAACTGCACATCCGCGTCGTCGCGCCGGAGAAGCCGGCATCCGCCGGCCGTTAACGTTGCAGGCTGGCGGGAGTCGTGGTATTGTGCAATTAACCCTGCCCTGTACGTGATGCATCGCGCGGGTCCGACCACGTATGAATAAAGGGAGCCGGGCCTCGCGGAGGGAATGCGATAGGCGGCACGCATGCCAAGGCAAACCCGACGCGGAAGGCTCCCGCCTGCGAAAGCAGGTCTGGCACCGCCGCACACGGCAAGGCGGGGCGCGCTGTTAATGAGAAAGCCACCTGGGCCCAGGTGGCTTTCCTGTTGGCAGGCGAGGATCGAGGGCGGAACGCGCCCGCGTTCCGCCGCAAGTTGGTCTCCGGGCGAACGCAGCGCGCTCCGATATCAACGGCGGCGTCGGCCCCACAGTCCGCGCGCCCGGCCGTACCAGTAATAGCGATGGCTGCGGTTGTAGGTCCGGTCGCGGAAGCGCACCGTCCACAGACGGAAGTCGCGGATCAGAATGGCCGCGAAGCCTGCGAGGGCGCCCAGCACCAGGTTGCTGACCAGGTCGTAGTAGTTGATGAAGTACGCGCCGGCGACGAACAGCGCGAACGTGATCATGTCCCACGCCTGGTTCCTGAGCCGGCCGCGCTGAATCGGCAGGACAAACGTCAGCGCCAGGCCGAACAGCACAGCCCCCAGGCCCAGCACGACAGACGGGATGGTCATGGCGTCTCCGGCGCGCGGCGTGGGTCGTGGGCCAGCCGCGCGACCGGGCGCGACTATAGCAGAGGCCGCCGGCCGACGCAATCGGCCCTTGCCATTTCGAGGCGAGGGTGATAGAATGTAGGCGTTCTCGATAGGTGTGTGTTGAGAAACGTGGGCGCCCCCCACGTTTCTTCGTATCCCACAGTTTAGCCGCTGCCCTGCCAAGTGCGACCCGTATGAAAAGTGAACTGGCGCTTGCCTTTAATGAAATCATCGAGCATAACAAGCTCAAGCGCGAGGTGATCCTCGAGGCCCTGGAGAATGCGTTGGTGACGGCCTACCGCAAGGCCGTCAACGCCTCGGCGGCTCAACACGTCGTCGCCAAGGTGGACCTGCAGACCGGCGGCATCAAGGTCTTCGCCGAGAAAGAAGTGGTGGAACAGGTTCTCGAGCCCAACACCGAGGTCCGCCTCGAGGACGCGCGCCAGGTGGACCCGGGCGCCAACGTCGGCGACATGGTCACCGTCGAATCGACCCCGCGCGATTTCGGCCGCATCGCGGCCCAGGCCGCCAAGCAGGTCATCCTGCAGCGTCTGCGCGAGGCCGAGCGCGAGAGCCAGTACCAGGAGTACGTCCAGCGCGAGGGCGACATCGTCAACGGCACGGTCCAGGCGGTGAGCTCGCAGTCCATCACCATCGGCCTGGGCCGCACCGAGGCCACCCTGCCGCGCAACCAGACCATGCCGGGCGAGCGCTATTACGCCCACCAGAAGGTGCGCGCCTTCGTGCTGGAGGTGCGCAAATCCACGCGCGGCCCGCAGATCATCCTCTCGCGCACGCACAAGAACATGCTCCGGCGCCTGCTGGAGTACGAGGTGCCCGAGATCTACAACGGCACGGTCGAGATCAAGTCTATCGCCCGCGAGCCCGGCCACCGCTCCAAGGTGGCGGTGGCGGCCCGCCAGGAGGGCGTGGACCCGGTGGGCGCATGCGTCGGCATGCGCGGCGTGCGCATCCAGTCCATCGTCAAAGAGCTCAACGACGAGAAAATCGACGTCATCGAGTGGAACCCGGAGCAGTCCACGTTCATCGCCAAGGCGCTCAGCCCGGCGCGCGTCAACGCCGTCTACCTGGACGACGACCCGCTCGCCGGCCGCACCGCCATGGTGGTGGTGCCGGACGACCAGCTCAGCCTGGCGATCGGCCGGGAGGGCCAGAACGCGCGCCTGGCCGCCAAGCTCACCGGCTGGCGCATCGACATCAAGAGCCTGAGCGAGGCCGCCATCGACGCCGTGAAGCGGCTGCGCGAGGACGAGCGCTACGCCGACCTGGCCCAGGCCCAGGCCGAGATGCTGCGCACAGTCGAGGGCATCCTGGCCAAGAAGGCGGAGGGCAAGCCGCTCACGCCGGAAGAGTACCAGCTGCTGGCGCGCACGGTGGACCAGGTGGAGAAGCGCGCCGCCCGCGGCCGCCAGGAGGAGCGCGCGGCCAAGGCCGAGCGCGCCGCCGCGATCCGCGCCGCCATCCCGGCCGCCGCGCGCCGGATGCCGCTGGCCGAGATGGGCCTGCCGGACGCGCTCTTCCGCCTGCTGACCGACGCCGACTACAAGACGGTCGGCGATGTCATGGAGACGCTGGCGCTCGACGAGAACCGCCTGCTCAAGATGGAGGGCTTCAGCGCCCGGCATCTGGAGGACGTCAAGGCCGCCATTGAGAAACTGACCTTCCCGGCCGAGCCGGAGCCGGAGGCGGTCGAGGCGGCGCCCGCGCCCGAGCCGGTCGCGGAGGCTCAGGCCGCCCCGGCGCCGGCCGAGCCGGTGGCGGACGGGGCGCCGGCCGCCGCCGAAGCGGTCGAGGCCGCCCCGGCCGAAGCGCCGGCCGGCGTCGCCGCGGTGGAAGAGGGCGAGGACCAGGAAGCCCTGGAATTCAAGGACGACGCCGAGGAAGACGACGGCGACGACAAGAAGAAGGGCAAGAAGAAGGGCAAGAAAGCCCGCGCCACGGTCGAGATCGAGTACGACGAGGAATTGGGCGTGTACATCACGCGCAAGAAGCGCAAGGCCAGCCGCGCCGGCGATGTGCTGGGCGAGGTCGAAGAATAACGCGCCGCCGTGGCCGGGCCGAAACGCGTCAAGCACGTCCCGCAGCGCACCTGTGTCGGCTGCCGCACCGTGCAGGCCAAGCGGCAGCTGGTGCGGGTGGTCCGCACGGCCGACGGAGTCCGTGTGGACCCGACCGGCAAGGCGGCCGGGCGCGGCGCGTATGTGCACGCAAGCCGCAGTTGTTGGGAGAAGGCGTTAACGGGCGCGCTGGAACGCGCCCTCAAACTCACCCTCAGTGACGCCGAGCGGGCCGCGCTCGCGGCCCACGGCCAACGCTATTCTGATGAGACCGAAGCGTGACGGCAGCCGCCGGCTGCCGCCGGACAACCTGAGGCCGCGCCGCCGGGACGGGTGACCGCCGCCGCCCGGTCTGCGCTCGCCTCCGGATGCAGGCAGGAGGTATGTATGAGCGAGAAAAACGGGCAAAAAGTGGTGGAGCTCCCCGGCACGGTGACCGTCCGGCAACTGGCGACGCTGACCAAGTCCAGCCCCATCGACATCATCAAGCAGTTGATGAGCAATGGGGTCATGGCGAATATCAACCAGCAGCTCGATTTCGACACGGCCGCCCTCATCGCCCAGGAGCTGGGCTACGAGGCCCGGCCGGAGGCGCCCCCCGCCGACGACACCCAGAAAGACGAACAAACCGAGGCCGGCCCGGAATGGCGCCGCATGATCGAGGCCGAGAAGGCCGAGAACCTGCACGCCCGACCGCCGGTGGTCACCATCCTGGGGCACGTCGACCACGGCAAGACCTCGCTGCTGGACGTGATCCGCAAGACCAACGTCGCCGGCGGCGAGGCGGGCGGCATCACCCAGCACATCGGCGCCTACCAGGTGGAGCACAATGGCCGCAAGATCACGTTCCTGGACACGCCCGGCCATGAAGCCTTCACGGCCATGCGGATGCGCGGCGCCCAGGCCACCGATATCGCCGTGCTGGTGGTGGCGGCCGACGACGGCGTGATGCCCCAGACCCGCGAGGCCGCGGCCCACGCCAAAGCCGCGCGCGTGCCGATCATCGTCGCCCTGAACAAGATCGACAAGCCGAACGCCAACCCGGACCGCGTCAAGCAGCAACTGGCCGAGATCGAGCTGACGCCGGACGAGTGGGGCGGCAAGACGATGGTGGTGCCGGTGTCGGCCAAGCAGAAGACCGGCATCGACGACCTGCTGGAGGCCATCCTGCTGGTGGCCGACGACCAGACCACCATCCACGCCAACCCCAAGGCGATCGCGGCCGGCACGGTGCTGGAGGCCAACCTGGACAAGGCCAAAGGCGTGATGGCCACGCTGCTGGTCCAGAACGGGACGTTGCGCGCCGGCGACGTCGTGGTGGCCGGCGCGGCCCACGGCAAGATCCGGGCCATGTTCAACGACAAGGGCAAGCCCATCCGCGAGGCCGGGCCGTCCATGCCCGTCAGCATCCTGGGCCTGGCCGATGTGCCGGTGCCCGGCGACCTGTTCCGGGTCGTGGATTCGGAGCGCGAGGCGCGTCTGATTGTGGCCGAACGCAAGCTGGCGGCCAAGGAAGCCAGGACCGAACAGACCAAGGCCCCCAGCCTGGACCAGATCTTCGCCAAGTTCAAGGCCGGCGAGGCCAAGGAACTGACGCTCATCGTCAAGGCCGACGCCCAGGGCTCGCTCGAGCCGATCGTCAGCTCCCTCAACAAGCTGACCATCGCCGACGGCCCCAAGATCAACATCCTGTACGCCGAGACGGGCAACATCACCGAGAACGACGTGATGCTGGCGACCGCTTCGAGCGCCATCATCGTCGGGTTCTCGGTCTCGGCCGACTCGGCCGCTCAGCGCCTGGCCGAGGCCAACGGCATCTCCATCCGCCAGTACGACGTGATCTACCGCCTGCTCGAGGACGTGGAGAAGGCGCTCAAAGGCCTGCTGGAGCCGGAGTTCAAGCCGGTCGTCATCGGCCGGGCCGAGGTGCGCGCCGTCTTCAAGATCCCGAAGATCGGGCACATCGCCGGCTGCGTGGTGCGCGAGGGCGAACTGCGCCGCAACGCCAAGGTGCGCGTGCTGCGCCAGACCAAGCTCGAGTTCGACGGCGAGGTGGCCTCGCTCAAGCGCGAGAAAGAGGATGTGCGCGAAGTGAACAAGGGCATGGAGTGCGGCGTGGGCGTGAAGAACTACGACGGCGTCAAGGTGGGCGACATCCTGGAGTTCTACGTCATCCAGCAGGTGAGTTAACCCGAGGCGCCCGCCGCGTTTCGCCATGACGACCCCCCTCCGCCAAAAACGCGTGGCCGAGCGTATCCGGCAGGAAATTTCGGAGCTGCTCCAGCGCGAGCTCAAGGACCCGCGCCTGGCGCTGGTCTCGGTGACGCGCGTCACCATTGACCGCGAGCTGGCGCACGCCGACGTGTACGTCTCCAACCTCGGCGACGCCGCCGACCATCAGGAGATGCTGACGGCCCTGCACAGCGCCGCCGGCTTCATCCGCCGTGAGATCGGCCGCCGGGTGAAGCTGCGCCTGACGCCGCAACTGGTCTTTCACTGGGACCCCGGCATGGAGAACGTGGAGCAGGTGGCGCAGCTCCTGGACGGCCTGAAGCTCGGCCAGACGCCGACGGGCGAGGCCGGCGACCGTGATGATGAGCCAGACGGCCGCCGTGACTGAAGCGCGCCCGGCCGCGGTCGTGGCCGCCGCCCGGCGCCGGATCGCGGCCGCGCAGCGCGCCCTGCTGCTCACGCACGTCGCCCCGGACGGCGACGCCATCGGCTCGCTGCTCGGCCTGGGGCTGGCCCTGCGCGCGGCCGGCAAAACCGTGAGCCTGGCCTGCGCCGACCCGGTGCCGGATATGTTCGAATTCCTGCCGGCGGCGGGCGAGATCGCGCGCGCGTTCAGCGGCGAGTTCGACCTGATTGTGGCGCTCGACGCCGCCGATCCCGGCCGCCTGGGCGCCCTGGGCGAAGCCCTGCCGCGCCCGCCCGATCTGCTCTTCGACCATCACCTCACCAACCCCGGCTACGCCGACCTCAACCTGATCGACGTCTCCGCCGCCTCGACGGCCGAGCTGATCGTCGAGCATCTCCCGGCCCTCGGCCTGCCGCTCACCCGGCCGGCCGCCGAGTGCCTGCTGGCCGGCATCATCACCGACACGCTCGGCTTCCGCACGGCGAACACCACCGCCAAGACGCTGGCGCTCGCCCAGCAGTTGATGGCGGCCGGCGCGTCGTTGCCCGAAGTCTACGACAAGGCCTTCTATAAACGCTCGTTCGCGGCCGTCCGCCTGTGGGCCGAGGGCCTGGCGCGTATCCAGCTCGAGGACCGCCTGGTCTGGACCGAGCTGACGCTGGAGGCGCGCCGGGCGGCCCGCTATTACGGCCAGGGCGACGCGGACCTGATCAACGTCCTGACCTCGGTGCGCGAGGCCGATATCGCCGTGATCTTCGTCGAGCGCAACGACGGCAAGGTGAAGATCAGCTGGCGCGCGGCCCCCGGCTTCAACGTCGCCGCGCTGGCGGCCGCCTTCGGGGGCGGGGGACATGCGCCGGCGGCCGGGGCCGAAGTCGCGGGCTCGCTCGACGAGGTGAAGACCCGCGTCCTGAAGGCTACGCGCGAACTGCTCGCCGCCGACCATCCCTGAATGGCCCTGACCTCCGGCCTGCTCCTCGTCGATAAGCCCTCCGGCCTCACCTCGCACGACGTGGTCGCCATCGTGCGGCGCGGCGCGCGCGAGAGGCGCGTCGGCCACGCCGGCACCCTGGACCCGCTCGCCACCGGCCTGCTGGTGGTCTGCCTGGGCGCCGCCACGCGGCTGAGCGAATATCTCCTGGATAAAGACAAACACTATCAGGCCCGGGTGCGCCTGGGCGCCGCCACGGACACCTACGACGCCGCCGGCGAAGTGCTCTCCGTCAGCGAACAACTGCCGGAGCGCGCGGCGGTCGAAGCCGCCCTGGCCGCGTTTCGCGGACCGATCATGCAGACCCCGCCGGCCTTCTCGGCCCTCAAGCTCGGCGGGCAGCGGGCCTACGCCCTGGCGCGGCGCGGCGAGGCCGTGGCGCTGGCGCCGCGCCCGGTCACGATCTACGCGCTGGAGCTGACCGAGTGGACGCCGCCGGAGTGCGTGCTGGACATCCATTGTTCGGCCGGCACGTATATCCGCTCGCTGGCGCACGACCTGGGCCGGGCGCTGGGCTGCGGCGCGCATCTGGCGGCCCTGCGCCGGACGGCCTCGGGCGGCCTGCAGCTCGCCGACGCCGCGCCGCTGGACGAGCTGCGCGCGGGCTTCGCCTCCGGCGACTGGCGGCGCCATCTGCGCCCGCTGGACGCGGCCGTGCCGGAGTGGCCGGCCCTCCACCTGTCCGCGGACGAGGCGCGGCGCGTACAGAACGGCCAGGCGGTGCGCCTGACGGCGCAGGCGTCCGGCTGGGCGCGCGCGTATAATCCGGCCGGAAAGTTCTTCGCCGTCCTGCGCGCCGACCCGGGGGCAGGCGTCTGGCGGCCGGAGAAGGTTTTAGGTGAGAATTGAATCCAATGCAACAGGTCGTCTCTCTTGAAGCCCTGAGCCTGGATCGTCCGGCCTGCGTCGCGATTGGCGCGTTCGACGGCGTCCATCGCGGGCACCAGGCCCTGATCGGCGATATGGTCCGGCGCGCCCAGGCCACGGGACGGGCGGCCGTGGTCATCACGTTCTATCCGCATCCGTCCGTCTTCCTGCGCGGGCGGCGGCCGTCGTTCTATCTCTCGACGCCGGAGGCCAAGGCCGACTACCTCGCGGCGCTCGGCGTGGACGCGCTGGTCACGCATACCTTCGACGCCGCCTTTGCGGCGATCACGGCCGACGCGTACCTGGCGCAATTGGTGCGGCATGCGCGCCTGAGCGAGTTGTGGTGCGGCGAGGACTTCGCCCTCGGCCACAACCGCGTCGGCAACGTCGCCTACCTGCGGGCGGCCGGCGCGCGGCTCGGGTTCACGGTCACGGTCCAGACGCCGAGCCTCATCGACGGCGAGATCATCTCCAGCACGCGCATCCGCCAGTGCCTGCGCGACGGCGCCGTCGAGCAGGCCGCGCGCGCCCTGGGCCGCCCGTTCCGGCTGACGGGGACCGTGGTGGAAGGCGCCAAACGCGGGCGCACCATCGGCGTGCCTACCGCCAACCTGGCCGTCTCCGAGGAACACGCCATCCCGGCCACCGGTGTGTATGTCTGCCACGCCTATCTGGCGGCGTCGGGCGGAACCGACCGGACCCCGGCCGTGACCAACATCGGCTACCGCCCCACCTTCAACTCCACCGAGCCGAAGCTGACGGTCGAGACCCATCTGCTGGACTTCGCCGCCGACCTGTACGGCCGCGCGCTGACGCTGGAGTTCCTGGCGCGCCTGCGGCCGGAGATGAAGTTCAGCGGCGTGGACGCGCTGGTGGCGCAGATCCGGCAGGACATCGCCGCCGCGCGCGCGCGGCTGGCGGCCGAGTAAAGGGAGGCGCCGATGACCGCGCGCCAGGTCTACGTCCTCAGCCCGCGGGATCTCAGCCCGGAGACCATCGCCGTCACCTTCGCCAAGACCTCGCGCAGCCCCGAGTCCTTCCGTGAGATCGCGGCCGAGCTGACCGACGCCGCCTCGGCCCAGTTCCATGAGAAGTGGGTCGTCGGCTACGGCCACGCCAGCGTGGCGGAGCACGCCGTCCTGCACATCGCGGTGGAGAATGTCTCGCGGCTGGCGATTGAGTGCCTGGAGTCCAACCGCCTGGCCTCCTACACCGAGAAGTCGACGCGTTACCAGATGTGGGAGCCGGAAGGCTATTACGTGCCGGACGCCATCGCCGCCAGCCGGCAGGCCGGCCGGTACCGCGAGACGTGCCGGCGGTTGTTCGACGCGTACCAGCGCTCGCTGGGGCCGGTCCAGCGCCTGATGCAGGCCCGCTTCCCGCGCAAGGAGGGCGAGAGCGAGGCGCGCTGGGACAGCCGCCTGCGGTCGAAGTACGTGGACCACTGCCGCTTCCTGCTGCCCGCCGCGGCGCTGGCCAACGTCGGCGTGACCGCCAACGCGCGCGTCCTGGAGCACGCCATCCGCAAGATGCTGTCTCATCCGCTGGACGAGGTGCGCGCGCTGGGCGCGGACGTGAAGCGCGTGGCGCAGGGCGAGACGCCGACCCTGGTGAAGTACGCCGACGCCGCGCCGTACCTGGCGGAGTCGGCGGCGGCCCTCACGGAACAAAGCCGACAGTGGACAGCGGACAGCGGACAGCGGCCGGCGGCCGAAGTCGAGCTGATTGACTATGATCCGCAGGCGGAGGACAAGTTCCTGGCCGCCTGCCTGTACCGGCACGGCGGCGCGAGCCTGGCGGAGTGCCGGGCGGCCGTGGCGGGCATGGACGCCGCGCAGAAGACGGCGCTGGCGGACGCGGCGCTGGGCCGGCTGGGCCCGTACGATACGCCGCTGCGCGAGCTGGAGCACGTCACCTACACCGTCGACGTCGTCATGGACCAGGGCGGTTATTTTGAGATCAAGCGTCATCGCATGATGACGCAGAGCCCGCAGCGGCTCACGGCGCGGCTGGGCTACGCCACCCCGCGCGCTATCGTGGAGGCCGGTTTCGGGGAAGAGTATCACGCGGCGATGCAGGCGGCCGGCGAGGCCTATGCCGCGCTCGCGGCCGACTTTCCGGAGGCCGCCAGTTACGTGGTGCCCAACGGCTTCTATCGCCGCGTGCTGATGACCCTGAACCTGCGCCAGGCCTTCCACCTGTGCGAACTGCGCTCGGCGCCCAACGCCCACTTCTCGGTGCGGCGGACGGCCGGCCAGCTCTACGAAGCCATCCGCCGGGTCCACCCCCGGCTGGCGGGTTACATGCGCCTGGAGGGCCGCCCGGCCTGGCGCGAGGTCGAGGCCGAGTTCTTTGCCGCCTGATCGGCGCCGGCCCCGGTTATAGGCGGGTTGAGGTCCGCGCCCGCCGGCCGCTTGTGGCCGTGGGTGGGCCGGCGATACAATCAGTTAGCAGCGTAGCCCCGGGAAATCGAGCATGGCGAAGCCTTTACGCGTCCTGTTGGTCGCCGATGCGGCCGATGACGCCATTCCCTTATTGCTGGACGAACTGCGGCGCGGCGATTACGAGCTGCAGGTCGAACGCGTCGACACGGCCGCCGCGATGCGCGCGGCGCTGGAGGCGCCCGCCTGGGATGTGATCCTGGCCGGGTATGCCCTCCAGCACTTCAGCGCCTCCGCGGCGCTGGCGGTCCTGCGCGACAGCGGGCTGGATATCCCCTGCCTGGTGATCACCGACGCCGAAGAGAACGAGAGCCTGCGGACGGCGCTGACCGTCGGCGGGCACGACTGCATCCGGTTGCAGAACCTGGCGCGCCTGGTCCCGGCGGTGGAACGCGAGATGCGGGCGGCCCGGGTGCGCGCGGCGCGGGCCCTCACCGAGGCGGCGCTGCGCGAGGCCGAGGCCAGGTACCGCCTGCTGGTGGAGCAGTTGCCGGTCGGCGTCCACGTGATGGCGCTGGACGCCGACGGCAGCACGCTCTCGATCAGCCCGCCGCTGGAGCGCATCCTGGGCTTCTCCCTGGCGGAGTGGGTGGCCGACCCGCAACTCTGGCGGCGGCAGATCCACGCCGAGGACCGCGAGCGCGCCCTGGCCGAGCTGGCGCATGTGTACACGCCCGGCGCCGGCCCGGCCATCGCCGAGTACCGGATGCTGGCCCGCGATGGGCGCGTGGTCTGGATCCGCGACGAAACCCTGCTCGTGCGCGACGCGGCCGGCCAGCCGCGCTACCTGCAGAGCGTCAAACTCGACATCACGACCCGCAAGCGGAGCGAGGCCGAGGCCGAGGCCCTCCAGCGGGATATGTCCCAGTGGGTAAAAGAGCTGGAGCAGGCCAACCGGGAGATGGCGCTGGTGACGGAACTGGCGCAGATGCTCCAGGGCTGCCGCAGCGCCGACGAGGCCTTCCGGGTGGCCGCCGACTTTATCCCGCTCCTCTTTCCGGCAGAGTCCGGCGCGCTGTACCGCCTGACGCCGTCAACGCCCGACCGGCTCGAGCGGGCGGCCGCCTGGGGCCGTTTCCCGCCGGCCGAGGCGGAGTTGGCCAGGGACGACTGCCTGGCGTTGCGGCGCAGCCGGCCGGTGGCCGCCGACGTGCCCTTCTCCGGCCAGGCCTGCGCGCACCTGGGCGAGCCGGCGCCGATGAGCACGCTGTGCGTGCCGTTGAGCGCCCAGGGCGAGACGCTGGGAATGCTGCACTTGCGCCTGCGCCGCAACACCGGCGAACTGCGGCCGCCCGACGCCCTGCGCGAGGCCCTGACCGAGCCTAAACAGCGCCTGGCGGCGACCGTGGCCGAGCAGCTGGCCCTGGTGCTGGCCAACCTCAAACGCCAGGCGGAGCTGCAGGCGCGCGTGGACAGCGCCGAGCTGGCGGCCGGCGACGCCAACGGGACGGAGGCCGCCGAGCTGGCCGCGCAAGTGGTCGTCGGGCCGCTGGTCCTCAACTGCCGGACCTTCGAGCTCTGGGTCGGCGACCGGGTGGTCAACCCGACGCCGGTAGAGTTCGATCTGCTTCAATTCCTGATGCGCAACGCCGGCAAGGTCTTCACGGCCGAGCAGCTTCTGCAAGAGGTCTGGCGTTACCCGCCGGGCACCGGCAGCCAGGAGCTGGTGCGCGCGCACGTCAAGAACCTGCGCGCCAAGCTGGAGCCGAACCCGCGTCGGCCGGTCTTCCTCAAAACGATTGGCCGCTTCGGCTACACCATCACGCCGGGCGAAACCCCCGAGCCTGAACAGGCTTAAGCCGCCGCTCATCTTGCTTCTAACCTGACAGGCGCCGCGCCCAACCGGTTATGACCGGAAGGGCGTTTTGCGTTTTGGGCGCGTTAGAAAAAACGAAGTTTCACGCAACCTTCGCGCCGCCTTACTCTCCCTTTGCTGACCGGCTTGGGCGGAAACGCTATCGTGTCGGCGTCAGTGACTTCAGCTTCTGGGAGGAAAAGCCATGAAGAAGTTGCGTATGCTTTTGATGATCGTGATGGCGACCGTCGGCCTCGGGTGGGCGCGCGCGACGTGGCGCCGCCGGCTGGCGGCCCGGATCGTGGTGTCCGGCCTGGCCTTCGGCCTGGCGGGCCTGATCGCGGCGCTCATCGGCCTGGCGCCGGCCAACGCTGGCGCGCTGGCTCAGGCCCTGGCCTTGCAGCCGGGCGCCAGCCTCGACCTCACCTGTTCGACCCGGCTGGTCGTCGAGTGGTCGTCCAACCGTAAGGCGGCCAAGATCACGTGTGTGGCCTTGCCGGCCACGCGCACGGCCACACGCACGCGGACGGCCGTGACGCGCACCCCGACCCGCGCGGCCACGCACACGCCGACCGCGCTGGCGCCGGCGGCCACCGCCACCTCGATCCCACCGACCGCCACCTTCACGCCGGTCCCGCCGACCGCCACGTTCACCAGCCCGCCGCCGAGCGCCACGCCGCCTCACCATGAACCCACGGCCACGGCCACGGCGCACCACCACGAGCCGACTGCGACGGCCGCGGCGCCGGTGGCCGGGCAACCCTGTCCGGAGAGCCTGCATGACCCGCACACCTGGCATGCGCCGGTGCACAGCAGCGGCTGCTACTTCGGACATGAACACGGCGACGCCCCGCCGAACTGGGTCGCCGCCTCACGCTGGGCGCCCATGTTCTCCCATCCGGGCAATACCCCGAACGAGAACGTGCTCAAGCACACCAGCTTCAAGGGCTTCACGCTCACCGACGACGGCGTCGCGCTGTATGTGATCATGCACCTGGACACCAACCCGAACGGGCACAGCTCGCGCTTCCACTCCTATCAGGCCTGGGCGCGCGACGCCTCCGGCGCGGTGAGCTACTGGGACCTGTGGGCCGATTTCGGCGAGGGCAACAACACCGGCCCCAACGTCCGGCCGAACGACACCTGCGATGGGTCTACGTCAATCCGGCCGATCATGGGCGTGAATCACGCCGAGTGCCCGCTGAGCTTCGAGTCGTGGTACAGCCGCGCCGGCGCCCCTGGCTGGGGCTGGGACTTCGGCTTCAACGTGAAGGCGCAGTATTACCATGGCCCGCGGCCGGGCCAGTCCAGCAATCCGGACCTGACCGCCGTGTCCACCTGGCTGCCCACCGGCAACCTGAACGACGTGCGCCGCATCGAAGCGGCCTGGTATGAGTTCCGCGCGCATCCCACCGGCACTTTCTACTCGACGCAGTTCGGCGACCTGGTCTCCGGGCCGAGCGATCCGGTCTGCGGCACAACGCGCACTTACGGCGAGAAGAGCTACACGGTGCTGTGCCTGGAGCAGTATATCGCCCCGACCATGACGTCGCTGAGTTTTCCGGGCAATAGTGTGCAGAAGGAGTACGATATGACCGGCGTGAACCTGCCGAACTGACGTCCGGAGGGACCCCTCGCTGAAGTGCCCGACGGCGGGGCCTGTGGCCCCGCCGTCGCTTTTCCGATCACAGCCGCCGAGGGCATGGCCCCGGCGCCGCCGGGAGCCGAGGGGAGTGCGGAGGCGGCTCATGGCCCCGGCGCCGCCGGGAGGCTGAAGGGGGCGCGGAGTTGACTCAGGGTCCCGGCGCCGGGTCCAGCGTGAGCACGCCCCAGGTGCGCGGGTCGGTCAGGCGCGCGTCCCTGGCGCTCGTCACCTGGGTCTCCTGCTGTGGGCTGCCGGGCGAGTCATCGTCGTTGACGGCCAGCGTGAAGCCGAAGCCCTCGGTGGGGAAGGGCGTCAGGCGGAAGACGGACCAGGGCACGGCGGCCTCCAGCGCGTAGCCGCCCTCGACGCGGCGCGCCGCGATCCGGGCATCGCCCACCGGTCCTTTGTGCTGGTTCGGCAGCCACAGGTAGGCCTCCGGGCCGGCGCTGCCGGTCAGGTCGCCGGGTGAGAGGCCGAGCTGGAACTCGCGCTCGGTCAGCCGGTCGGTGCGGCCGCCGGGGTCGATACTCAACCACAACTCCAGGCTGTCGCCGCGGAACATGGCCTCGCCTGCCGGCGGCGCGGTCACCACGTCGTCCCGGACCTTGACGGCCAGATACAGGTAGACGTCGTCCCAGGCGATGTTCCACGAGCCGGCCAGGTCGTCGCCGCCCTGGCGGTTCTGCGCCCCGAACGCGGGCTCCTGCGCCCCGTAGACCAGCATCGTCCACTCCACCAGGTCGCCGTCCACGGTCGGCGGCGGCTCCAGCACCCGCGCGGCATGGACAACCTCGCCTTCGCCCAGGCTCAGCCCGGGGCCGGGGGTGGGCGTGGCGTGGATGGCCTGCGGCGGACGGACACAACTGTTGTAGTCGGCGCCCAGGACCACGCGGTACGGATACGGCGCGGCCGGGTCGGGCATGGCGATGACATTCGCATCGCTCACGTTGAACAGGCGCTGCAGGTCGGCGCGGATGGAGCCTTTGGGCGTCGTGGTGAAGTCGTATAGCACGGTCGCCGCATAGTCCGTCCGATCCGCCGCGCCGATGACGGGCGCGTGCCCGGCCCAGTTCAGATTGTCGGCCGCCAGGATCGCCCAGTCCCGGTTGGGCGTGCCGTTCCAGACCTCCACCGCCGGTCCGCCGCGCGCCAGCGTGTTGGTCGGCGGCGGCTGGAAGGCTTCTTCCAGCAGGGCGCTGATGGCGGCGCGGTCCGGCAGCAGCACGGCTGCGCCGGCGGGCGTGGTCCAGCTCCAGACGTGCTCGCGGCCGATGAAGCGGCTCTTGATGCGGGCGCGGTCGATCTCGGCCGCCAGCGGCGCGAACTGCAGGATGTCGCCGATGTTCAGGTCGGTGTCCACGATCTGCACATACTGCTGATACAGTTCCGGGGCCTTGGGCAGCATGTTCAACTGCAGGCCCTTCTCCAACAGGGCGCGCAGCACCTGGTGCTGGCGGCGCGAGCGGTCGAAGTCGCTGCTGCGCTTGCGCGAGCGCGCATACCACAGGGCCAGGTCGCCGTCCATGTGCTGGACGCCCGCTTCTACGGTGTAGAGGTGCCAGTTGTCGGCGTTCTGCACATCCACGGTCGGATCGTAAGGGTCCTTGAGCCGCCAATCCTGCATGGCGCACGAGACCGGCACGTCCACGCCGCCCAGGATGTCGACCACCTGCTTGAAGCCGCCGAAGTCGATGCGCGCCCAGCCGTGCAGGGGGATGCCGAGGTTGTAGAGGATGGTCTGCTCCAGCAGGGCCACGCCGCCGCCCGGATAGCCGATGGAGTCGCCGTAGGCCGAGGCCGTGTTCAGGCGATTCATGGTCCAGCCCGGGATGTAGACGAACAGGTCGCGCGGCAGCGTCAGCAGCGTCACGGACCGGGCGGCCTTGTTGATCGAGACCACAATCATCACATCGGTGCGGTAACTGGCGGAGGCGCGGTCCGTGTCCCGGCCGAGCAGCAGGAGGTTGATGACGTCTTTCTCCATGAAGAGTTGCGGCATCGGTTCGGGGATGGGCGTGACGAGCGTGGCGAACGGGTTGGGCGTGGCCGCGCCGAGGGTCGGATCAATGCCGGGGCGGGCGGTCGGAGTCGGTGTGCCGCTCTGCGGCACACCTTCAGGCGTCGCGCCAGCGACGCCATCCGCAGGAATCGGGCCGGGGGTGGCGTTGGGGCCGAAGGGCAGGGTCCAGGTGGGCACGGCGGTGCGCGCCGGGCCGGTGGGGGCCACCCGGGTCGGCCGCGGGGAGGCGCAGGCGCCGAGCACAAGGGCGGCGATGAGGGCGGCCAGTAGCGGACGTTTCAGCATCATGATCACCGGGGATAGCCGGCCGGCGGCGCGGGTCGCCAATCCGGTCCGGGGCAGGGGGCGGACAGGGACGTCGTCGGCCAGGCGGCCGGCGGCCAGCTCAGGCCGCCGTCCAGCGTGCGGGCCAGTGTGTAATCGCCCCGGGCCCAGCCGTGGGGCGGATCGCTGAAGCCGACCTGGGACAGATAGCCGGCCGGGACAGGCGCCGCGAGCGAGGCCCCGGTCCAACGGACGCCGCCATCGCGGATCACGATCAATGGGCCCGGGTCTGGCGTCGCCCCGGCGGCGCTCTCCGGCACGTCAATTGCATCGCCGCCGGGGAGGGGCAGCGGCCGGCAGGCAACCGGGAAACCGACGATCGCGAGGAGTAGACGTAAGGGGCGCACGCTGTTCATTGTACTGCCAGCTTAGCGTGCGCCCATTACCCGGGTTCGACGGCAAAGTTACGGTTCGGTAACAAGCCGGCCCGGCGCTATACTTCCGCCAGCGTCTGCGCCCCGGATTTCACAGGAGATGACGCATGGGCAACCCGACCTTCTATGACGGCCGGCTCGCGCTGGTCTACTGGTCGCCGGCCTCGGTGGGCGAGACCACCATCGCCCAGATCGCCGACAACCTGCGCGCCGGCGCGCCCAACCTCACCGGCCTGTTCGTCAAGACCAACAATGGCGCGGGCTGGCAGGGCGCGTTCGACTCCAGCAAGCCCAATCTGGCCATCAACTCGGCCGCCGATGTGCGGCGCTGGTCCGATACGCTGGCGACGCGCGGCCTGGAGATGCACGCCTGGGGCGTGGTGCGCGGCGTCACCGTCGAATCCGAGATCAACCGCTTCGTCGAGGTCTGCCAGGGCACGGGCGTGCGTTCGCTGCTGCTCGACCTGGAGCAGGGGCCGGCCTACTTCGTCGGCGACCAGAACGCGGCGCGCGCGCTGGCGACCGGCCTGCGCGACCGCCTGGGCCCGGACTTCCACATCGGCCTGATCTTCGATTACCGCGGCAGCCGCCCGGCGCAGCTCTGGGTGCAGAGTATCTGGTTCCCGGAGATCGACAGCCTGCATCCGATGGTCTACCACTATCACTTCGGCGTCAGCGCCGAGACCGCGCTGCGCAACTGCTACAACGCCATCGGCGGCTGGGGCAAGCCGGTCTACCCGATGCTGCAAGGGTATTCGCCCGGCGGCTCCATCGGCCTGTACCCGGCCGCCGACATCCCGGTGACGGCGCGCCTGGCCGTGGACCGTTTCGGCGCGCGCGGCCTGTCCTGGTACCGCTACGGCAAGGGCCTCAACTTCCCGGATGAGGGCCTGGGTCCGGCCGACCTGCCGGAGGTGGCCCGGGTCACCCTGCCGGGCGGGGCGCCGCCCCCGCCGCCGCCCCCGCCGCCCCCGCCGATCATCGTCGGCCGGCCGCCGCTGCCGCCCGACGCGCCGCCCATGACCGTCATCGTCGACCCGGACAACGAGCGCACCGGCGAGTTTGTGCTCAACTACTACGACGACCCGGCCGTGGTCAGCCCGGGCTGGTCGGTGGCCCTGGACGTCAACGGCCGGCCCTACGCCTACCGCGCCGCCGCCTACAACGCGCAGACCCTGTACGTGGCCTACGTGCCGAAGCTGGTGGGGCGCGGCCGGTATGTGATCGAGGCGTTCATCCCGGCCGAGCACGCCTACGCGCGCGACGTGTACTACGTCATCGTGGATTACCCGGGCGGCGTGAGGCGTGAGACCACGGTCGTGCTGGATCAATCCCGTTACCGGAACCAGTGGGCGCCGCTGGAGGGCGATATCCTCAACGGCGCGCCGGGCGGGCCGCGCGTGACCGAGTATGAGCTGGACCCGACCCGCGGCGACGCCGGCCGCGTGAATGTGGCCGATATCACCTTCGTCGACCCGGCCACCCACCCGAGCGGGCGTTTCGAGATCGCGTACGGGGCCTTGCGCTGGCGGCCAGCGACGTCGTCGCCGGCGCGGGTCAGCCCGGCGCCCGCCGCGGCCCCGGCGGGCCTGGACGCGCCGGTGGGCACGGACCTCGAGCGGCGCGGGCCGATCCCCACCGGCCGGCTGACGGCCGGCGGCTACCGCTTCTGGGTGGGCGACTGGTTCGACGCCAACCCGATCGGCTCGCGCTACTGGCTGGGCAGCCGCTGGGCGATCCACACCGGGGCCGACCTGAACCTGGAGGGCAGCGTCATCGCCGACAAGGACGCCCCGATCTACGCCATCGGCTACGGCACGGTGCTGTGGGCGCGCTGGATCAGCGCCGGCTGGAAGAACGTCATCGTCATCGAGCACCCGGTGCCGGGCGAGGACCGCGTGGTCTGGGCGCGCTACGCGCACGTCGCCAACCTGCAGGTGCTGGAGGGGCAGACCGTGCGGCCGGGGCAGTTCATCGCCACCGTGGGCGAGTACGCCGCCAACAACTATCATCTGCACTTCGACATCGCCCTCGACCCGATCCTGCGCAGCCAGCCCGGCCACTGGCCCGGCGACGACCTGGGCGCCGTCTGGGCCGTGTACACCGACCCGCTGGCGTTTATTCAGAAGTATCATGTGGTAAGATAAGCGCACCCAGACACACGCCAATCGACGAAGGACGGAAGACGAAGGTCCGCTTTCGTCTCTCGTCCTTCGTCTTTCATCCAGAACGGCTATGCCCGACACCCTCCTCACCCGTTTCCTGCGCTACGTCCAGATCAACACCCAGAGCGACAGCGCCTCGCCGACCACCCCGAGCTCGCCCGGCCAGTGGGACTTGCTGCGCCTGCTCGAGGCCGAGCTGCGCGCGCTCGGCGCCAGCGACGTGCGCCTGGACGAGTTCGGCTACCTGACGGCGACCGTCCCGGCGACTTCGGATAAGGACCTGCCGACGCTGGCTTTTTTGGCCCATGTTGACACCGCCGATTTCCCCGGCGCGGGCGTCAAGCCGATCGTGCATGCAAAGTGGGACGGCGCGCCCATCCGCCTGCCGGACGACCCGGCCCAGGTGCTGGACCCGGAGCGGTATCCGGAACTGAAGACGGCCGTCGGCAAGGACGTCGTCACGGCCAGCGGCCGAACCCTGCTCGGCGCCGACGACAAGGCCGGCGTGGCGATCCTGATGACGCTGGTCGAGCATCTGCTGGCGCACCCGGAGATCAAGCACGGGCCGCTCCGCTTCTGCTTCAACCCGGACGAGGAGATCGGGCGCGGCGTGGAGAAACTGGACCTGAAGACGCTCGGCGCCGACGCGGCCTATACCCTGGACGGCGAGTATCCGGGCGAGGTGAACTGGGAGACGTTCTCGGGCGACAGCGCCGTGGTCACCATCGAAGGCGTGTCCACGCATCCCGGCTGGGCCAAGCCGCACGGCATGGTCAACGCCCTGCACCTGGCCGCCAAGCTGCTGGCGGTGCTGGACGCCGAGCGGGCCGGCCCGGAGCACGCCGACGGCCGGCAGGGCTTCACGCACATCACGGGCATGAACGGCAGCGCGGCGCGCGTGGAGCTGCGCTTCATCCTGCGCGATTTCGACCTGGACGGCCTGGCGGCGCGCGGGGCGCGCCTTCGGCAGTTGTGCTCCGGCCTGCAGGCGGCCGAGCCGCGCGCGCGCGTCCAGCTGCAGATCACGCCCACCTACCGCAACATGGGCGAGTGGCTGAAGCGCGATATGCGCCCGGTGGACTTCGCGCTCGAGGCGGTCCGGGCGGCGGGCCTGGAGCCGCGCGTGATCCCGGTGCGCGGCGGCACCGACGGCTCGCGCCTGACCGAGCGCGGCCTGCCCACGCCCAACCTGTTCGACGGCGGCCACAACTGGCACGGCCCGCTCGAATGGGTGGCGGTGCAGGACATGGAGGCGGCGCTGCGCACCTGCGTGGAGCTGGTGCAGATCTGGGAGCAGCGCGGCGAGGCCTTCCCCCGCACGTTCTCGCGCCGTTGACCGGCCGATCGCCTTCCTTTCGCGGCGTTCGTTTCTGCTCCTCGCCCGGGCCGTATGGTGCGCCTCGCCCTGGTCTGCCAGTCTTATCCGCCCATGATCAGCGGCGCGTCCCTCGTCGTCGGACGCCTGGCCGAGGGCCTGGCGCGCCGCGGCCACGCCGTCCTGGTGATCGCGGCCAGCGACCGGGGGCCGGGCTATGTGACCGAGGCCGGCGGCCTGCGCGTCGCCCGTCTGCGGTCCTGGCACAACCCTTTCCGGGTCGGCCAGCGCGCCGTGCTCTTCCCGCGCTCGGCCGTGGCCGCTGAACTGCGCGCCTTCCGGCCCGACGTCGTCCACGCCCACGACCCGGTCAGCGTCGGCCTGGCGGGCCTGCTCGAAGCCCGCGCGCTGGGCGCGCCGACCGTGCTTACCCTTCATCAATTGCCCTGGTTCGTGTCTGCGTACCTGCCGGCCTGGGCGCAGGGCCTGGGCCGCTGGGCCGAGCAGGCGCTGTGGGCCTACTCGCGCTGGCTGGCGCGCCGGGTGGACGCCCTCGTCGCGCCCAGCCGCACCATCGCCGACATCGTGGCGGCGCGGCTGGCGGCGAATGGCGGCGGGGAACAGGCCCGCGCGCCCCTGCCCATCAGTAACGGCGTGGACCTGGAGCGCTTCACGCCGGAGCCGGCCGGGCCGGATGAAGGCCCGCGCCTGCGCCAAAAATATGGCCTGGACCCGGCGCGGCCCATCCTCCTGCACGTGGGCCGGCTGGATGCCGACAAGCGCGCGGACCTGGTGGTGCGCGCTGCGGCCGCGGCCCTGCGCGCGGTGGACGCCCAGCTCCTGGTGGTCGGCGACGGCCGGGAGCGCGCGGCCGTGGAGCGGCTGGCGGCGGACCTGGGCCTGGCGGGGCGCGCGCGCTTCACGGGCTACGTCCCGGTGACCGGCGACCTGCCCGGCTTGTACCGGCTGGCCTCGGTCTTCGTCACGGCCTCCGAGGTCGAGATCCAGAGCTCGGTGGTGATGGAGGCGGCGGCGGCCGGCCTGCCGGTGGTGGCTGTGCGCGCCAGCTCGATGGCGGAGTTTGTCGAGGATGGCCGCAACGGCTACCTGGCGCCGCCGCGCGATGTCGAGGCGCTGGGCGCGATCCTGGCGCGCCTGATCCGCGACCCGGAACACGCGCGGGCCCTGGGCCGGGCCGGGCGCGCGCTGGCCGAGGCGCACTCGCCGGAGCGCACGCTGGCGGCCCACGAGGCGCTCTATCAACGCGTGCGGCGCGCCCCGGCCGCCGAATTGTAAAGCAGCCGTTTGGTATAATCTGAATGCGTGCCCGGGTGGGTCCGGCGCGGCGGAGACCTTCGAACCCCGTCAGGGCCGGAAGGCAGCAGCGGTAAGAAGCCATCTCCGGGTGCCGTCGGGTTGCCTGCCCGGGCGCGTGTGTTTAACCGGGTCAACGCTGATGAGTCTTGAGAGCGCGCCTCCCACGGGAGCAGCCGTCGTCGTTCGTCCGGCCAGCCGCGCCGGCTGGATCGGGGGCGGCCTCGTGTTCCTGGCCGCCCTGGCCGCGGTGGTCTACCTGCAGACCCGGCCCTCGTTCACGGTGCGCGCCGATGGCCGGGCGCAGACGGTCCGGGCGCACGCGGCCACGGTGCGGGAGGTGTTGAGCGCCGCCGGCCTGACGGTCGCGGCGCAGGATGTGGTCTGGCTCGGCAACGCCCGGGTTCAATCCCAGGTCTCTGACCTCAACCAACCGATTGAGCCCGCCTCCGTCGTCGTGCTTCAACGCGCCTCCCTCGTCCGCATCGACGTGGATGGGCGCGCGCTGGAAGTCCGCACGCAGGCCGTCGCTCCCTTCCAGATCCTGGCGGAGAACGGCGTGCTGCTGTACGCCGCCGACGAGGTCTGGGCCGACGGCGTCCGCGCGGACCCAGCCGCGCCGCCGGAGACCGCGCCGCGCCGGATCGTGGTCCGGCGGGCCGTGACCGTGTCGGTGGTGGACGACGGCGCGTCGTTCACGCTGCAGACCGCGGCGCGGACGGTCGGCGAGGCGCTGTGGGACGCCGGGCTCCGCGTGCATCAGGCCGACGAGGTCAGGCCGGCCCTGGCGACGCCGCTGACGTCGGGCGTGACCATCACCCTGACGCGCGCGCGCCCGGTCACCGTCCAGGTGGATGGACGGTCGCTGATGGCGCGCAGCCGGGCCGCCACGGTGGGCGAGGCCCTGGCCGAGATCGGCCTGGCGCTGGTGGGCGCCGACTACACGACGCCGGCCGTGGACCAGGCGCTGCCGGCCGACGGCGTCATCCGCGTGGTGCGGGTGCGCGAGGAAGTGCTGACCGAGCAGGTGCTGATCCCGCGCGAGACCGTCTACCAGGCGCTGCCGGACGTGGAAATCGACAACGTGCAGACGCTCCAGGCGGGGGCGGATGGGATCCAGCGCCGCTACGTCCGCGTGCGCTACGAGGACGGCGTGGAGGTGGGGCGGACGACCGAGGCGGAGGTGGTGGCGCAGGCGCCGACGCCGCGCGTTATCGGCTATGGCGCCAAGATCGTCGTCCGCACCCTGGAGACGCCGGACGGCGTGATCGAGTACTGGCGCGCCTACACCATGTATGCCACGTCGTACTCGGCCTCGCGGGCCGGCACGCCGGTCACCGCCCGCAACTATGGCCGCACGGCCTCCGGCAAGCTGCTCACCAAAGGCATGGTCGCCATCGACCGGACGATGATGCCGTTCGGCACGCGGATGTACGTGCCCGGCTATGGCTTTGCGGTGGCC